>CASEMX010000005.1 GCA_949289155.1 uncultured Parabacteroides sp.
AGTCCTCTTTGTTGAGCTCCTCCTCTGTTCATAGAGGAGGTGGCACGGAGTGCCGGAGGAGTTTAAATACCGCAGGCTCGCTATCGCTCGCACAGACGGTTAAGCATTGTTGGACGGCTGCGCCGCCATGCACTACTCCTGCGTTCATGTCATATCACCTTTCCTTCAACCACCGTTTGCCACTGGGTGTTTGAAACCATATTAAAGCGATAATACACGGTATGCCGACCATCCCTAAGATTATCAATGTCCCTGTCATGTTAATCCTCCCGTTGTTGACCATTTAATAAATACAATCCTACTACAAGCAATATCCCGGCGATAGCTCCGCTTAATACATAAATCAACCATCGCACCTCTTCCATGTCATTTATTAATGAGGTGACAAATACGCCTGTCAAAAAGTACTTGGAGACATCTATCAAGTAATTTCCTAAGTTTTCCTTCCACATAGTCTCAGTTTTTGTTATTATCGGTTGCAAATATAAGGATTTAATTGCGAATTATGAATTAAACTCCCTCCCCCGCTTCGCGGGTACTCCCTCTATAAACAGAGGGAGAGTTCTCTTTGTTGAGCTCCTCCTCTGTTCATAGAGGAGGTGGCACGGAGTGCCGGAGGAGTTTAAATACCGCAGGCTCGCTATCGCTCGCCGAGACGGTTAAGCATCGTTGGACGGCTTCGCCGCCCCTTACTTATTCCTTCTAAACATATCCTCTGTATCCCTTGACCCTCTTTGCTCCTGCCAAGAGCGGCGGAGCTGCTCCACTATGCGTAACCGGCTGGTGAACGGAGTGAACCTGCGGTATGCCGGAGTGCGGAGGCTGCGGCCTCGAAGAGGTCGAATGGGGTGGATGCTCATGTCTTACCGCAGGCTCGCTGTCGCTCGCACAGACGGTTAAGCATCGTTAGACGGCTTCGCCGCCATGCTCATCCGTTCAGTTCATTGGATATATCTCTATTTTCAAGTACTTGCCTTCGCATTCTACTTCTAAGATTGCAGCTCTACCTGAAGGAACACCAGAATTCACATTAAGCACAACATACCTGTCATATCTTGATTGCAACGTACAACCACTACTGTTGTTATAAAATGTAAATGTACATGTTCCTGTTTCCGGTTGAGTGATATGTATCTCTGCCCGACCCGGATATACTCCTATCTGAGTAAACTCACGCGGGTCATCACTACCTACCTTCAATTCTCCATGCTGGATATGGCCAGATACATAATACCCCTGAATGCCCACATCTTGGGTTTGCGCATTCGCTACCAATGCACATAAGCAAAGCAACATGCTAATAAATAATGTTCGTTTCATAATAATAGATATTTTATAAGATTAGTAATTATCACCCAGCCCCTATACAGGGCTGGATGATTGTTATTTATTTACTTAATGGATTGCCCACCAGAGCGGAGTCATAGTTGTGTTATCACCACCTAATTTCTCCAATGCTTGTGCAAATCCTGACGGGTCTGCATTATCCATTGAAGTCGGGTATCTCAAGCGTTGCGGATAGTATTCCCAACTTTGGTTGCCTTGATAAGAAGTAGGAGACCAAGCGGTCATATCTGAACCTGAGATACTGGATTCATTTGCCGGCATATCAAAGAACGGCAAACCTAAACGACGGTAATCATTCCACATTTCCAAAGCCAAGTATGGAGTCTGGGCAATATACTTCTGCGTGATAATCTTCGTCAACTGGTCGTTCAACTTCTTACCCTTATACAGAATACGGCTTGCATCCGGATATTGATAAGTCATCGTCTGCTCAGCCTTCGTATAACCATCTACATAGTTAACCGTCATGTTGGTCGGCTCGGTAGTATGGTTGAAGTTTACTGAAGTACCTACGCGGTTGTAATCCGTAGAAGCCAAATAAGCATCTACATACTGGCTTACACCAAAGTATTCGAAACTGCTCCGTACCCCATTCTCGTAAGCTTCCTGTGCAGTCGTACCCGTATTCCAACCATACAGAGAAGCTTCAGCCAGCAGGAAGTAGGTTTCCCACGGACCAAACCATACTCGTTCATTATCACTCGCGCAATAATCATTTCCTAACAATACACCAGTGTCATAGAATGTTCCAACAACTTGATTTCTTGAAAAGCTTTCAGAATAGTTGCTGCTCTCACCTGCAGGATAATAATTCCATGTATATTGAGCATCAACACTAATGGAATTACCTGACTTGTCTAAGAATACATGACTGGCATGGCCATCTACAGAACCTTTATCCACAAAGTTGTCTGCAGCTTGGTCATTCGGCAAACAGAAGATTTCCAAACCACGCGGGTCTATATTGGCAGGAATACCATCCATCCAGAACTGTTTAGTTGGGTTATCGGTATTCGCAGCATAATTCTGGTCGAACTTCATACCCATATAATCCATTGGCTTGGTATATTGAGCCAAGTCCGGACGCTGTTCAGCTACCGGAATACCACCTAAACCTACCAAGATATTAGACATTGTTGAAGAGAGTCCTTGGTCATCCCAAGTACGAGTATAAATACCAGACCAGCCATCCCAACCGTTGTGCTCAGGAACAGCAAACATATCAGCAATTGTTGTAATTCTGCTTCCTGCTGCTACAGCCGCTTCGAACTCAGATTGCGCTTTTGCTGGATCGACTTCAGACAAACGCATTGCATAACGCATACGCAAAGAGTTGGCGAATGCAACCCACTTAGCAGGGTCATATCCATATGCTTGGTCACCATTTACATAAGTTTCATCTGTTGCAACTGAAGTATCAATAGAAGCTGCCGCATCTGCCAATTCAGACAAGATATAAGCATAAACCTCTTCTACTGTATTATACGTCGTAGGGTTCTCACCCTGATAGTTTGCTTCAATTGGATACGGTCCAAATGTATCTGAGTATTCTGCAATCAAGACAGCCCGCCAGATACGTGCTATCTGTTTCAAATTAGGCCAAAACTCACGCTGGCAATCCAATGTCGCTGTTTCTATTTCATCAGCACGTTGAATAGCAAAAGTCGCATATTTCAACCAATTAGTCACCTGATTAAAATAAGCATTATTATAATCATCACTATAACGTCCAATATTCAAAAAGGACATTTCTCCGCAAATACGTGCTGCGCTCGCCCAATTATACACCACTACGCGCTCTGCCACGTCAGGGTCTTGTTGAGCTAACTTGATTGATTGATTCAAGAAATAAACTGCATCGACCTCTTCCCAATTCACTGCAGATTGGTCTGTATTGACGTCATTAAAGTCATCACAAGCCGTCAATCCTAATGCCGCACAGCTTAATGCTATAAATAATTTATTTATTTTCATTTTATAGTCTATTAAACGATTAGAAACCAAGTGTTACATTAAACAAATAAGAACGCGATGTAGGTGCTGCTGCATTCTCGAATCCGGTTGCATTCGTACTGGTTGCATAAACCGATTCCGGATCTACACCATGCGTATCACAATAAATCATCCAAACATTGTTCATAGAGAAGCCTAACTTCACTTGCTGGAACGGAGTATCTTTCAACATCGATTTCGGGAACGAATAGTTCAACGCAATATTACGCAAACGAATATTGGTTGCGCTATACAAGTTAGCTTCACCGATACCTAAGTTACCACTGGATGAAGTTACAGCTTGCCAATAATCCTGCTGTGAAACCGCAGTTGTATTGGGCGTATAACCGCCATTACCATCGGCAACCACACCTGATACGACAAAGTCATTACGCTCACCACCCGGAGCCGTTACTTCGGCAATACCATAAGACTGCAAAATACGGTTAGTTCCTGCATAGAAATCACCACCGAAGCGTCCATCAATCAAGAAGCTGAGTGACCAGTTCTTCCACGTAAAGTTATTTGTCCATCCCAATAGGCAATCCGGCTGCTGGTCACCAATTTTCTCACGAGAAGAAGTTCCTTGTGGCCTACCATTGCTATCCAATATCAATTCTCCATAATAAGGGCTGGATTCATCCGTTACGCGCAAGAATTTAGTACCCCAGATTTCACCATAATTACCGCCAGCCACTGCATAAATATATAAGTTATCATAACCACCTAATGTGTAAGTCATGTTCTTATACTCTTCACCCGGCATCAATTCGATAATCTTATTGCGGTTTCTGGAGAAGTTCAGGTTCATATCCCACTGGAAACCACTTTCTGTTTGAACCGGCGTAGCATTCAACATAATTTCCACACCCTGATTCTGAATATTACCTGCATTTACTCTGACAGATTCATATCCAGAGAAACGGTTCAATGGAATATTCAACAACTGGTTCTTTGCATTCGACTTATACCAAGCCACATCCAAACCTAAGCGATTATTCAAGAAACGTACTTCCGCACCGGCTTCCCAAGAAGTAATCAACTCATTCTTCAAGTCCCAATTATTATAAACGCTTCCGCTCGTTTCACCCATAACAGCACTTGTATAACCATCTACAGATGTCTTATACAAATTATACAACTGATAGGGGTCTAAGTCGTTACCAACCTGAGCAAAAGAAGCACGGACCTTAGCGTAAGTGAACCAATCCGGCATATTCTTCTCCATCTTATTCATCATATCACTGATTACCCATGATACACTGACAGAAGGATAGAAGAAGGATTTATTATCTTCAAACAACGAAGAAGACCAGTCATTACGGAATGTTGCATCCAAGAATGCCCATCCGTCATAATTGATACCTACTGTACCATACAGAGAGTTAATCTTCTTACGTTCGTATGTTTGAGATACACTCAAATCAGCCTTATCGCCATTAGTAATCCAAAAGACATTCGGTGTAGTCAACTTTCCTAAATTGGCATCGAGTCCTGTTGATTTACGTACCATCATGTTACCACCGAAGTTCACAACGCCGCCCCATTTGCCAAATACATTGTCTTTCTGGGCAGTGAACAAGAAGCTATAGTTATTCTCATAGAACTTCTTTTCTCCGAGGCTATAACTACCATTTGCTTTGGTTTCATCCGGACCTCCGGCATACAATCTGGTTTCTGTTTCTGTAAAGTACATATCGCTACCCGCCTTGATTTCACCAGTTAACCAATCGGTAAAACGATATTTCATTGAGGCGTTAATCAAGAAACGGTTACGGCGGTCTTGGTTCGTATTATACTTTTGTGCCCAATAAGGGTTAAAGTCACTACCTCTTTGCCACCAACGCATATCACCATATTCGTCCAAATGATTCTCGAAGTCCGTAATATCCATAGATGTCGGCAATGTGTACATCGTCAAGAATGTATTCGAGCCATTATCACCGGATAATGGACGGTTCTTCGCCGTAGTATTGATGTACTGAATCTTTCCATCGAATGACCAACGGTCATCTTTACCAAAAGTAGAAGTGGCACGCAACGTCATGTTGGTACGGTTCAATTTCGCACTCGGAATCTTGTTGGCATCGTCCATACGGGTTGCCGAAGCATAAATACCGGTCTTTCCATACATCTGCGAGAAAGTAAAGCTTTCTGTAGCATTGACACCTGTATTGAAATAATTCTTCAGATTGTCATAATACTGCATATTTCTCGAAACACCTTCCCAATCAGTATAACTTTGTCCCTCTATACGCGGACCCCAACTTAATTCGGATGTTGGATTAAAATTGCCATACGTACCTTGACCAAATGTAGTCTGACGTTCCGGAGTCATAAAGATAGTTTCTGCAGATACAGACGCAGAAATAGTAAGACCCAAGCCCGGATTCTCACGTCCTGACTTTGTCGTAATCAAGATAACACCGTTACCGGCACGTGAACCATACAGAGCGGCTGCAGAAGCACCCTTCAAGACAGACATCGATTCGATATCTTCTGCATTCAAGTCCGAAAGACCGTTACCATAGTCGATAGAAGGATTCCACATATCGTTGTTTTCTGCACCAATAAAGTTATCCATCGGCACACCATCGACTACGATTAACGGCTGGTTCAAACCAGTTACAGAGTTACTACCACGTAACTGAATTTTAGAAGAACCACCCGCACCGTTACTTGAACGGATAATCTGTACACCGGAGACCTTACCGGTCAAAGCATTTGCCAAGTTCGGCTCACGAGCCTGCACCAAGTCATCACCGCCAACTTCTTGCATTGCATAACCCAAAGACTTCTCCGAACGCTTGATACCCAAAGCCGTAACAACTACCTCTTCCAACTGTTCAGAGTCCTCAGCCAACGTCACATTAATCGGCTGACCTGTGAAAGGAATCTCTTGCGTTACATACCCGATGTAGGAAATCACGATGATATCCCCATTCTTTACACCTTCCAACGTGAAGTTACCGTCCAAGTCGGTAATATTACCGTTGGTTGTACCCTTAACGATAACCGATGCTCCGGTAACCGGACCAAAGGCATCCACTACTGTACCTGTAGCTTTCCCATCCTGCTGGACAAAGTCCAACGCAGGCTTTGCCGGCGCTATTTCTGCATAGATATTACCTGTAATGCTCAATGCAGTAGCCACCAATAGCAAACTAACTAATTTAGTTTTTTTAGGCATAAGTAAATCTAATTTATTTGTGAATAATAAAGCTGTTATAATTGATTTAATAAATCGACAATAGATAAAGATACCCTCAGGGCATCCCTGTTGGCGCATGGGAGGCGATAAGGTGTGCCGTCCCGACTCAGATGTGAATAGTTGTTTGTGTTCATTGTTTGTTTGTTTTTTATTTGCGTTAATTAAAACTTTATTTTGAGCGGCGAAGCTGCTCAACTATGCTTAACCGTCTGGTGAGCAAAGCGAACCTGCGGTATCCATCAGTTCGACCTCTTCGAGGCCGCACCGGGAGCGGTTTGCCCTGCAGGTTCGCTCCGCTCACCCGCAGTTAAGCGTGATTGGACGGCTCCGCCGCCCTTATTCTTCATTTTTAATTCTTAATTCTTCATTCAAGAAGATTATTCCTCCGCTTGCGACGCTTCGTAAGCTTTGAGCAGCTTCTCCTGAACATCAGAAGGAACCAACTCGTAGGAAGCGAACTTCATCGTGAATGAAGCACGACCACCGGTAATGGAGCTGAGCGATGTAGAGTAATTGGACAGCTCCTTCAAAGGCACTTTGGCTTGCAATTTCTCGAAGCCCTTTTCGCTGTTCATACCCATAATCATCGCGCGGCGTCCCTGCAGGTCGCTCATCACATCGCCGAGGAAGTCTGCCGGAACCGATACCTCTACATCGTAGATAGGCTCCAGAATCTTCGGTCCTGCCTCCTTGAATGCCTGGCTGAAGGCGTTACGCCCTGCCAGCATAAAGGAGATTTCGTTACTGTCCACCGGGTGCATCTTACCGTCATATACGCAGATACGCACATCACGGGCATACGAACCGGTCAACGGGCCCTGCTCCATACGTCCCATGATACCCTTCAGGATAGCCGGGAGGAAACGGGCATCGATTGCGCCGCCCACAATACAGTTCACGAATACCAGTTTGCCGCCCCAATCGAGGTCGATGGTCTGCGTGTCGCGCACGTTCATCTTATATTCCTGCCCGCCGAAACGATAGCTGTCCGGCGCAGGCATTCCTTCGTAATAAGGCTCGATAATCAGGTGCACTTCACCGAACTGTCCGGCACCGCCCGATTGCTTCTTATGACGATAGTCTGCACGTGCCGCCTTCGTAATCGTCTCGCGATACGGAATCTTCGGTTCCATGAACTCGATAGGCAACTTATCATTGTTTTCAATTCTCCATTTCAAAGTACGCAGATGGAACTCGCCCTGCCCGGACACAATCGTCTGCTTCAGCTCTTTCGATTGTTCTATTACCCAAGTCGGATCCTCCTCACGCATACGCATCAGGATTTCCATCATCTTTTCTGCATCCGCCTCGTTCACCGGCTTGATTGCCCGGCGATACTTAGGTTCCGGATACTTGATAAAGTCGAAGCGGTAATCGCACCCCTTACCATTCAAGGTATTGCCGCGACGTACATCTTTCAACTTCACCGTCGCACCGATATCGCCTGCCACCATTTCAGGCACTTCGGTACGTGTCTGTCCATCGGTCACGAACAACTGCGCAATACGCTCCTTCGAACCGCGGTCAGCATTCAAGAGGTCATCCCCGGCTTTTACCCTGCCGGACAATACCTTAAAGTAAGACACCTGCCCGATATGCGGCTCTACCGTTGTCTTAAAGAAGAACAGGCTGGTCGGACCGTTTGAATCCGGTGTCACCTCGACGCCCTCGGTCGTTACCAAGCGAGGCATCTTATCGGTACACGGAACGACATTACCCAAGAACTCTAACGTACGGCGCACGCACATATCCCGTCCTGCACACACACAGAATACCGGGAACATCGCACGGGTCACCAGACCGGCACGGATACCGGCACGCATATCATCTTCACTCAATGTCCCCTCTTCAAAGAACTTCTCCATCAGGATGTCATCATGCTCGGCTGCTGCTTCGACCAACGCCTTGTGCAGCTCCATCGCCTTCTCCTGCTCCTCGGCAGGGATATCCAACACTTCAGGCACACCGCCTTCCGGTTTCCAGCGGTACATCTTCATCTTCAAGACATCGACCACGGCATTGAACGACGCGCCGCAGGTTACCGGATACTGTATCTGTACCACCTTGCTTCCCCAACGGTCGCGAAGCTGGGCTACCGTACCGTCGTAATCCGCTTTATCGTTATCCAACTGGTTAACTACGAAGATAACCGGCTTATGGAACTGCTCCGTGTAACGGAACTGGTTGATAGTTCCTACCTCAACGCCATACTGCGCATTCAACACCATCAGGGCAGTATCCGTCACGTTCAATGCAGAAACAGCGCCGCCAATAAAGTCGTCCGAACCCGGACAATCGATAAAGTTCAGTTTGCGCCCTTGCCATTCTACACTAAAAACGGTCGAGAATACTGAGTAACCATACTCTTTCTCTACCGGAAAATAGTCGCATACCGTGTTTTTGTTTTCCACACTTCCGCGACGTTTTATAACTCCACCCTCGTAAAGCATCGCTTCTGCGAGAGTGGTTTTCCCAGAGCCGGAACTCCCTAAAATCGAGATGTTTTTAATTTCATCTGTTTGATATACTTTCATGGTGAAATCAGCTTAAAATAAAGTTAAACAATAAAGAATGATTCCGATAAACTTCTTATCGTGGGCGTAAAATTAATACATATTTAGCAAAAAACAACTGAAAGAAACATGTTTAATAACATACTTTTGAAACAAGGGAGCTGTTTCGGGATAAAAAAGGCTTGACAAATAAGAAAAGAATAGGCGTAAACGGATGTAAATATAGGCATATATCCGGACATTATCCGTCATAATTAATTATTATTGTACCTTTGCCCAAGAAAAATGATAAACGGGAGGATGCCGAAGAAAGTTTACCGAGAAGTTTGAAAAATGCTTACCGAGCAGATGGAAAACTGCTTATCGAGTAGTCCGAAAACTGCTTAGTAAGTAGATACCCCCTCTACTTAGTAAGCAGTGCCCCCCTCAACTTACCGACGCGACAAACGACTACTTAGTAAGTAGTTTTCAGCCTGCTCGGGGAGCAATGCCGGGAGAAATCGGGCAGCATCCTCCTGACTGCTTTAAACGATTCATATTCAAATATTAAGAAGAAACAACCTTATTACATCAGACTTATGGCGGGACTTTACATACATGTACCTTTTTGCACGAAGCGTTGCCTTTATTGCGATTTCTACTCCAATACCGACATGCGTTACAAGGCGGATTATATCGACATGCTTATCCGAGAGATGGAGCTGCGGAAGGCGTATCTGCAGGGAGAGGCATTAGAGACTATCTATTTCGGAGGCGGGACCCCTTCGCAACTCAGCGCAAAGGAACTGTCCCGCATCTTCGAGGCGATTTACCGCCATTTCCCGACGACAGACCAGATGGAAATTACCGTAGAAGCCAACCCGGACGATATGACGCCGGAGTATGTCAGCGCATTGGCGCAACTTCCGGTAAACCGTGTCAGCATGGGAGTCCAGAGCTTCGACGATGCCGACCTGAAGTTCCTGAACCGCCGGCACGACCGGGCGGAAGCTATCCGGGCAGTCGAACTGTGCAAATTATACCATATATATAATATAAGCATCGACCTGATTTACGGACTGCCCAACCAAAGCGTCGAGAAGTGGGGAAAGAACTTGGACGAAGCCCTCCGGCTGGATATTCCCCATATCTCGGCTTACCATATTATATATGAAGAGGGGACGCCGCTCTACCGGTTGGTGGAAGCCGGAAAGGTACAGCCCGTCGAAGAGGATACGAGCGTCGCCCTGTTCTCCACCTTGATAGACCGGCTGACTGCTGCCGGATTCGAGCATTACGAGATATCTAACTTCGCCCGAAAGGGATTCTGCTCGCGCCACAACAGTTCCTACTGGACCGGAAAGCACTACTTGGGATTAGGGCCCTCGGCACATTCCTATAACGGAACGGAACGGGAATGGAACGCGGCGTCGCTCACGGAGTGGATAAAAGGCATCCGAGAAGGGGAATTAGCCCTTGAAAAAGAGCCCTTAGACCTGAACACCCGCTACAACGACTATATTGTCACCCACCTCCGCACACAGTGGGGAATCGACCTAAGCGAAGTGTCAGCACTTTTCGGCGAAGACAAACAGAAATACTGCCTCAGCATGGCAGAAACTTATCTAAAGACGAAACATTTATTACAAAATGATAACAAAATCATTTTAAGCCGCAAAGGGATATTCGTTTCTGACGGAATCATGAGCGACCTGCTCTGGGTGTAGTTTTTAACAAAACCGCCACTTTTCGCAACAAATCCTCGGGTAACAAGTACATTTTTTGCACAAAAGCGAAAAAAATGTGTCATAAGATTTGCACAGATAAAAAACTATTCTCTATATTTGCACCGTAAAACAGAGAACAAAGTGCCTTATTTGTATATTATAGCGGGTTGTAATGGAGCAGGCAAAACCACTGCTTCTTTCACGATACTACCGGAAATGCTGAAATGTAGGGAGTTCGTTAATTCCGACGAGATAGCAAAAGGTCTATCTCCTTTTAATGCCGATAGCATTGCAGTAGCCGTTGAAGCAAGTCGTATAATGTATAAAAGAATCAAAGAGCTGATTGCCGCCGGCGAGACCTTCGCGATGGAGACAACACTTGCCACGAGGACGGTCGCCAATTTGATTCGAGAGGCCCAACGGGAAGGTTACTACGTTACGTTGCTTTACTTCTGGCTCAACACGCCGGAACTGGCAATAGAACGTGTCAAACAGCGTGTCGCCGCAGGGGGACATAACATTCCGGAAAATACCATACGTAGAAGATACGCAGCCGGAATACGCAATCTGTTTGAACTCTATCTTCCTATTTGTGATTACTGGATGATTACAGATAATTCTATGTCGCCAATGGAAGTAATCGCCAAAGGCTTCAAGAACGAAAAGAAAGAAATATTCAATCAGGTTATTTATAAAAAACTTGAACATTATGAGTGAGCAAGAACTTAGAGAATTTGAAGAGAACATCGTAAAGGGGGCGCACGTGGCGTTTCAACGTTTGGTTAGTCAAAAGAAGAAGGAAAACGGCGAACTGGTGTTTTCTCGTAACGGACATATCTTCCGGGTGAAGGCTTCCGAGCTCGATAAGATGACGTTCTGATTACGGTTCTTCAATAATTATTCTCGATATATCAAAGAAACACTTCTTTATAATTACGAATTATGAATTACGAATTACGACAAAGGAACGTAATTCATAATTCGTAATTCGTATTTTTTATCTCCCTATCCTTTCTTAAAAGAAGCTAACTGCCTGTTTTTTTTTGTTTTAGGCAATTTCATAAGCCTTTTCTTCCTACCTTTGCAAGGAAATCATTATTTAACTTTACAAGCCATGTTTACACATTATCTGAAAATTGCATTCCGTAATCTTTGGAAGAACCGCGCGCAGTCGCTGACCGCTATTTTGGGATTGGCTTTTGCCATAGCTTGCCTGATACCGGCACTCTATTGGATGCGTTACGAGACCTCTTACGACCATTTCTATCCTCAGGCAGAACGTATCTATCGTATATATGCGGTCGAGAAGCAGTCGGGGAAAATAAACTCAGGCATTTCCAAAGCATTAGAGCAGAAACTGCGCGACCATTTCCCGACGATTGAGACCTCGACTGCCTTCATGAGCGGATATGAGAACTGCAAGACGCAGGATGTGCCTTATATCCGTCCGAACTTCCTCTATGCCGACAGCACCTTCTTCTCTATTTTCCCGCAAACCATTCTCAGCGGAGAGACACAACAACCCTTACAGGTAAAGAATGACATGGTCCTGACAGAGAGCATGGCTATCCGCTTGTTCGGAGATGTAAACAAAGCCATCGGGCAGCAAGTGCAATGTACTATCCGCTCGGATTGGCCTCCCTATAACGTGACTGCAGTAATCAAAGACTTCCCGCAAAACTCGAATATACGCTATGATGCGATTATCTATCATGATATGCTGATTTCCTTCTCCAATATGCCGGAGAATATGCAATGGAGCTTCTTCCCGATGGAGGGTTATCTCCGTTTCGCACCGGAAGCAAACATCGAGGAGATAGAAATGCAATTGCCGAACTTTATCGCCGACTTAGGAGTAAACGACAATATCGAAGTACGGATAATGCCCATCAGCAAAGTCCGTCACGAGCTCAATGCAGATGTCCCTTTTACGCTGAGCTTTATCCGCCTATTCATCCTATCGGGAGCATTGTTGCTTTTCGCGGCAATATTCAACTTCATGAACTTTTATATCGACCTGTTCAGCCAACGCCATCGCGAACTGCATCTGCGCATGGTCAACGGAGCCGGCAACGGACAATTGGTCATGCAGATGCTGATAGAACAGGCTTGCGCTATCCTGTTGGCACTGCTCTTGGCGGCCTTTCTGATTGTACTGATTCGTCCGGTATTTCGAGATTGGTTATCGATTCCGATAGAGTACGGGCAACTGATTTCATTATTCGCAATAGGCGGCATAGCACTATGGGCACTCATGTGGATTATCGGCCTGATTGCCTTTAACGGGATAAGCCGCTTTGCCATGCAACCGGCATCAGTACGCGAGACCTCCGCCCGCTCTTGGTTGCGCCATGGAGCGATTACCTTACAATTGGCTGTCAGTATCCTGTTTATTGTCTCCTCTATCGTGGTCATGCAACAGTTACGCTTTGTCAATCATAAAGACTTAGGAATAGATAAAGACGGCGTGATTCAAATCTCCGGCTTTACCGATTATTCGGGTAAAGTCGAAGCTACATTGATACAGGAATTGGCGAAGATTCCGCAGGTAGAATGCCTGAGCGATGCCTACTTCCAACCCAAACATGCCATAGGCCCTATGGAGCAATCTACCTCTGTGGAATGGGACGGCAAAGCGACTACCGACAAGACTGTGTTCCATCTCCTTTATACCGATGAACAGTTCGCACAAGTCTTTCGGTTGAATATGCTTGCAGGGAATTATTGGGAGAAAGGGCAGACCACCAAGGTAATCCTCAATGAAGAGGCGGTCCGCGTCATGGGATTGAAAGAGCCGATAGGAAGCATTATCCGGATACCCTCCTTAGACGATGTCAGTAAGATGATAAAATATGAAGTGGCAGGGGTAGTAAAGGATTTCCATACGCTATCGCTCCGCAACCGCATCAGTCCGACGATTCTTGTCCCGACTGACTTTCTCCACAATATATTATATGTCCGCGTAATGCCCGGCGAAGAGGCAGAAGCGGTGCAGCGCATTATGGAGGTTATCGGGAAATTAGACCCTACATTATCAGAGGCGAAGATTACTACGGTCGGGGATTTATATACGAACCTGAATCAATCCGAGGAGGTCGGACTGGATATGTTCGCTATCTTAGCCGTGGTCAGTATGCTCCTCTCGCTTTTTGGCATTTATGCCATTTCGGTAGCCTCTACCTATCGGCGCAAGAAAGAGATAGCAGTGCGCAAGGTCATGGGAGCCTCTATCCCGGACATTGTCCGCCTCTTCTTCCGGGAATATATCCTGCAGGTAGTCATTTCAGGCATTATCGCGCTCCCTTTGGCCTATGGGATTATGATAGAATGGCTGCAGGGTTACGCCTATCGGATTACCATTTCCGGCTGGCTGCTCTGTTCCGTATTAATCGGAACCCTCCTTGTCGTACTCTTGACGGTATTCAGCCAGATATGGAAAGCGGCAAACGGGAATCCGGCAAGAGTCATCTCAATGGACAATTAAGAATTGAAAGTTGAACATAGTCATTATGACTGTTAAACAAGGGTCATTATGACTGTTAGCAAAGGGTCATTATGACTGTTGAACAAGGGTCATTATGACTGTTGATGAAGCCTTGGAAACCCTACGGGAACATGCGTTTTATACCCCACGAGTGGGGTATGGTAGACACCCACGCGTGGGGTCCTCCTAATACCCACGCGTGGGATACAACCAATACCCACTCGTGGGGTATAAACAAGGGGCACTTCCCATTTACTTCACGATATCCATCTCCTTTATCAGATAATCTGCGCCGGCATACTTATCGATAAGGAACAGAACATAGCGGATATCCACGATAATGCTGCGCTGATAGTCGGGCAGGTATTCGATATCCCCTCCTACGCCTTCCCAGTTACGGTCGAAGTTGATGCCAATCAGTTCGCCATTCGCATTCATTACCGGGCTTCCGGAGTTTCCGCCGGTGGTATGGGTCGTGGCACAAAGCGCGACAGGCATCTTTCCGTTCTCCAATCCATACGGACCGAAATCCTTGGCATTATACAACTCCTTCAGACGCTTCGGCACGACAAACTCCCAGTTGGTCGAGTCCTCTTTCTCCATCACCCCGTCCAGTGTAGTCTGGCATCCGTAATAGGCACAATCACGCGGACTATACCCCTTCACTTGCCCGTAAGTCAGACGCAACGTAAAGTTGGCATCCGGCCACATATCCGCCATATCGTTCATCTTCATCAAGCCCTCCACGTAGGTATGATGCGCCCGGCTATAACCGTCATCGAATTGCTGCAACGCCTTGTTCAATGCCTTCTGCTCTGCCTTGACCGAAAGAGCGAATTGAATCATCGGGTCATTCTCCAAAGCCTCGATAGTCGGATGGGAAACAAATGCCTCGAAGTTCTCTTGGCTTCCATAGATAGACTTGCGGAACAGCTCATCCACAAATGCCGACACATCCCCCTGATAGTCCGAATCGATGGTGGAGAAATAGGCAGGTTGCGAAGCGGCATCGACCAACCGGCGATACTCTGCCAGCATTACCTTTGCAATCTTCCGGTCTACATCCGGCGCATAGTCTTTATCGAAGAACCGCTCAAACGCAGTACGCAACTTGTCCAACTGAGCCTTCGTCTTCTCCTTATCCCCTTTCTGCAATGCCGCTTTCAACGAATCCACCTGCGTAGGAACCCTTGAAAACTCCACACCACGCAGAAGGGCTTCATCCAGCATCCATTTCCGGAAACGCAGCTCTTTCCGGTCAGATACCATCTGTTGCAAGGCAGACAGCGCCTCTTCGTATTGCGGCTGGTTATGCTGCTTTCCCCAAGCCACCAGCGCCTCCTGTTCGGCACGCTTCACCGCCTCAAAGTCCCGCTTGTTGATAGCCCAGTTGCTACCGATGGCATTCTTATACGCATTCTCCGAGCCGGCATATTTGCTGGCATACTGGATACGTACCTTCGGGTCCTTCAGCATCTCCTCTAACATCGCCTCCTGACGCAATTCGCGGATATGGATACGCACGGTATTGTCGATATCCCTCCGTTCTGCCACCTCCCATGAGGTATAGTAATGGTTGGTTCGTCCGGGGAAACCCATAATCATGGCAAAATCGCCCTCATCGAACCCTTTGATGGATATCTTCATCCAACGCTTCGGGCGCAAAGGAACATTGTCTTTCGAATAGGGAGCCGGATTCCCATTCTTATCCGCATAAATACGGAAGATTGAAAAGTCCCCCGTATGACGCGGCCACATCCAATTGTCCGTATCCGCACCAAACTTGCCAATAGCCGAAGGAGGCGCACCCACCAAACGGATATCCGAATATATCTTCTTGGTAAACATATAATATTGATTGCCATCGAAGATAGGCACTATCTCCACTTCCGTACCCGGATTGTCCTGCAGGAACTTCTCTCCCACACGTGCCTTTGCCAATCCGTTCAAGAACTTAGGCGAAAGGAAATTCATGCTGTTCGGGTCGGTATCTTTTGCCAGTTCCGCCTTCACATAGTCCGTCACATCCTCAATCTTATCGATAAAGGTAACGGTCAGTCCCTCATTCGGCAATTCCTGTTCGCGCGTAGTCGCCCAGAAACCATCCGTCAGATAATCATGTTCCACCGAACTATGCGTCTGAATCGCATCATATCCGCAATGATGGTTCGTCAGCACCAATCCGTCGGGCGAAACCACCTCTCCGGTGCAGCCCCCGCCGAATATCACCACCGCATCCTTCAATGAAGCCTTCTCCGGACTGTAGATGTCATAATCCTGCAACTTGAGTCCGAGCTCCTTCATCTCGTCTATTTTCTGTTCCTTCAAGAGCGGCAAAAGCCACATGCCTTCGTCCGCCAGCATCGGCAAAGCTATCCACGCCGATAACAAGAGTGCTATTGCTTTTCTCATACCTTTTGAGTTTTTGAGTTTGTTCGTTTTTAGTTGATAAGGGAACAAGGCAACAAGTTGACGGGACTTTCCTTTCCCGTTGATGGCTCTTCTTGTTCCCTTGCTCCCGTGAAAAGTATCGGACAACAACCAGTGTACATTCGGACAACAGTTGTTTAACATACGGACAACAACTGTGTAATATACGGACAACAACTGTTGTCCGATTCTTTCATCGGATGTTTTTCCAATTTTGATAGGGGTTTTTCGTCAATTGGGAGTTATAATAACGCCGGTCTCCGGTAACCTCCTCGCCCAGCCAAGCCGGTCGCTCGAAAGGTTCCTCTTCCGATGCCAATTCAATCTCCGCAAGGACCAATCCCTCGTTCTCTCCGTGAAAGACATCAATCTCCCACGTATGATTCCCGATTCGCGCCAGATGCCGGACCTTGTCGATAATGCCCGGCTCACAGAGTTTCAACAATTGCTCGGCATCCTCCATCGGAATCGCCTGTTCAAACTCATAACGGCTCATGCCCTTCTCGTCCGAAGCTCCCTTTATAGTCAGGAAACTCTCATTTTCCCGGATACGCACCCGCACCGTCCTGCCCGGCGCAGAGCAGATATATCCCTGCACAATGCGCCGGCGGGCATAGACATCCGGAAGGAAGTCGCCCTTCACCAAGAATTTACGTTCGGTTTCTATATGCATAACTATTTAATCGTCACCATCGTCGCCCCAAAACCATACTCTCGGAAAGAAGCATCCTGATAATAATGCTGCTTATAACGGGTATTCAATTCTTTCTCTATGGCTTTCCGCAACACGCCTTCGCCTTTTCCATGAATGAATATAATCTTCTGACCGGTATTGTGGGCATAACGGTCCATCACCTCGCGGAATTTATCCAACTGATAGTTCAGCATATCCGTATTGCTCATTCCGGTGGTATCATCCAAGAGTTCGTCGATGTGCAAATCCACCTCAAGGATAGAAGAGTTCGCCTCTTTTTTCTTAACAATAGATTGCGTTTGCGGAGCCTTGCGTTGTTCTTTCCGTTCCTTCTGTTGCATAGCCGTCTGGATATCGGAAGCCGACACCAACATCTCACGTTCCGGCAAATCTCCCCGGACAATCGGACAAATTATCGCCTCCTCATCAAAGAAATCATTCTCCATAAAGCAATGCAACTTATAGAATTTCACCGTATCGAGGCGCAACTCCACCGAAATGGCATTCTTCAACGTGAAAGGCTTATCCTTCTTGAAAGCAATCAGCTGCACGCAAATCCGCTCCAATTGGTTCAAATCTTTCTTCTCAAACTCTTCAAGGAAAATCTTCGTATTCGGTTCGATTTGTCCATGATAACGGCTGGTCCAACTATTATTCTCCCGATTCATATAATTGAAGTAGAGGTAATAGTTGCTATCATTCACGAAATAAGCCTCATATCCGCATTGCTGAATCGCCTTCGGGTCAGTCGGAAGATAGGCAAGATAGACATTGAGCCGCTCGCCTTCCGGCGTCTCTTCGATTACCTCCTCCTTCTCGTCCAGTTGCTGGCGGGTACTAAGGATTTGCTTTTCCATCTCCGCCGCATTTGTTTTCGGCTTATTCGAACTATGCACCTGCGGACCTTCGCCCACCACTACACATTCCCGAATCCAAGCCGGAATCTCAAATCCGTCTTCATCTTCCACCAACACTTGGTCTTTTCCATTAAACCCACGCACAATGCCGCCCCCGACCGTATTCAGGAAACGGACTTTATCACCAATTTTTATAGCCATAGTTCTTTATTTTTGTAACTTCTAAATTCTAACTTCTACTCTATTTCCCTACAAAAGTAATATAATATATGTAATTTTGCAGCCCAAAGAACAGAAAGAGATGAGTACAAAGACACAAGAAATACGCATAGAAGAATTTGACTATCCGTTACCGGACGAACGTATTGCCAAGTTTCCACTTCAGAAACGGGACGAATCAAAGCTTCTGCTTTATCGGAATGGCGGAATCAGTGAGACTATATTCAAACACATCCCTGAATATCTTCCTAAAGATGCATTGATGGTATTTAATAATACACGAGTCATCCAAGCCCGGCTACTGTTCCAAAAGCCTACCGGAGCGCGCATTGAAGTGTTCTGCCTTGAGCCTGCTCAGCCGCACGATTATGCTTTGATTTTCCAACAAACGGAACGATGCAGCTGGACCTGCTTGGTCGGAAATCTGAAAAAATGGAAAGAGGGTGTATTGACAAAAAAGGTTTCTATACAAGATGAAACGGTAATCTTGCAAGCCGAGAAGAAAGAGAGTCATGGCGATAGTCATCTCATCGAGTTCTCTTGGAACAATCCCCAATATACGTTTGCAGACCTTTTGGATGCTGCGGGTGTCTTGCCCATTCCTCCCTATTTGCATCGCGAAACCCAAAAAAGCGACCTGCAAACCTATCAGACGGTCTATTCCAAGATTAAAGGCTCGGTGGCCGCTCCTACAGCCGGGTTGCATTTCACGCCTGAAGTATTGGCCGATATTGACGCACACGGCATTGGTCGGGAAGAGGTAACATTACATGTGGGAGCAGGGACCTTCAAACCTGTGAAAAGTGAAACGATAGAAGGGCATGAAATGCATACAGAGTTTATCTCAGTTCGGCGCAGTTCTATCGAACGCATCCAACAAAACTTAGGAAAAATCATTGCCGTCGGGACAACTTCTGTCCGTACATTGGAGAGCCTATATTATATAGGTATAGAATTGGAGAAGAATCCGAACGCAACATCGGAAGAATTAGTGGTTAAACAATGGATGCCTTACGAAGAAGAGAATAACCGCCTGAGCGCAGCAAAGGCTTTGCAAAACATCCTTGATTATCTGGACCGGCGCGGAGCAGACAAATTGGTAACGGCTACGCAGATTATCATTGCCCCCGGCTATACGTTCAAGATTGTACGAGGAATCATCACCAATTTCCACCAGCCGAAGAGTACACTCCTGCTACTCATCTCAGCATTTGTCAAAGGAAATTGGCGGCCTATTTACGATTATGCCCTGAATCATGACTTCCGATTCCTGAGTTACGGGGACAGTTCGTTATTACTATGACACTTTTAACAAGAATATCTCTGATTTTAATGGATATTTCATGTTTTTATACTATCAAGACTTGTTTTTCTCAGTAATAACCTCTACCTTTGCACTCGAAATCAGAAATGATAGACGCAATATCGCGGAGTGGAGCAGTGGTAGCTCGTTGGGCTCATAACCCAAAGGTCGTCTGTTCGAATCAGGCCTCCGCAACTAAGAAGAGAATCCGGATTATTTGGATTCTCTTTTTTTATTTCTACAAATCTCCGATTATAAAATAAAAACTCCCCTGTTATCTGTTACGCTTCTCCTTTGCGGAGAAATATAACAAGACAACAGGGGAGTTTTTATTAGATTATTTATTTTGCATAACTTACGGCTCGCGTCTCACGAATGACCGTAATCTTGACTTGTCCCGGATAAGTCATTTCATCCTGAATCTTCTTAGCAATTTCATTAGATAGATTTTCTGTTTCCTTGTCATCTATCTTGTCTGCACCAACAATTACACGCAATTCACGCCCTGCTTGGATAGCATATGTCTTCACTACACCCGGATAAGAAAGAGCCAGCTGTTCCAAATCGTTCAAACGTTTGATATAAGCCTCTACAATCTCCCGACGAGCACCTGGACGAGCACCAGATATAGCATCGCAGACCTGAACTATAGGAGCCAACAACGTTTGCATTTCCACTTCGTCATGGTGCGCTCCGACTGCATTGCAGATATCCGCCTTCTCTTTATACTTCTCACAAAGCTTCATACCTAAAATAGCATGCGGCAATTCCGGTTCATCATCAGGAACCTTACCGATATCATGCAATAATCCGGCACGTTTCGCTTTCTTCGGATTCAAGCCTAATTCAGATGCCATAATAGCACACAGGTTAGCCGTTTCACGGGCATGTTGCAACAAGTTCTGCCCGTAAGAAGAACGATATTTCATCTTACCAATCAAACGAATCAATTCCGGATGTAAGCCATGTACACCTAAATCGATTACCGTACGCTTTCCGGTTTCAACGACCTCTTCTTCCACCTGTTTCTTCACTTTATTCACCACCTCTTCGATACGAGCCGGATGGATACGTCCGTCTTGTACCAACTGATGCAGAGCTAAACGGGCAATCTCACGACGAACCGGGTCGAATCCCGACAATACAATCGCTTCCGGAGTGTCGTCCACGACGATTTCTATGCCTGTTGCTGCTTCCAATGCCCGGATATTTCGTCCCTCACGTCCGATGATTCGTCCCTTTATCTCATCCGATTCGATATGGAATACGGTAATCGAGTTCTCAATAGCTGTTTCTGTCGCTACGCGCTGGATTGACTGGATGACAATCTTCTTTGCCTCCTTGTTTGCCGTCATCTTTGCCTCTTCCATAATCTCATTAATATAGGAAGTAGCCTCCGACTTCGCTTCATCCTTTAACGATTCAATCAAACGCTCCTTCGCCTCTTCAGCCGAGAGTCCGGAAAGGCTTTCCAAATGCTCGACCTCTTTCTGGTGAAGCTTCTCCAATTCTTGCTTTTTCTTTTCAATAATGTCCAGCTGCGAAGTCAAGTTATCTTTTATAACCTCTACTTCGTTATTCTTACGCTGCAATTCCTCTTGGCGCTGGTTAAGATTCAATTCACGTTGCTTCAGCTTTGCCTCTACCGATTGAATCTTCGCATTGCGCTGTGCCACCTGCTTCTCCAAGTCCGCCTTCAGGTGGATGAATTTCTCCTTTACCTCCAGCAACTTGTTCTTCTTAATCACTTCTGCTTCCTTTTCCGCTTCACGAAGAACGGAGTCGTACCTCGACTTTAAAAGGTAACGCATCGTCAGCCATACAAGTAATCCTCCGATGACGAAGGTTACTATTGATATGATAATATACATTCCCATTTAACTATTAGTTTTAATTCTCAAATATATTAATACAATAAAAAAAGCACTACCATACACGGCAGCTCCGTGTAAAGCAGTGCGGAAAATCAACACCTATGCATATAAAAATATCACTTATTCGCCAAATAGCGCCCCAACTCCTCTGTCAGCTCACGAATCCTCTCTTCAAAAGGACTGATGTCATACTTCGCTTCCAATTGCAAAACCTCTTTAGACAAATGGACTGCAATAATAGCCAACCAATCTTCCCGCTTATATGCCGTAGGAACATATTCCTTCTGATAGGCATGGAAGAGTTGGTTCACTTGCTTTGCTGCTGCACGCATTATCTCCTCTTCATCCCGGCGAATCGTTATTGGATAACGCCCTCCTGCTATTTCTATATGTATAAGAAAATCTTCGTCCATCGCTCTATTTATTTCAGCAGTGCGATGCACCGTTCAACTTCCCGCACCAGTTTCGACAACCGCAATTTGGCCTTTCTCACCTCTCCTTCCTGAACAGACAAGACGTGTGCCGTCAGCATATTGTCGCATTTGGCATTCAAATCGCTAATCTTGCCCATAGCTTCCTGCAGCTCCGTGTTTTTCTGTTCCAGAGCTGTCTCCAACTCTTGGATTTTCAGCTTCTGCCGGTCGCACAAGGCGATTAATTCCTTCAACCGGACTTCAAACAGAACAAGCAAACTATTTTTATCGTCGGTCATCTCCTGCCAAATTCTACACAAAAGTATGTTTTAGATTTGAGAATTGCAACACTTCTACGCATTTATTTTAAGAGGGGAGACAAAAAAGGCTGTTCCCTACTGCATGGAACAGCCTTTTTTCATCCTTCGCAAAAGGGAAGAAACACTTAATCCACCAAAGAAACCATTGTTTCTCCATCGGCTTCTTCAAATGAAAGTTTCCCCTCCTTTGCCAACCAACCCATTGCGGCATACATGTCCTTTTCTGCCTTAATCTTCGTGGCTTTCTTCAACGCCTTCAGGCTCATCTTGCCGCCATCGTGCAAAGCATTCCATACTTTGCCTGCATTTGTACCAATTAATTCAATCATCCTTTATATGAGTTTTAAATAACGGTGGCAAATATACTTATTTATTGTTAATACCAAAACAAAAAATGCTTATTTACTTAAAATGTAATAGCTATTACACCGTTTTTGGTGAGTAGCGAGGCCTCGATGTGCTCTGCTGCGGCATATTTCCGGAGAAGCCCGACGGCATATTGCCCAGCTTCGGCGAGTCCCTCTTTGCCCGAATAGCCATTGATAATCATCAACAGGGAGGTCGTCCCCAGCTCTATCTTCGTGCGCTCCTCGTCGCTGGTGGGCGTCCCGATTCCCCCGATGGCATCGCGATAGACCGGCAGTCCGGCAATGTTCAGTTCGCCCCGCCCGATGCCATGATAGAGCTCGCCTTCCCTGCCGACGCCCAGCGTCAACTGTCCGCCCGCTATCTTCGCGGCGTCAAAGCCTCCGATGGAATAGCCCGTGCGGATGGACACCAAGTTAATCAAATCGACCAGCGTATCGATACGATAGAGCGGCAATCCGCGCAGGATACGCCGGCGCAACGCCTCAGCCGACGGGCGGTATCGGTTCGGGTCCTTTCCCAACCGCTTGTACGCCTGACGAGTAGCTTGGATAGGAAGCCACTTGTTCACCTCCTCCAGCTTCATCTCCGCCCGCACCGCATCCTCCTCGCGGGTTATCTCTTCCCAAAGCCCGGCATCCGGCTCCGAGTTCCTCACGCGGCAGGCAATAGCCAGCACGTGCAGGTCCGGGCATACTCCCGTTATCTCTTCCGATAATGTAATCTGTATCATCTCCTCTTACTAAACTTATTTGACACTATTGACTAAACTTGTCGGACACCCTTGTGGAAACTATATCCTCACTATTGTCTCTTCTATAATTCACACTGTGGTTTTTATAATTCACAGTGTGAATCGTACAATTCACAGTGTGGTTTTTACAATTCACAGTGTGAATTATAGATTAGATACTAATCTCCGACTATTTACCACACTAATGTCCAACCATTTATCTCCCCATTCTCAAGCATATTCCGGATAGGATGCGTCCGCTCCGCACACCTAAGCGGCGGGCAGAGAAGAATTGCGTTGAATGCTGATAGGTACATACGTTGGAAAAGTGCAGGTGCTCGTCCGTCAGTCCCTCCGCAGTCAACTGAAGATAAGCCGCCCGCCACAAGTCGATATGCGTCTTGCCGGTCAAGGGGTTCTGCCGGAAGAGAGAGGCAGCCTCCGCCTCGGTCCATGCCTCCGAACGGCGGAACTGCTCGACCACCTCATCGCCCACCTCGAACGCCGGCTGGCTGATAGAGGGACCTACCACCGCCTGCATCCTGCCGGCATCGCATCCATACTCCCGCTGCATAGCCCGGACCGCCTTGCGGATAATCGCCCCGACCATCCCGCGCCACCCGGCATGGACCGCCGCCACTGCCCGCTTGTCCGGCGCATAAAGCAGGACCGGGACGCAATCCGCCGTCGAGACCGCCACACACGTCTCTGACAGGTCTGTCATCAAGGCATCTACGCCCTCTAACGCCTCCGCCTGTTCCTCCTTCGGGAGATGCAGAAACGCCCCGTCTATCCGATAGATTTGTGTGCCGTGCGTCTGATGCGGCATAATAAGGCGTTCGGGATGGAGATGGAAGGCATCGCACAGCAGGGCAATGTTCGCCTGCACATGCTCCGGATTATCCTCCGTATAACGCCCGGCATTCATTCCTCCGAAAGCCCCTTCACTCACGCCCCCGAAGCGGGTGGTCATAAAATGAGAAATGTTGCAATCGCCCATCCATTCGGCACATTGCAACACCTCTACGTTATCGTTCAGACGAGTTATCTTCATCATAAGGCCCGTCCTCATCATCGTCCCAGTCCTCATACTCGACATACTCCTCGTCATCCTCATCTTCGGGGAAGACAAAGTCATCATCGTCGTCATCGAACTGCAGGGACTTCACGTCAATATTCTTATGCACAATCCGTTCTACCTCGTGGAAAGACTCCTTATTCAACTCCTTCCACAGCAAATCCTTCAATTCATTCAGCCCCATCTGCGCCACGGCCGAGATAAACACATGCGGGATGCCTTCGGGAAGTTCCTTCTCCATCTCGCGCATCAGCTCTTCG
The DNA here is from genome assembly GCA_949289155.1 of uncultured Parabacteroides sp. Classification (GTDB taxonomy): domain Bacteria; phylum Bacteroidota; class Bacteroidia; order Bacteroidales; family Tannerellaceae; genus Parabacteroides. Next base: position 24,801 of record CASEMX010000005.1, read on the forward strand.
TCCAGCATATCGCACTTGGTAACAGCCAAGACCCGCGGCTTATCCGCCAAGTCAGGATTATACTTCGTCAGCTCGCCCAACAGAATCTCATACTCCTTCTTTACATCATCGCTATCCGCCGGGACCATGAAGAGCAGCAACGAGTTCCGCTCGATATGGCGCAGGAAACGAAGTCCCAGTCCCTTGCCCTCGCTCGCTCCTTCGATAATGCCCGGAATATCCGCCATGATAAAGGAACGATTGTCGCGATAGCTCACGATACCCAAGTTAGGCTCCAGCGTCGTGAAGGGATAATTGGCAATCTTCGGCTTAGCCGCCGATACCACCGAGAGCAACGTCGATTTGCCCGCGTTCGGGAATCCAACCAACCCCACATCCGCCAAGAGCTTGAGCTGGAGGATGACGTGCCGCTCCTGAGCCGGCTCGCCCGGTTGGGCATAACGCGGCGCTTGGTTCGTTGCCGTACGGAAGTTCCAGTTGCCCAGACCACCCTTTCCGCCTTTGAGGAGCATCACCTGCTGCCCGTCTTCCGTGACATCGCAGATAAACTCGCCCGTCTCGGCATCATATACCACCGTTCCGCAGGGCACTTCGATAATCTTATCCTGCCCGTCCTTGCCGAAGCTCCGTTTCGCCCCGCCGCTCTCGCCGTTTGTCGCCATGATATGCCGTTCGTACTTCAAGTGGAGCAGCGTCCAATAGTTCCGATTGCCGCGCAGATAGACATGGCCTCCTCTTCCTCCGTTACCTCCGTCGGGACCACCTTTCGGAATATATTTGGCACGGCGAAAGTGAGAAGAACCTCTGCCACCTTTCCCGGAGCGGCAATAGATTTTCACATAATCTACAAAGTTTGATTCAGCCATTGTTAATGAAGAATTAGGAATGAAGAATGAAGAATCTTCCGCTTGTCGAATTCTTCATTCTTCATTCTTCATTATTCGTTCTTAATTCAACGCGTTGATTGCCTCTTGAATGCGTCCGAAGATTTCTTCAATCGTTCCCATACCGTGGATAGCGGTATGCTTGCCTTCCTTTACATAGAAGTCGGCGAGCGGAGCGGTTTGCTTGTGATATACCTCAAGGCGAGACTTGATAGTCTCCAAGTTATCGTCCGAACGGCCTGAGATTTTACCACGTTCCAAGAGACGCTTGATAAGTTCATCCTCATCTACCTGCAGATTCAACATGATAGAGACATCCGTGCCACGTTCGTTCAACATCTTCTTCAAGGCTTCTGCCTGCGGAATCGTGCGAGGGAAACCATCGAAGATAACGCCCTTCGAATTCTCTTTGCTATCCAACACCTTTGCCAGCATGTTTACAATCAAATCGTCCGGCACGAGCTGACCCTTCTCGATGTAATCCTTGGCAATCTTGCCCAACTCGGTCTCGTTCTTCATTTCCGAACGGAGCACGTCGCCCGTCGAGATATGGTCCAATCCGTATTCCTTAATAATCAATTCGCTCTGCGTTCCTTTTCCTGAACCCGGAGCCCCGAAAATAACTACATTCAACATAAATACTTCGTTTTTATTGGCAATCCTCGAATTGCCGTCATTATACATTTATATATATTATAGGATAAACCTTTTCATTTACTCATCGATTACATAGATATCCCGATAAGCCCGCCCCAATCCGTCATAATCCAGACCATGTCCGACAATAAATGCCGGCGGAATCTGAATACCCACGTAATCCGGCTTCAACTCACACCGTAAAGATTCCGGTTTAAAGAGCATCGTCGCCAATTTAACCTCTGCAGCACCCGCCGCCCGAAGCTTCTCCTGCACATGATACATGGTAAAACCCGTATCGATAATATCTTCCAAAAGGATGACCGTCCGTCCGGCAACTTCCTCCTTTATCGGCATAATCTCCCGCAGGATATTCGTGCTATTGGTCCCTGCATACGAAGAATAACGCGCAAAAGTGACTTCATACGCCTCATCCATTTCAGCCATCAACTCGGAAGCGAACATAAAAGCTCCGTTCAAGATGCAAACGAACAGGACATCTTTGCCCTCGATATCCCTCTTTATCTCATTCGCAACCCGGGCAATTGCACTTTTTATCTCCTCTTCCGGTATAAAACGCTTAAATGCTTTATCTTTCAGTTGAATCTTATCCATAATGTTTTGCTATTTTCTCGTTCGAGCGCACAAAATTACAACATTTCCGGAGATTAAACGATAGCTCATCCCTTTTGCTCAGCAAACAAACCGACTTTTTTACACCCTATCCTATATCTTTCCCTTTTTATTTCGGGGAATAACAATTATATCCCTGCTTTAGCAAAAACTTCTTAGATGTTCATTTTGAAATGGCAGCGATATTCCGTACTTTTGTCCCTCGTAAAAACTAAAACAAGGACAGAAATACGATGATTAAACTATTTGCTGCTGAAAAAGTTAAGGAGATAGATAAACAGACTATACTAAATATGCGGATTGAACCCATCGAATTGGTGGAAGAAGCTGCAAAGGCGTTCGTTCATGAATTCCGCAACCAGTATTCCAAAATAAATCGCGTAGTAGTATTTGCCGGACAAGGGAACAATGGGGCAGATGCATTAGCCATTGCGCGCTTATTGTTAGACGAATCCTATAAAGTGTGGGTTTACCTGTTCAATCCTTCCGGGCATTTGAGTCCGGAATGTTCGGAAAACGTACGAAAGCTACTAAATATTGACCAAGTCGAATTTACAGAAGTACGCGATAACTTTATTCCTCCGACACTGACTGCACACGATGTGGTCATTGACGGATTATTTGGTACTGGATTAAACCGCCCCTTGGAAGGAGGTTTCGCTGCATTGGTTAAATATATCAATAGCTGCGATGCGAAAGTCGTATCCATCGATATCCCTTCCGGACTATTCGGAGAAGACAATCGGGAAAATAATAAAGACTGCATTATCAGGGCACAAAGGACCTATACTTTCAATTTCCCCAAACTGTCTTTCTTCATGCAGGAGAACGAAGCTTACGTAGGCGAATGGAAAGTCCTGACTATCCCATCTGATCCACGTGCCATTGCCAGCATACCGACCAACTATTATATCGTTGAAGAGGAAGATATTGTCGGAGTATTCCAACCTCGCAGGCGATTTACCCATAAAGGGACCTACGGACATGCTTTGCTGGTAGCTGGTAGCCGAGGAAAAATGGGCGCAGCCCTATTAGCGGCTAAAGCCTGCCTACGAAGCGGAGCAGGGATGCTGACTGTTCATCTTCCCAAATGCGGAGAGACAATCATGCAAACCGCTTTCCCGGAAGCAATGGTCGATATAGATGCGAATGAAGCCTACTTTACCAGCGTCCCGTCCATTGCTTCCTACACGACATTGGGCATCGGTCCCGGATTAGGTCAAGAGGAAGAAACCGCTTATGCATTATTTGATTTGATTTCTTCGGTAATCAGCCCGGTTGTCTTGGATGCCGACGCATTAAATCTTATTGCTGCGAATAAAGAGATATTAGCTAAAATCCCGAGCCGAAGCATCCTGACTCCCCACCCGAAAGAGTTCGACCGCCTCGCCGGACAAAGTAATTCCGCCTACGAACGTTTACAAAAAGCTCGTGAGTTTGCGAAAGAACATCAGTTATGCATTGTCTTGAAAGATGCTTATACTGCTGTTTGTACACCCGAAGGAAATGTCTATTTCACCTGTTGCGGGAATCCGGGAATGGCAACTGCCGGAAGCGGAGACGTATTAACGGGCATTATCTTAGGACTGTTAGCTCAAGGATATGAACCGGAAACCGCAGCCGTTGCCGGAGTATTCTTGCATGGAACCGCAGGAGATTTGGCAGCAGGCCATTGGAGTGAACGCGGAATGGTCGCAGGTGATATCATCGATGCCTTAGGGAAAGCATTTAAACAGGTCATATAATATAAATGAAGAACTAAGAATGAAGAATCGAGAACAAAAAAACTCCTCCTTCTTAATTCTTCATTCTTTATTTATTCGTACCACGAAGCGTACATATGATAATTCTTAGCAATCTTTTGGTTAATTTCCTTCGATTGCTCTGGATCGACTTTCTTAACAAATTTAGCAGGAACGCCGGCATAAATACTACCCGGCTCTACGATTGTCTTACTAAGAACGACTGAACCTGCAGCAACAATGGCTCCTTCACCGACAACAGCATGGTCCATGACAACAGCGCCCATTCCTATCAACGCTCCGTCGCATATCTTTGCTCCGTGAATCGTTACATTATGCCCGATAGAGACATCATTGCCTATTTCAATTGTCGATTTCTCATAAAGTGTGTGCAAAACCGAACCATCTTGGATGTTTACGCCGTTGCCAATCCGGATAGAGTTCACATCGCCGCGCAGAACTGTTCCAAACCAGACACTGCATCCTTCGCCGATTTCAACATCTCCGATAATCGTCGCATTATCTGCCAAAAAGGTCTTTTCCCCTATCTTCGGAGTAAAGCCTCTTACTGATTTTATTAACGCCATGATTCTAATTACAAATTATGAATGATGAATTGCGAGTTACGAATTATGAACTAACCCAAGGTAATCCTCCCTGAGCCGTTCATAATTCATAATTCGCAATCCGCACTCAGATTAAATCTCTTCAGTCTTTGCTCTTAACCATTCCTTCTCTTCCTCATTCAGATAAGGACTCAACTTTTCGTAAACCGTTTGATGATATTTATTCAGCCAAGCATGTTCACGAGCGGATAACATCGACACGACAACCAAACGCGTATCGATAAAGCACAGCGTCAAGGTTTCCATACAAAGGAACTTTCCGAATTCCGTTTCGCTATCTTCGCGTACGGTCGTCATATTCTCGATACGGATGCCATATTCCCCGGCACGATATAATCCGGGCTCGTCGCTGGTTACCATACCCGGCTGGAGTACCGTCGGATTCTCCTCCATACGGATATTCTGCGGGCCTTCGTGAACATTCAGGCAATGGCCTATTCCATGCCCGGTTCCATGCAAGTAGTTCAGTCCGGCATCCCACAACGCCTTACGAGCGAAGGCATCGATTTGGCTACCGCGCGTTCCTGCCGGGAATTTGCATTTCGCCAAGCTAATCGTTCCTTTCAATACCCGAGTAAAGTCCTTCTTCATCTGGTCGGTCGGCTCTCCCAATGCGATAGTACGGGTAATATCCGTCGTACCATCCAGATATTGTGCACCGCTATCCAGCAGATAAAGGCTTTCCGGCTTCAATTCTACGTCCGATTCTTCCGTTACACCGTAATGCACAATTGCTCCATGCGCTGCATATCCGGAAATACTCTCGAAACTATCCATTACATAATATGCCTGTTCCGAACGGAGGGAGGTCAGCTTCCGGCTGGCGCTTAATTCCGTGACACGCTCGCCTGCCGCCATGCTCTTTTCCAACCAATAATAGAACTTAGTCAACGCTACGCCATCGCGAACCACGGCATTGCGGATTCCGTTGAGCTCTGTTTCGTTCTTAATGCTCTTTAGCGTATTTGCCGGAGAGACTCCGTTGATAATCTTCGCTCCTTTAGGCAAAGCATTGCAGATGGCTTTATTGGTGCGCGAACAATCCAAATAGATGCGCGTATTCTCCGGAAGACGGGACAGATAAGTATATAGGCAAGTATAATCCGCCAAGATAATTCCATCCGCTTTCAGGCGATTTGCTATCTCTTCCGGAACCTTTTTCGGATTAATGAAGAGCACATTCTCCTTGTCTGAGATAAAGAGATAGGCTACTGCCACCGGATTATAGGCTACATCTGTACCGCGGATATTGCACGTCCAAGCTACTTCGTCCAGCGCCGAGAGGATTGTACAGTCCGCTCCGGCTTTATGCAGCATGATGGAGATATCGACCAACTTATCTTCTGCCGAACGCCCACAGAACTGGAGCGGCATTTCGAAGACCGGAGCATCCGGTATGGCCGGACGGTCTTTCCACAGGTCATTCAGTAACACACATTCCGTATTCAGGTGGATGTCCTTACGAGACAAGACGTTTCCCAGCGCCTCGGCATCTGCCGCACTGTAAGTCTCGCCATTCAATCCGACCGTCGCACCCTCTTGCAGTTCAGCCAGTAAGAAATCCGTAATAGAAGGGGTATCCGGAAGCATCATTTTATACAAATCGATGCCCGAACCGTCCAACTGTGCCGCAGCCTGCAGGAAATAACGCGAGTCGGTCCACAATCCTGCCTTATCAGCGGTTACAACTACAGTTCCGGCCGAACCCGTAAAACCGGAAATCCATTCACGATACTTCCAACATGCAGCCGGATATTCGCTCATGTGCGGATCCGATGTCGGAATAATGTAAGCAGCTACACCATTTGCTTTCATTGCTTCCCGCAAAGCGGAAAGACGTTCTACTATTTGCGTTTTCATTGCATTCTTAAATTTTTAGTCAGAGGCAAAGTTATAGATTTCTTCGGAATAATGAAACAAAAGACCCGACATAAAGTTGGAAGATATTCGACATAAAGTGGAAAATGTCCCGAAGAAAAGTTGGAGACGTCCCGTGAAAAACTTAAAACGCCTGTGGCGTTTATAAAAACGACACTGGCAATTATAAAAACGCCACAGGCGTTTATACACACACCACAGGCAATCGAAGTTTCTGCCGGGACAGCTCCAACTTTTCTCCGGGATGTCTCCAACTTTATGTCGGGACATCTCGAACTTTCCTTCGGCGGGCAAATTCATATCTGCTCGGGAAAAAAAGCCGCCTTGCCTCTTGACCGCAAGCATTATTTGCCCTACTTTTGCCTAACAACACCTATACAAAATGGAACAATTCATTCATAAAGATTTCATGCTGACCAACGAGGCGGCACGCGAGCTATATCATGAAAGCGCAGAAAACCTGCCTATCATCGATTATCATTGCCATTTGGACCCAAAGCAGATAGCCGAGAACCATCAATTCCGGAACCTGTCGGAAATTTGGTTGGGCGGTGACCATTACAAATGGAGATCCATGCGCGGGAATGGCATCCCTGAGGAATATATTACAGGGAACCGGACGGATTACGAGAAGTTTGAGAAATGGGCAGAGACCGTTCCCTACACGATGCGCAATCCGTTATACCATTGGACGCATCTGGAGCTGAGCCGAATCTTCGGTATCGACACAATATTGAAGCCGGAAACGGCACGAGCGATTTATGACGAATGTACGGCTAAACTTCAGACCGAAGAGTTCCGTGCAACAAAAATCATGGAGCGTTGCCGGGTGGAAACCGTCTGTACGACCGACGACCCGGCGGATTCCCTCATCTATCACCAGCAAATCCGGGAGCAGGGACTAAAGACCAAGGTCTATCCGGCTTGGCGTCCCGACAAAGTGATGGCGATTGACCAGCCCGATAGCTTCAGGAATTACCTCCAAAAACTATCGGAAGCCTCCGGAATCCAAATCTACTATTACGATGACTTGCTATATGCCCTGCGCCGCCGGCATGACTTCTTCGCTTCGCTGGGTTGTTGCCTCTCCGACCACGGTATGGATAACTTTTATGCCGACGATTATACCGAAGCGGAGGTCCGTTCCATCTTCCGAAAGGTTTTGAATGGAAAAAGGGCAAGCGAAGAGGAAATCCGCAAGTATAAAAGCGCCATCTTGTTCGAATTGGCTGTCATGGACTGGGAAAAGGGCTGGGCACAACAGTATCATATCAGCGTCATACGCAATAATAATACACGAATGTTCCGCGCTTTAGGCGTTGATACGGGATTTGATGCCATTCTCGAAGTGAACTGTTCTGCCGCAGGGCATAAATTTCTCGACCGATTGGACCGGGAAGGAAAACTGACGAAGACCATCCTGTATAGCCTCAATCCGAAAGACAATGAAGTCCTCGCTACGATGGCTTATACCTTTAATGAAGCGCCGACACCGGGTAAAATCCAATTAGGGGCGGCTTGGTGGTTCCTCGACCAGGAAGAGGGAATGCGAAAACAACTGAATGTCCTCTCAGAAATGGGATTGCTGAGCCGTTTCATCGGAATGCTGACCGATTCGCGCAGCTTCCTCTCCTATCCACGCCACGAATATTTCCGCCGCATCCTATGCAACCTGATTGGCGAAGATATCGAAAGCGGGAAACTGCCCAAGAGCGAGATGGGTTTCCTCAAGCAAATGGTAGCGGATATCTGTTATTACAATGCAAAGAACTATTTCGGATTTGAAAATGATAAGGAATTACATTAATATATAGACGAAAGAATCATGGGAAAAAGAAAAAAGATAGTCACCTTCGGGGAGGTCATGCTGCGTTTAGCGACTCCCGGATATTTACGTTTCAGCCAAGCCAACGAACTAACGGCCACCTTCGGCGGAGGCGAGGCGAATGTTGCGGTATCATTGGCCAATTATGGGATGAATGCCGAGTTTGTGACCCGCTTGCCGCAGAATGATATCGCCATGGCTTGCCTTCAAGATTTAAGAGGCCGGGGAGTAAGTACGGAACATGTACTATTCGGAGGAGAACGGATGGGGATTTACTTCCTCGAAACAGGAGCCGTAGCCCGAGCCAGCAAAGTAATTTACGACCGGAGCCATTCTTCCATTGCAGAGATACAACCGGGGATGTTGGATTGGGAATCTATCCTGAAAGATGCGGATTGGTTTCATTGGACAGGTATTACTCCGGCAATCAGTCAAGGAGCCGCTGAGGTCTGTTTGGAGGCAATTCGGACAGCCAACCGCTTAGGTGTCCCTGTATCTTGCGACCTTAATTACCGCAAGAACCTATGGAAATATGGGAAAACGGCAGCTGAAGTCATGCCGGAATTGGTAGAAGGATGCGACCTTATCTTAGGGAATGAAGAAGATGCGGACAAAGTATTCGGCATCAAGCCGGAAGGATTCGACGTAACGGCGACCGGAGGAAATATCGACGTTGCGAAGTTCGAAAGTGTCTGCCGTCAACTGAAACAACGCTTCCCGCGTGCCCAGCGAATTGTCATTACACTAAGAGGAGCCATCAATGCGAACCACAATACGTGGGGCGGCGTCCTTTTTGACGGCACACAATTATACCAATCGCCACGCTATGACATCACACATATCGTAGATCGGGTAGGCGGCGGCGATTCTTTTATGGGAGGACTGATTTATGGTTTGTTGAATTACGAAGACAACCAGCAGGCATTGGATTTTGCGGCAGCAGCCTCCTGCCTGAAACATACTATCTACGGAGATTATAACCAAGTTACCGTAGAAGAGGTAGAAACTTTAATGAAAGGAGATGCTTCCGGACGTGTATCCCGATAATCATGCAACACCAAACAAAGGATAAAATAAAGATAATGGAAATGAATAGTTTTAAGGTAGGAATCATCGGCGCAGGCTCGATAGCCCGCAAAATGGCGACAACATTACAAGCGATGAATGAAGCGGAATGCTACGCTATTGCATCACGTGACCTGCAACGCGCGGAACAATTTGCCGCAGAGTATCATGCCGCCAAAGCATACGGTTCATATGAAGAATTGGCAAACGACCCGGAAATCGACTTAATTTATATCGCCACGCCCCACTCCCTCCACTTCGAGCAGGCTCAAATGTGCATTCAGAAAGGGAAGCCGGTCCTTTGTGAAAAGGCTTTTACAGCAAATGCCAGGGAGGCTGAAGCCTTGATTCGTTTAGCGCAAGAGAAAAAGGTCTTTTTGGCAGAAGCCATTTGGACACGCTACATGCCCTTCTCGAAAACCATCCGAGAAATCGTAGATAGCGGAATTATCGGCAAAGCGATGATGTTAAATGCCAATTTGGGATATGCTATATCCGAGGTCGAACGTATCATCCGTCCGGAATTGTGCGGCGGCGCATTGTATGATTTAGGTATCTATCCCCTTAATTTTGCGTTAATAACCTTTGGCGATGACATTCGATGCATAGATTCCTCCTGCGTAAAGAATGAATTGGGCGTAGATATGCAAAACAGCATCACCCTGACCTATCAAGACGGGCGAATGGCCGTACTCTACTCAACAGCATACTGCGCGACAGACCGTAGTGCCGTTATTTCCGGAGACAAAGGATATATTGTCATAGAAAACATCAATAATCCACAACGCGCAATCGTTTATAATAAAGATTATCAGGAAATCGCCCGCTACGAATGCCCGCAACAAATCACCGGATACGAATACGAAATCCTTGCTGCCCGCGATGCGATTCGGGAAGGTTGGATAGAATCGCCATTTATGCCCTTATCAAATACGCTTTCTGTCATGCGCCTGCTGGATAATCTGCGTAATTGTTGGGGAGTCGTCTATCCGGCCGACAAACAATAATCAACATCGCAAAAAGCGACGAGCATTTATCGCAAAATAACAAATAAAAGGGGGTGTGTCTAAACGTTTTGCCAAGCCTTTGAGGAGCCTCGATGACCTGCCTAAACGTTTTGCCAAGCCTTTGAGGGGCCTCAATGACCTCTCTAAACGTTTTGGCAGCACTTTGAGGACCCTCGAAGACCTCCCTAAACGTTTTGGCAGCACTTTGAGGACCCTCGAAGACCTCCCTAAACGTTTTGGCAGCACTTTGAGGGGCCTCGAAGACCTCCCTAAACGTTTTGGCAGCACTTTGAGGGGCCTCAATGACCTCTCTAAACGTTTTGCCAAGCTTTTGAGGGACCTCAATGACCTCCTAAACGTTTTGGCAGCCTTTTGAGGACCCTCGATGACCTGTCTAAACGTTTTGGCAAATTGAACAGGAGATTCCTCGACCGCGCTCGAAATGACACACCCTCTTTATTATATGGGTTGCGCCCATCAACTTTTATCTCCGGACGCAACCCTTTACTTATGCCTATTCTCACAAAAGATTAGAACGTCTTGTTCGCAGCATTTCCTTCACCTAATTCAGGATTTGCCTGCAGTTTCTTGTATGGTATCGGGAATATCTTACGCGTTTCGTCGGTTGTCGATTCCTTATCCCACCAAGAGGTTTCGATGAACTTATTAAAGCGAATCAAATCCTGACGGCGCAAGCCTTCGAAAGCAAATTCGCGGCCACGTTCAGCCAAGAACTCATCCATCGTCAGACTTGTCGTAGTATATTTAGCCGCATCCCAATCAGCCTCGGTAAACGCACGCTGGCGAACGCTATTAACTAAATCAACCGCTTCCTGTGTTGCCGTACCTCCGTTCTTACGCATCAAACATTCAGCCTTCATAAACAGGATATCTGCATAACGGAACAATACCCAGTCGTTGCTCATATCGCCACGAGCGCCATTTACAACCTCATATTTGATAGAACGAGCGCCACTATTCTCTTCGCCTTCGGTCATAGACTTGATATAATTGACGAATTCCAACGGCTGACCTACATATTCTTCCGAACCCTTCAACGGTTCCTGAGTCGTATCAAAATAATAGGTTCCGTCTTCACGCTCAACACGCGGATACTGTACACCGATCAAGAATCCTTCTGTCTTACGCAAATCATTATCGGCAAATGAGTCATAGAATGTCGGTTGTGTTACGATACCGTTCCACGGACCGCCTTCCAATTCCCAACCAGCCTGCATAGCATAATGGAACCAAAGCGTGTACCAGTTCATTCCGGCAGCATAAATCTCATCGTAAACAATCACCCAAATGTTTTCCTTTGAGTTTTTATCGTTCTCTACTTTGAACGGGTCGTTCCAATGTTCATCCAACTGGAATTGTCCGCTATTAATTACTTCATCACAAGCAGCAATACAATCGTCCCAGCGAGCTGTACCCGTATATACTTCCGCATTCAGATAGAGATGTGCTAACAAAGTCGTAGCACCCCACTTAGAAACACGTCCGTAAGTAGAAGTTTTATTATCAGACAATGCCGGAATATTCTCAGTCAATTCTTTAACAACATAGTCAAATGCTTCTGCACGAGAACGAGCCGGAGGATTTGTCTCATCCAAACTTTCGGTGATAGGTATATCTCCGAACATATCCAGCAAATAAGCATAGCAATAAGCACGATAAACTTTCATTTCCGCAATTGCCTGCTCTTTGCTGATGCCCGGATTCAGACGGTCAAAGTCCAAACGTTCGAAATCAGCCAACAGGTTATTCGCAAAACCGACACCCATATAAAGCAAGTTCCACGCGCTTTCCAATTCTGTATCGGTCGGCGTCCACTGATGACGGTGCATACGAATCCAGTTACCATTATCGTATCCATGACGTCCCTTCTGAGGCCAAGCAGCTCCGTCAGCTGTCAGCTCCTGCCATTTCCATACAGAGTTATTCGGCGACAATGTACCGCAGAAATGTCCCCACGGGCGCATCATTGCGGCGATTACTTGGTCACCACTTTCATAATAATTCTCTGAAATAACTTCACTATAAATCTCTTCGTCCAGATTGGTACAAGAAGGCATAACTGCCAATCCAGTCAAAGCGGTTGCCGCATACAGGCATATATGTTTAAAAGATTTCATGATATAGTCTCTTTATTTTATGTTCAATATTCATTTTAGAAGGTTACATTTACACCAAAGCTATAAGTACGTGTATCCGGATAAGATGAGCGGCTATCGCAACCTGCTTCCAAGCCTGTTACATTAATATCCGGCGTCAAACCTGAATAACCGGTAATCGTTGCCAAATTCGTAACTGTTCCATAAAGACGCAGGTTCTTGATATACTTGTTATTCTTGAAATTGAAGGTATAACCCAAAGTCACGTTATCAATCTTCAAGAAGCTACCATCTTCCAAGTAATAATTCGAGAACATATTTTCATCTTTCAACGGATGGTTCAAGGCATCTTTATATACATTTGAACCGGATTGGTCTAAGTACTTCGTCGTACCGAAGAAGAACTTACCTTCGTTCAAGATATCATAATCGAACATACCTCTCAACAAGAAGCTAAAGTCGAAGTTCTTATACGTAAAGGTATTCTGCAAGCTGGCTTTGAACTTAGGCAAACCGCAACCGATGAACGTACGGTCGTCAGCTGACAATCCCTCTTTACCATCCAAGTCTCTCATCTTCCACATGCCATTCTCATCGATGCCATCACAAACATAACCATAGAATGAACCTACCGGATGACCCTCTTGCAAACGTACAGTCGGACCCACGTTACCCGGAGACGGCATTTCGTGCAAGTCTGCATAAGAAGCTTTGTAGATATCGTTCGACAACGAGGTCAATTCGTTCTTTTCCCAAGAGAAAGTCAACGATGGCGTATAAGTGAAGTCTTTCGTCTTTACAGCATCTACACTTACCGACAATTCGACACCGGTATTCTTCATTGTACCTACGTTCGTCACAATCTGGTCATGAATAGCTGCCGGCTGTTGTGCCGTATAGTCGTAAATCAAGTCGCGTGTCGTACGCTGATACCAATCGAGTGTACCGTTGACACGTCCGCCCCAGAAAGCATAGTCGAAACCTACGTTCAATGATTCACTCTTTTCCCACTTCAAATCCGGATTCGGGTTGTTGCCCGGTCCGTAAGTAGCCGTAATCCAGCTTCCGGTCAACGCATTCCAGTTACCTGCACCTGTACCATACTTAATCAAAGACATGTACGGGTCATTAGGCAAACTACCCGTGATACCGAATCCGACACGGAACTTCAACATATCCAAGAACTCGACATCTTCCATGAATTCTTCTTGCGTAACCATCCATCCGGCACTGATTGACGGGAACCATGCCCACTTGTTATCTGCACCGAACTTAGACGAACCCTCACGACGGATAGAACCGCTCAACAAGTACTTTCCATCATAATTGTAATTCACACGACCGAAGAAGGCTATCAACGTATTCTTGGTCTTCTTACTCTTCATTTCCGCGCGGCCATCCTTCAGGTAGGCTCCGGCTTCCATGTTATTGGTTTCGAATGCATCGGTCAGGAAGTCTTTATTGCGCATGAACATCATTTCATATTCGAAATCCTGATAGCTGTAACCAATCATCGCTGTCAGATTATGCACATCATTAAAGCTCTTCACATAATCGGCTGTCCATTCCAATGTGCGGTTCTGCCACTTCTCATAACGTTTATCTGCCGTACCGTTCGTACCATCCTTAATAGAAGAATAATCCTGACGGCTAATATAGTAATCACGAGAAACGTCACGTTTTTCCAAAGCAACGAACGCCGAAGTCTTCAACCCCGGAAGGATTTCATACGTCGCCTTGAAGTTTCCTAACAGGTTCTTGTTTTCTTTCCGGATGCTTCTCTGTTCGATTCGGGCAATCGGGTTATAATCTTCATAACCGGAATAGGTCTGCCAGAATGAACCGTCGGCATTATATATCGGCATAGTCGGGTTACGCATCAATGCCGAATAGAATTCGTCGTGGTCGTAGCTTGGAGTATCCGTTGGATTATCGGCTGCATCGCTATAACCCGGCGTAATATTTGATTTCGTGAAAGAGTTCGACAAATTGAATGAGAGCAATAACTTGTCGTTCAACATGCGGTGGTTGATATTCAACGCCATATTTATCGTCTCGCGGTCCGTGTATTTCACGATACTCTCGTTATTACGATACCCGATAGAGGCGCGATAATTCATACCTGCCGTACCGCCTGTTGCGGTCAAGTTATGCACATGGCTGATATTGCCTTTGTTCAACATCATGTCATACGGGTCGGTATCATCTCCGTAATCGGTAATAATGCTGCTGCCCGATGCTTTTCCGTACGCCAGATATTCGTCTCTCGACAACATTTCCGGACGCTTAGCCACGCTTTCGTTCATGATATAACCCGAATAGGTAACCTGCGAACGTCCTATTTCCGGACGCTTCGTCGTAATGATAATCACACCGTTGTTACCACGAGTACCATAGATTGCGGCTGCCGAACCATCCTTCAATACGTCGATGGCTTCGATATCCTCCGGCGCGATGGCATTCATCGTGTTCTTATCGCCCGGCACACCATCGATAATAATCAACGGCGTATTGTTACCCTTCAACGAGGTCGCACCACGCAACTGGATGTTCATTTCGCCGTTCGGGTCATTACCGCCTTTCGAAATCGTCAAACCGGCAACACGCCCTTCTACCAACGACATCGGATTGACAACCGGAATCTTGTTGAAGTCATCCGCCTTGACACTGGTTACCGAAGAGGTAATCTCACCCTTCTTCTGCGTACCGTAACCTACTACGACAACCTCTTCCAATTGCTCGGAATCCTCTTTCAAAGTGATTTTCAATTCTGTCTTTCCGGCTACCGGGATTTCCTGTGTGGTATAGCCGATGTAAGACACCTGCAGGATAGCATTTTCAGGGACATTTTCGATAACAAACTTTCCGTCGAAATCGGTGATGTTTCCATTGGTCGTGCCTTTCACTACTACGTTAGCTCCGATAACCGGTTCGCCGGTCTCGTCATAAACAACTCCCGTAACTTGTTTCGTCTGCTGCGTTACGTTTACGGCCATTTCGCTACTGGTTACACCCGTCGTCTCTGCAGCTGCTACCGAGAAAGCCGGGAGCAACATGCACAATGCTGAAATTTGCGCTATTCGTCCGATGGAAGGACATAGCAAACTCTCTTTCTTCATAAACTTCGTTTTTAGAGGTATTAAACTAAAGCTTTCGTGCCTGCAGGTCCCGCGACAGACACCGGATTATTCAAAATGTGATTTTCTGGTATATATACATATAAAAAGAGCGCGGGATCTGTACCTGTGCTTATCCTTCCATTCCAGGCCTTCGCATTGCCTAACCGAGTAAGGATAAGCAACGCAGAAGCCCACGCCGAATATGTATAATCCGGTACAGGGCGTACCGGGATTGTACATTCCTACGCAAGCATCTACCGTTGCCCTGTCCTCTACTCGATTTCAAAGTTGCGAAGTTTGGAATGGAGAAGACACGACGTCAAGTAAACGCCTTTCCATAAATATATAGCCCACCCCCACCTATTCGGCGTGGTGTCGGGAAACCTTCCTGCAGTTTTGCAGCGGCTCTTCCCGATTCGGGAAACCTTCCTGCAATTTTGCGGCGACCCTTCCGAGACCGCGGAAACCCTCTCGCAGTTTTGCAGCAAGCCTTCCGAACCCTCGGAAACCCTCTCGCAGTTTTGCAGCAAGCCTTCCGAACCCTCGGAAACCCTCTCGCCCCTCTCGCAGTTTTGCAGCAAGCCTTCCGGACCCTCGGAAACCCTCGCGCAGTTTTGCAGCAAGCCTTCCGGATTAACGGGAGCAAATATATAGGTTTCTTTTTAGAATCAAAATTCTTTTTGAAGATATTTTTACGTAATTTCTTTAATTCCTCCCAAAGCGATACTCGTTGGGGCCTATTCCTGTCAATTTTTTGAATAAAAACGTAAAATGCTGGACGCTGGGGAAGCCTAAATAGTGTGCGACACTGGCCGGAGTCTGTGTCGGGTCGGTCAGCATCTGTTTCGCATACTCCAGCTGCTTGAGGCGGAAATATTCGGCAAGGCTTTGTCCGGTCTCGAAGAAGAGAAGGTCATCGAAATAGGCGACCGAAAGCCCCAAACTCCGGGCGAAGCTCTCGGACTGGGGCAGGCGTCCGCCCTGCAGCTGTCCGGAGGCAATATATTCGTCTGCCTCCCGGGCGAACCGCTTCATCAACGCCTTGTTTTTATTCTCGCGCGTGATGAATTGCCGCTCATAAAAGCGCGCGCAATAATCCAGCATCAGTTCGATGTGCCGGGACAGAATCGTGCTCGTGTGCCGGTCGATGGGATGGTGCAATTCCTCTTCGATATTTTCCAGACAGCAGGTGATGGTCGCCGTCTCCCGTTGCGAGAGATGGAGCGCCTCCTCCTTCCGATAATTGAAGAAGGTATAATCGCCGATGTGCGTCCGGAGCGTCGTGCAGAACAGAAGGGCGGGGTCGAACGCCAGCAGCCAGCCCTTATCCGGGAGCAGGTTCTCCCGGCTCATGCTGAATATCTCGCCCGGCTTGAGGAAGACCATCGTCGCATTGGCAAAGTCATAATACTTCCTTCCGCAACAGCAGCAACCGTCCGGGCACTCCTCAATCAGCAGAATGGCATAAAACTCGAACTTGACGGCGTCCTGTTCGAGCCGGGGATTCTCCAAATCGATAAGCGTCGCCTGCGGATGCCAAGTCTGGCTCCCCAAGCAGCGGTTGCACTCCTGTACTGTCTTTATGTCTAACGTCTTTCCTGTCATAGCGTCGATGCAAATTCCTCCTTTGGTTCGATTTCGGTGGCAAAGGTACATGCTATTCGGCGGAGAAGGTTTACCCGAATTACAGAAGATGGTACATGTTTTACTGAAACGAGGGGACAAAAGAATTACGAATTACGAGTTACGGATTACAAGAGCATCTCACAATCCGTAATTTGCAATTCGTAATTCATAATTCGCAATTCGTAATTCCGTAATCAGGGTTACTTCATCCGTAATTCATCTACACAAAGCTTGTGTCAAAGCATCTATATTTGCACCGTGATAAAACATTCATACCATTATATATTATGCAACTGATACAAAACAAAGAATTTGGCGGCGAACGGCCTTTGTTCGGTTCCCGCGACCTTCATTTGGACAACGTAACGATATTAGCTGGCGAATCGGCCATCAAGGAGTGCAGCAACATCCGCGCAACCAACTGCCGTTTCGAAGGGAACTATCCCTTCTGGCACGTGCATGGTTTCGATATCGAGGATTGTTACTTCGCCGTCGGAGGCAGGTCGGCGCTTTGGTATTCCGACCACCTGAAGATGAAGAATACGATTATCGATGCGCCTAAGATGTTTCGCGAGATGGAGGACATCGACATCGAAAAGGTGATAATGAACGATGCGGATGAAATCTTCTGGAAATGCCGGAACATCCGCGTCAAGGAGCTGAAGCTGCATGGCGGGACCTATCCCTTTATGCTGAGCCAAGACATCTATGTCGACGGATTGGAGAGCGACAGCAAGTATGTATTCCAGTATGTCAAGAATGCCGAAATCCACAACGCGAAGATTACGACCAAAGATGCCTTCTGGGAGGTGGAGAACGTGACCATCTACGACTCGGTGCTGGATGGAGAGTACCTCGGCTGGCATTCGCGCAATCTCCGGTTGGTCAACTGCCATATCGCAGGCGAACAGCCGCTCTGTTATGCGCACGACCTCGTGCTGGAGAATTGCACCTTCGACCCTGCCTGCGACCGCGCGTTCGAGTATTCGACATTGAAAGCCGACATAAAGGGGAGCATCACCAACATCAAGAACCCGATATCGGGACATATCGTGGCGGATGCCATCGGTTCGGTGACGCTCGACGAACATATCCGTAAGCCGGCCGACTGCCGGATTGAAGTGAGAGGAGGCCGGTATGTATAACTTCGATGAAATCATCCCCCGCCGGGGAACGAACTCCTACAAATGGGATTCTGCTGCCGACGACTCTGTCCTGCCGATGTGGGTCGCCGATATGGATTTCCGGACTGCGCCGCCTGTCATCGATGCGCTGCGCCGCCGCGTGGAGCATGGCATCTTCGGATACACCCGCGTGCCGGATACCTACTACGAAGCGGTCATCGACTGGTTCCGCCGCCGGCATGGTTGGACAATAAATCGGGACTGGATAATCTACACCTCCGGAGTCGTCCCCGCGATTTCTGCCGTCATCAAAGCACTGACCGTCCCCGGAGACAAGGTATTGGTGCAGACGCCGGTGTATAACTGTTTCTTCTCCTCTATCCGCAACAACGGATGCGAGATACTGAGCAGTCCGCTCCTCCCTGAGGGGGACAGCTACCGGATGGACTTCGACGACCTCGAACGGAAGGCCTCCGACCCGCGCACCCGGCTCTTCCTGCTCTGCAATCCGCACAATCCTGCCGGACGGGTATGGACGCGCGAGGAGCTGCAACGCGCCGGAGAGATTTGCCTAAAGCATAATGTTACCATTATATCTGATGAGATTCACTGCGAACTGGTTTACCCCGGACATACCTACACGCCCTTCGCCTCGCTGTCGGAAGAGTTCCAACGCCATTCGGTGACCTGCATCTCCCCCAGCAAGTCGTTCAACATCGCGGGACTGCAAATCGCCAACATCGTGGCCGAGGACGAGACGATGCGCCGCCGTATCGACAAAGCCATCAACATCAATGAGGTCTGCGACGTGAATCCGTTCGGCGTCATCGCCACGATAGCCGCCTACAACGAAGGCGAAGCGTGGCTCACCGAGCTCCTCGATTACCTGAAAGGAAACTACGACGCCATGCGCGCCTTCTGCGAAGCACAGCTGCCGGACTTCCCGATTGCCCGGCTGGAGGGGACCTACTTGGTCTGGATGGATTGCCGCAAACTGGGCATTCCGTCGGAAGAGTTGGAGGAGCAACTGAAGGAGGCGGGACTCTGGCTCAATGCCGGGACGATGTATGGCGCAGAGGGCGAAGGCTTCATGCGCTGGAACATCGCCTGCCCCCGCGCCCGGCTCCGCGAAGGCTTGGCACGTTTCCGGAAATTCGTTAACGCCCATTCTTGTTGACAAGCCCCCTTGCCGCCGAGCCATTCGGAACCTCTGAATAGAGAAAAGCCCCCCTTCTGAAGTGTTCAGAAGCCATGTTGCCGGAAAAATGGTCCTTCCGAACACTTCAGAACCTCTGTTTTTTCACAGACACTCCTTCTGAACACTTCAGAAGCCCTGTTTTTGCCCAAATTCCAGCTTCCGAACACTTCAGAAGCACAGTTTTTCCGCCGACACTCTTTCTGAACACTTCAGAACCCCGATTTTTGCCCAAATTCCAGCTTCCGAACACTTCAGAAGCGCAGTTTTTCCGCCAACACTCCTTCTGAACACTTCAGAAGCACCATTTTTTCCCCACCACCGCTTCCGAACACTTCAGAAGGACTATTTTTTTGCCGACATTGCTTCCGAATGGCTCGGGAGGATAGTGGGGACAAAATGAAGCCGGTGAAACCGGCTCATCAATCTTTCCGATAAAAAACGTGAAATATCTTTTACTTTTTCTTTGCATTTTCGTTTGCGTTCCCTACCTTTGCCGCAATTCCAAAGGGAATCAGTGGATTCTGTTGGAAGGACATACTGAGTTAAGCATTTACGATATTATTCCAGATACGAAAATCGCCAATTTTTCATCAAGCCGGAATAATAGACAATGAATGCTTGCACTCATGCTGTACACTTTACTGAAAGGAGAAAGTATATCTGACAGCATAGAGTGCGGGCTGTTGTTTTATTATTGGCTTGATGGGCGTTTGGCGATGCCTCGTATCAAATAATAAACAACTCACCCGCACTTTTTTATGCCTTCATAAATGGTTTTGGTTAGTTGGTCGTAAATGCGGCACGGCTGAATTCATTTACTAATTAAACACATACAATTTATGAAGACACGAATTTTTACTTTATTGATGGCGTTGCTGTGCCTACCGATGGTGGGGTGGGGACAAAGTCCCACGTATGGTGGAGGCAGTGGAACGGAAGCTGACCCGTATCAAATCAGTACTACCGAGCAACTGAAAGCGTTGGCAGAAGCAGTAAATGACGGGGAAAGTTATGATAACGTTTACTTTAAATTGACCTCTTCGCTAACTATTGATGATGAGACGTGGACACCCATCGGCTCAGATGAAGATACCCCCTTCTCCGGTACTTTTAATGGAGAGAATAATACGCTGACACTATCTGAAAGCCTCTTTGATTATGTTACCAATGGGCGGATAGAGAATCTGACAGTTTCGATAACAGCTACGAATACGGATATTAATGGAATAGTAGCCTCTTATGTAAATAACTCCGTGATAGAAAATGTAACCAGCGAAGGAAGTTTGTCCTCAGAGCGTGCATCTAATCAAGCCGGAGGAATTGCATATATGATAAAGAATGGCTCTCAAATATTGAACTGTACAAACAACGCGACATTAAGCGGTTATAATGTTGCCGGCGGTATCGCTTGGTGTATGGATAGCCGAGAGGGAGAAACTACTACAACACTTATTGATGGCTGCATAAATAATGGTAATATCACGACGAGTAATTCATGGAATGGCTGGGCAGGTGGTATAGTTGGCAGTATGTATGGAGGAACTGTCAGCAATTGTACAAATAATGGAAGTATAAGTAGTGTCGTTCAAGCGGCAGGTGGAATTGTTGGCTGCGCTTTCGACTATAACTTCACGGAATCAAGCTCAGAGCCACCCGCACAAGACATGCTATTTATTAATAATACCAATACAGGAGAGGTGGATTGCGTGCAAGCAGCCGGAGGTATTATTGGGTTGGCAGATTCCAACTGGAATGATATTTATGTTATTAATTGCTTGAATACAGGTGCTATTAGCGGTGGTGCACTTATAAGCGGCATCGCCGGAATCGCTCAAACCGTACGTGGTGGAGATTCTACCAACCCAGCTAATGAAGATAATGAAGATTCCATCATCATCCAAAACTGTGGTAACACCGGTGAAATTACAATCACTGGCGGCGAAGGTGCTCCCGGAGCGAGCATTTCGGTTATGGATGGCGCGGGTAAAGAGCAGGCAAGCGATAATGTATATATCGAGCAAGAGGGACTGCCGGGTATTTTGTCCGGAGAGCCAAATGAAGTCGATGAAGTAAACGAACCCACCAAAGCAACCGACCAAGCGGACTTGTTGGATAAGCTGAACGAGGGCGCGAAAGAATATAATGAAACTCATCCGGAAATTCCGGCGAAAGGTTGGAGCACAAGCGGTAGCGGCGAAATCGTATCGACACTGTTGCCACCGACAATCATGGGGACAACTCCATTCGAAGGAAGCACGACCGTTACGATTACCGCAGAAGAGGGCGCAACTATTTATTATACAACAGATGAAACAGAGCCTACAACCTCATCTACGCAATACACAGAGGCGTTTGAGATTACCGAAACAACAACCGTGAAAGCTATCGCTGTTTTGGATAATGAAACAAGTGCCGCAGCTACAATGCAATTCGTTTTGCAAGAATCCGAAGAGCCCGACACCCCAGTCATCCCCGACTACCCCGACTACTATAATATAATGGTAGAGGAATGTGAGGGCGCGACGGTCGAGACCAGCACGAATGTAGTGCGCGAAGGAACCAGCATGACCTTTACGATTGAGGTGGCCGAAGGATATACCGCAGAGAATATGGTAGTGAAGTATAAGCGCAGTATGTTCGGATATTGGGAGACTGCAACGCTGGATGAGGACGGAACCTATCGAATCCAAAATATCTATACCGACATATATATCATGGTAGAGGGCGTAGCGGAAGAGAACCCAACCGGCATCGAATCCATCGAGGGCGCGAAGGTCTATACGAAAGACGGCAGCATCTATGTATATACGCCGACAGAGGAAGAGGTAACGATAATCTCGATGAGCGGCGCAGTGCTGAAGAACGAGCAGCAGGTAGGACTGAAACAGTACACCGGTCTGCAGCGCGGCGTATATATTATATGTATCGGCGAGCAGCGGTTTAAGGTGAGAAATTAATAAATAGCACACCTATTTGACAGATGCCCACGGATTAAGAGTAAAAATAATCCGTGGGCATCTTGTTTTATCTTGTGCCATCAGTGTGCCATCTCCGAGCCGAGGAACTCCTCAATGGCCTGCGGCGATGTCTCTTTGAGGCGCACCTGCTTCGTGCCGTCCAACAGGTAAATGGCAGGGAACCCGAGGATATCGTACAGTTCCTTTTCATAAATCGCCTGCTCCCCATCGTAAGCAATAATCCAATCGGCAGGCAGATTGGGCTGCATCTGCCGCCAAAGGCTCAGGTCGTCGCCCGGATACACCGCCAAGACCGTCAGCTTCCCCTCTTTCACCCACTCTCGGACACGCGAACTGTTTTGCAACGCTTGAAGGGCCTGATGGCATTCATCGCAAGAGGGGTCGAAGAACAGCAGGACCGTCCACCGCTCGGGCAACGCATACAAACTGTCCCGGCTCCCGTCGGACAACGTAAAGGTAAAGTCGGCTGCCGGCATGCCCACCTGATTCTTGCGGACGGATTGCAACAGCATCTGCGGACGGATTTTATCGTCTGCCGAAAGACGTCCGGATGTCGCCATATATTCCAGCACAGGAATAAACAACACCTCGTTGCGCATCGGCGAGGCAAGGTCGTACAGGTACTTCTCGAAGGTATTGTAAAAGAAAAACAATCCGTTGCGCGTAGAGGCCGCCTGCTCCATGGTATGAGCCAGCGCATCTCCCGCCACCGAATCCGGAACCAACCGAAAGAGGTCGATAAAATCGACTGCCGCCTGCTCTACGCTCTCCGGATGATTCAGGTATTGCAAGCTGTCTGCAAAATCGAAATGTTCCCAATAGTGCGCCGTCAGATACGCCGCGCGCTCAGCCGGAGTACGCAGTTCGGTCGGAATGACAGGCAACCGGAAGCCCTCCGTCTCTTGGGCTTGCAAAGAAAATACAGGGGAGAATGACACCATCGCGGCAAAGCAGATGGCAAAAAGCGTTCGTCTCATAAGAATATGGATTTGTCTTGTTTTTCTCTGCAAACATATACTATTTCCCCGAATTTATCGTACTTTTGCCGGGAGATTTTTCAGGAAGGGAAGCAAGATGATAGACCAACCAACCATCGACCGCATACTGGATGCCGCGAACATTGTGGATGTCGTATCCGAATTTGTCACCCTGCGCAAACGCGGGGTCAATTATGTCGGCCTTTGCCCTTTCCACGACGACAAGACGCCCTCATTCTATGTCTCTCCTGCCAAAAATATCTGTAAATGCTTTGCCTGCGGCGAAGGAGGAACGGCAGTCCACTTCATCATGAAGCACGAGCAATTGAGCTATGTCGAAGCCCTGCGTTATCTGGCGAAGAAATATAACATCGAAATCCACGAACGCGAGCTGACCGATAAGGAGAAACAGTTACAGGGCGACCGCGAGAGTATGCTCATCGTCAATGCGTGGGCACAAAAGTATTTCACTACGCTACTCAACGAACATATCGACGGGAAGACCATCGGCATGCGCTACTTTGCCGAACGGGGATTCCGGGAAGATACCATCCGGAAGTTCCAATTGGGATACAGCCTCGACCAGCGCGATGCCCTCTACCAAGCTGCCCTGAAAAGCGGATATAAGAAGGAGTATCTGGAAAAGACGGGGCTGATTATTGCGTACGAAGATGGAAAGGTAAGCGACCGATTCAGGGGACGTGTCATCTTCCCGGTCCATTCGCTAAGCGGGAAGGTAGTCGCTTTCGGCGGACGTGTCCTGAAGAAAGACGAAAAGACAGCCAAGTATGTCAATTCGCCGGAGAGCGAGATTTACCATAAGAGCAATGAACTGTATGGCATCTACTTCGCGAAACAGGCCATCGTAAAAGCAGACCGTTGCTTCTTGGTGGAAGGCTACACTGATGTCATCTCGATGCACCAATCCGGCGTGGAGAACGTCGTTGCTTCATCAGGAACGGCATTGACCCACGGACAAATCCGGCTAATCCATCGCTTCACGAATAATATAACGGTTTTATATGACGGAGACGCTGCCGGCATCAAAGCCGCCATACGAGGCATCGACCTTCTGTTGGAAGAGGGTATGAATGTCAAGGTCGTGCTTCTTCCCGACGGAGAGGACCCCGACTCCTTTGCCCGGAGCCATAGCGCAAGCGAGTTCGCTGAATTTATCCGCCAGAATGAGACCGACTTTATCCGCTTCAAGACAAAGCTCTTACTGGATGAAGCCGGGAATGACCCGATAAAACGTTCTACGCTCATCGCGGAGATTATCCGTTCGATTGCCATTGTGCCGGATAATATCACCCGTACGCTCTATATCCGAGAATGCAGTGCCAAAATGGAAATAGACGAACAGGTCGTATTGAACGAAGTCAATAAAATACGCCTCTCGCAATATGAGCAAGGGCGCAAAACGACTGCTCCGGAACCTGCCGCTCCGCAGCAACCGCAGCCCGCTGCAAAAGAGGAAACGCCCTCTTCTCCGCCAACACCCCGCATACGCTCGCCCTATGAAGCCTTCGAAGTCGCATTGATGCGCTATGTGGTACGGTATGGCGAACGTATCCTCTATGATTATATCGACGAAGAGACCAACGAACCGGTACAGCTCCGCGTGGCAGAGTTCATCCGTTCTGATTTGGAACAGGACGAACTCACCTTCTATACTCCCGTATTGAAACAGATGCTGGACGAAGCGGCAGAGCATTCCCACGAGGAGGGATTCGAGGCGCACCGCTATTTCCTTGCCCATCCCGACCCATTGGTGAGCCGAATCGCTGCCAATCTGTTAAGCGAGAAATACCAATTAAGCAAATACCATACAAAGAACCGGGAGATAGAACAAGAAGAGGACCGCTTGGACCAATTGGTGGTGCGCGACCTGTTTGCGTTCAAAGAGGCCTATATCCTGCATCAAATCCGGGAGAAACAGGAAGAGCTGAAGAAGCTCCCTCCCGATGCCGTCGAACAAATGATGGGCATCATGCAGGAAATCGCCCAACTGAACGAAGTAAAGAAGGTATTGTCCAAAGAATTGGGAGAACGCATTATATTGAAAATGTAAAACTGACAATATGGAATATTTATTAGAAACACAAGATGTAGTAAAGCAATATGCCAACCATTTGGCGCTCGACAAAGTCAGCATCCAAGTGCCCGAAGGTAAAATATTCGGATTGCTGGGACCGAATGGCGCAGGAAAAACAACCCTTATCCGAATCATTAACCGCATTACGGCTCCTGACAGCGGGAATGTATTTTTTGACGGACACCCCTCCCGGCCGGAAGATGTTTACCAAATCGGTTATCTCCCTGAAGAGCGCGGATTGTACAAGAAGATGAAAGTAGGCGAACAAGCCATATATCTTGCCCAACTCAAAGGATTAAGTTATAAAGAGGCACGCCAGCGGTTGCAGCGTTGGTTCGAGAAGTTCGACATCATGCCTTGGTGGAACAAGAAACTGGAAGAACTGTCGAAAGGCATGCAACAAAAGGTGCAATTCATCATTACCGTCATCCACGAGCCTAAACTCCTCATCTTGGACGAACCATTCAGTGGCTTCGACCCGGTAAATGCAGACCGTTTGAAGCAGGAGATTCTCGAATTGAAAGAAAAGGGCCATACGATTATCTTCTCGACGCACAATATGTCTTCCGTAGAAGAGATTTGCGACCATATCGCCCTCATCAACCATTCGCATGTTGTACTAAAAGGCTCGGTGCGCGAGGTACGCGAACGCTTCAAGACGCACCGATACCACCTCCGGGTTCAGGCATCCGGGGAATTTCCCCGTCTCGAAAGTCCGCTTTATACCGAATTGAAGCGTGTACAGGAGGAGGGGAACCTATTCCAAATCGACATTAAGAAGGAACCGGAAGCCAGCAATTCGGAATTGCTCCGGGAACTAAGTACAAAAGCAGAAATCCTCTCCTTCGTCGAAGAGATTCCTTCTATGCACGACATATTTATCCAAGTAGTATCCAATGAACCCCAAAAAGAGGAGACAACAAAATGAGTAAAATCGGATTAGTCATACAACGAGAGTATGTACAGCGCGTCAGCAAAAAATCATTCATCCTATTAACTTTCCTGACCCCTATATTATTTGCCGCTTTGGTATTCGTTCCTTTATGGCTCTCTTCCATTAAAGGAGACGAAGTAAAGAAAATCGCCGTATTGGACCAGACCGGCAAATATGCTCCGCTCTTGAAAAATACAGAAGAAATCGATTTCGTAGTTGCCGATGGCGACATGGATTCCTATCGGAAGGATTCGGACAAAGCCATTTACGCTTTCCTGTCTATCGATAGCGATTTGCTTCAGAACCCGAAAGCCGCCGTGCTCTATTCCCAGAAACAAATTCCGATGAGCATCAAGGCGGAAGTGGCCGGCCAACTGGACGAAATGCTGCGGGATGAGAAGCTGGCTTCGTTCAATATCCCGAATCTGAAAGAGATTATCGAAGAGAGCAAAGTGTCGTGCGATGTACAAACTATCAAATGGGAAGAAGATGGTTCTGCCAATACGACATCGGCAGAAGTCGCCTCCATCGCCGGCTTTATCCTCACTTTCCTTATCTATATGTTCATCATTATGTACGGGGCAATGGTGATGCAGGGAGTAATGGAGGAAAAAACCAACCGCATCATGGAGGTAATGATTTCCTCCGTCCGGCCGTTCGACCTGATGATGGGCAAAATCATCGGAATCGGCATGGTCGGCCTCACCCAAGTGTTCCTGTGGGCGATATTGACCTCCGTATTGTTGGCGGGTGCGCTCTTCCTGCTCGGAGGAGATGCTTCGCAAGCAGTCGATATGATGGCAGCCAACCAAATCAACCAGGCCGCTGTCATGACAAACCCTGCCAACCCCAGCGTGTTGAAACTGCAAGAGATTCTGAACTCTATCCAGATTACCCAATTAGGAATCAACTTCGTGCTTTATTTCATCGGAGGTTACCTGATGTACGCCTCGCTGTTTGCAGCCATCGGAAGTGCGGTAGACCAGCAAGAGGACTCGTCCCAGTTCATGACTCCGATGATGGTCTTGATGGTCTTTGCGCTTTATGCAGGGATTTATAGTGTAGAGAATCCCGACGGGCCGCTGGCGTTCTGGTGCTCGTTGATTCCGCTCACCTCCCCCATCGTCATGATGGTCCGCTTGCCTTTTGACATACCGCTCTGGGAAAATCTTCTTTCCCTCGCATTGCTATTCGGCACGGCAGTAGCCTGCGTATGGGTTTCGGGGAAGATTTACCGTGTGGGCGTCCTGATGTACGGAAAGAAACCCAGTCTTATGGAAATCATCCGCTGGATTAATTATAAGGGATAACTTCTCATTGAAAAGAGGAAAGCCCTCCGCTGAGTTGCCCGCTCGTCCGGGCAGCTTGGCGGAGGCCTACGGAATGCCCGCTAGAACTCTAGAGGGGTCGACGGAGGCCTACGGAATGGCCTCTGCAACTCTAGAGGGGTCGACGGAGGCCTACGAAATAGCCTCTGCAACTCCAGAGGGGTCGACGGAGGCCTACGGAATAGCCTCTGCAACTCCAGAGGGGTCAACGGAGGCCTACGAAATGGCCTCTGGAACTCTAGAGGGGTCGACGGAGGCCTACGGAATAGCCTCTGCAACTCCAGAGGGGTCTACGGAGGCCTACGAAATGGCCTCTGGAACTCTAGAGGGGTCGACGGAGGCCTACGGAATGGCCTCTGCAACTCCAGAGGGGTCGACGGAGGCCTACGAAATGCTCCCTAGAACTCTAGAGGGTTCAGCGGAGGCCTACGAAATGGCCTCTGCAACTCCAGAGGGAATTTCGGAGGGCTACGAAAGCATTTCATAAATTAATTCCCTATATTTGCACGGCAAATGTGAGCTTGTTCGTTTATAAGTTGAGTCGAAACTCAAGCACTCAAAAACTTACAAACTCAAAAAACTCAATACATATATGGCAAAAGTAGCATTGATTACCGGCATAACGGGACAGGACGGCTCGTTCCTTGCCGAGTTTTTGATAGAGAAAGGATATGAAGTACACGGCATCATGCGCCGGTCTTCCTCTTTCAATACGGGGCGCATCGAACATCTTTACTTGGATGAATGGGTGCGCGACATGAAAAACAAACGATTGGTCAATCTGCATTGGGGCGACATGACCGATTCCAGTTCGTTGGTCCGCATCATCCGCGAGGTAAAGCCCGACGAAATCTATAATTTAGCGGCGCAAAGCCATGTCAAGGTCAGCTTTGATGTTCCGGAATATACCGCAGAGGCCGATGCTATCGGGACGCTCCGCCTGTTGGAAGCGGTACGCCTCTTAGGATACGAAAAACGGACGAAGATTTATCAGGCGTCCACGTCCGAACTGTTCGGATTGGTACAGGAAGTCCCGCAAAAGGAAACGACGCCCTTCTATCCGCGTTCGCCCTACGGAGTTGCCAAGCAATACGGATTCTGGATTACCAAGAATTACCGCGAGAGCTACGGGATGTTTGCCGTAAACGGCATCCTGTTCAACCATGAGTCGGAACGAAGAGGAGAAACTTTCGTCACTCGCAAGATAACCTTGGCGGCTGCCCGCATCAAACAGGGACATCAGGATAAACTGTACTTGGGGAATCTGAACGCGCTCCGCGATTGGGGATACGCGAAAGACTATGTAGAGTGCATGTGGATGATTCTCCAACACGAAACGCCGGAAGATTTTGTCATCGCTACGGGCGAATACCATTCGGTCCGGGAGTTCTGCACGTTGGCATTCCATGAAGTCGGCATCGAATTACGCTGGGAAGGAACCGGAATAGAGGAAAAAGGTATCGACATCGCCAGCGGCAAGGTATTGGTCGAGGTCGACCCGAAATATTTCCGCCCTGCCGAGGTCGAACAGCTCTTGGGCGACCCGACAAAGGCCAAGACGCTATTAGGATGGAATCCGCGCAAGACCTCTTTCGAGGAACTGGTCAAGATTATGGTCCGCCACGACATGAAGTTTGTCCGCAAACTTTACCTGAAATCCCAAATAGAGAAGGAAGAGCATGAATAAAGAGGCGAAAATATATGTGGCAGGCCATCGGGGGCTGGTCGGTTCTGCCATTTGGAAAAACCTGCAGGAGAAAGGCTATACGAATCTGGTAGGCAGGACGCATCAGGAATTGGATTTGCTGGATGGCGTGGCAGTCCGGCGTTTCTTCGATGAAGAGCAACCGGAATATGTCATTCTGGCGGCCGCTCATGTGGGAGGAATTATGGCAAATAGCCTGTATCGTGCCGACTTTATCTACCAGAATCTCCAGATTCAGCAAAATGTGATTGGCGAAAGTTTCCGGCATGGCGTGAAGAAGTTGGTATTCTTAGGGAGCACCTGCATCTATCCGCGCGAAGCGGAACAGCCCATCAAGGAGGAATCGCTCTTGACTTCGCCTCTGGAATATACCAACGAACCGTACGCCATTGCCAAAATAGCCGGATTGAAACTCTGCGAGAGCTTCAATCTGCAATATGGGACGAATTACATTGCCGTAATGCCCACGAATCTGTATGGCCCGAACGATAATTTCCATTTGGAAAACAGCCATGTTCTTCCCGCCATGCTGCGCAAAATCTATTTAGCCCATTGCCTGCATACCGGAGATTGGGAAGCTATCCGCCGGGATTTGACCCTCAGACCGGTAAATCAGGTGGACGGGAAAGCATCGGAGGCAGACATACAACAAACTTTATCCTATTATGGAATTTATCCCGACCGGGTGGAATTATGGGGAACAGGACGCCCCTTGCGCGAGTTCCTCTGGAGCGAAGAGATGGCCGATGCTACGGTCTTTATCATGGAAAAGGTCGATTTCAAAGACACCTATCCGCAAGGAACAAAAGAAATCCGGAATTGCCACATCAATATCGGTACGGGAAAAGAGATAACGATAGCGGAACTGGCTCATCTGATTAAGCAGACCATAGGCTTTGAGGGGGAAATCCGTTTCGATGCCTCCAAGCCGGACGGAACGATGCGCAAGCTGACCGATGTAAGCAAATTGCACGCTTTGGGCTGGCATCATCGCATAGAAATCGAGGAAGGAGTACGGCGTTTGTATGCGTGGTACTTGGCACATTAAAGTGGAATAGAAATAAAAAGAAATAACTATGGCTTCTCATTATTATTGCGTCATTATGGCTGGAGGAGTGGGTTCGCGCTTCTGGCCGTTGAGTCGTTCGGCAAAACCGAAACAGTTTATTGACGCTTTGGGGATTGGAAAGACATTTATTCAGATGACGTTCGAGCGTTTCGCCCGTTTTATTCCGGCAGAAAACTTTCTGGTGGTAACAGGCGAGGCGTATAAGGAATTAGTAAAAGAACAGCTCCCAATGTTGACAGACAAACAGATTCTGACCGAGCCTTGCCGCCGGAATACTGCGCCCTGCGTGGCGTATGCCTCCTACCGGATTGCCGCAAAGGACGCGGAAGCGGTCATGATTGTTACGCCATCCGACCATTATATCCATCAGGAGACGGAGTTTGTGGAGGTGATGCAGAAGGCCACCATTTACGCGGAGCAACATCCGGAATTGGTAACAGTGGGCATCAAACCGACCTACCCTGCCACAGGATATGGATATATTCAAAAGGCGGAATCCAAGAAGGAGATAGTCCCCGTACAGGCATTCAAGGAGAAGCCGGACCTGAAGACGGCTATATCTTTTCTGAACTCGGGCGAATATGTGTGGAACTCCGGTATGTTTGTCTGGTCGGTGCGTTCCATATGCACGGCTTTGGAGCTGTACGTCCCGGATATAGCCAAAGCATTCTGTTCTCTCCCTTATGGCACAGAAGCGGAAGAGGAGGCAGTAAACCGCACCTACGAGCAGAGCCGGAGTATCTCGATTGATTATGCCGTGATGGAGCGGGCAGATAATGTGGCGGTAATAGATGGAGATTTCGGTTGGAGCGACATCGGGACATGGGGCTCTCTTTACGACCATCTGGACAAAGATGCGGACTCGAACGCACGGATTGGCGGAGACGCGCTCTATTTCGATACCCATAATACGCTGGTGAAAGAGGACCATCCGGATAAACTCTTGGTATTGGCGGGACTGAACGATTATGTCGTGGCGGATACGCAAGATGTTCTGTTGGTTTGTCCGAAAAGCGACGAGGCGGAACTGAAACAGGTTATCGAAACCGTACTGAAGCAGCGTACAGGAAAACAATAATCCATCAAAACAAAAGGAATAATGACGATGAACAACAAGATACCCCTTTTGGGCATGACATTAGCCGAATTGAAGGTAGTCGCTTCCGAAATCGGGATGCCGGCCTACGCAGCCAAGCAGATGGCGGACTGGCTTTACAAGAAGAAGATTAAAACGATTGAGGAAATGACCAACATAGCAGCTGCAAAGCGGCAGGCGTTGGCGGAGAAATACGAAGTCGGGATGATTGCGCCGGTCGATTTCCAGAAGTCGGTGGAC
Organism: uncultured Parabacteroides sp.; assembly: GCA_949289155.1. Taxonomy (GTDB): domain Bacteria; phylum Bacteroidota; class Bacteroidia; order Bacteroidales; family Tannerellaceae; genus Parabacteroides. The sequence continues at coordinate 56,703 of CASEMX010000005.1, forward strand.
GGGACCATCAAGTATCTCTATCCGGCGGGGACGGGAAACTTCGTGGAGTCGGTTTATATCCCTACCGACGACCGGGCTACGCTCTGCGTCTCCTCTCAGGTCGGATGCAAGATGAATTGCCTCTTCTGCATGACAGGCAAACAGGGATTCACCAAGAACTTGTCCGCCCACGAAATCCTGAACCAAATCCAAGCCCTGCCGGAGAATGACGAGCTGACCAACCTTGTCTTTATGGGAATGGGAGAGCCATTGGACAATACCGACGAGCTCTTCAAGGTGCTTGAGATATTGACCGCCCCTTATGGTTATGCTTGGAGCCCGAAGCGCATCACCGTCTCGACCATCGGAGCCAAAGGACTGAAACGTTTCCTCAATGAAAGCGATTGCCATCTGGCGGTAAGTCTTCATTCTCCCTTCCCGGACGAGCGGCTTTCGCTTATGCCTGTTGAAAAGGCTTTCCCGATGCTGGGCATTCTGGATTTGATACGGCAATACGACTTCACGCACCAGCGGCGCGTCTCGTTCGAATACATCGTGTTCAAAGGCTTGAACGATTCGCCACGCCATGCAAAGGCGTTAGCCGGATTGCTGAAGGACATCCCTTGCCGGGTGAACCTCATCCGTTTTCATGCCATCCCGAATGTCCCATTACAAACCTCCGACCTCAGCAAGATGGAGGCCTTTCGGGATATCCTGAATGAGCGAGGCGTCACCTGTACTATCCGGGCTTCACGCGGAGAGGACATATTCGCAGCATGTGGCATGCTCTCTACGGCAAAAAAGGAGGCTGCTACCACCTCTGGACGTTGACGTTGCCTTGTCTGGACGAAGGCATCGCCTTGGCTGGACGGAGGCATCGCCTTGGCTGGACGAAGGCACTGCCTTGGCTGGACGGAGGTGCAGCGCAGGTGTTTTGCCGTATGCCCGATTGGGGCGATTTCTCGCGAACAGCCTGCACGCTCAATTTCTCTTACATTAATCTACCGGATTTGCTCGATTATTCCAGCGATATATTGTATCTTTGCCCGAAACAAATCAGAAAAATATATCAACAGATGAAACAGATAGCATATAGTTTGTTCTTTGTAATGGCATGTTTATTGTCATCTTGCAAATCCGGTCCTGTAACCCCAAAAGCAACCGGATTCGCTTATGAGATAGTCGTAGTAATGGACGAATCCGACTGGAAAGGAGCCGCCGGAGAAGCCATCAACGATGAGCTGACCGCTCCAATCCCCTATCTCCCGCAGCCCGAGCCTTGCATGAGAGTCACTTATGCTCCTCCTGTACATTTTAATGGATTGCTGACTTATGTGCGAAATATCCTGATTGTGGATATCGACCCAACTGTTTATACGAAGGTCTCATTCAATTCAGAGGCCAACCGGTGGGCTTCCAACCAATGGATTCTGACCATGAAGGCTCCAAGTGCAGAGGCTATCACTGAATATATCGCACAAAACCCGACGACGCTCACCGATTTCTTCTCCAACAAAGAAATTGACCGGGCCGTTGCGACCCTCGACGATGCATATAGCACATTGGTAAAAGAGAAGCTACGGGCGAATCATGATTTAGACATGAATGCTCCGGAATCGATGGCATTCTACAAAGACACCACCGATTTCTTCTGGGCGACCAACAATGCCAATACCGGCCGCATGGATTTGGTCGTATATACCTTCCCTTACGAAAGCAAAAACACCTTTACTCCGGAATATCTGATAGCTAAGCGGGACTCGGTAATGAAAGCCAATATGCCCGGCGCATTCCCCGGTTCGTACATGGCAACCGAAACGCGTTTAGGCGTAGGATATTCTGCTATCACAGTACAAGGAAAATATTGCGGCGTCATGCGCGGTCTTTGGAAAATGGTGGGCGACATGATGGGCGGACCGTTTGTCAGCCATATCCGTTTAGACGAGAAAAACCAGCGCGTAGTGGTGGCTGAAGGATTCGTCTATGCTCCGGAAACCAGCAAGCGCAACTTTATCCGTCGCATGGAAGCGTCATTGTTTACATTACGGCTTCCCGGAGAATTTGAAGTAGAAGGAAATGAAGAAAAATAAGGGATATTTTCCCTAAACTAACAAGTATATTTTATGGAAGAACGAATGATTAAAGTGGGAATAACCCACGGTGATATAAATGGAATCGGTTACGAAGTGATTCTAAAGACATTCCAAGACTTGCGAATGACGGAACTCTGCATCCCCGTGATTTACGGTTCGTCGAAAGTGGCCGCCTATCATCGGAAAGCATTGGACCTTCCGCCCGTCAATCTAAGCATTATCTCTCATGCAGCAGATGCCGGAATGAACCGGCTCAATATCATCAACTGTGTGGAAGATGAAGTAAAAGTAGAATTGACCCAATCAACTTCTATCGCAGGGCAAGCTGCTTATCAGGCCTTGGAAGCAGCCGTAACGGACCTGAAGAACGGGGATATCGATGCGTTGGTTACCGCTCCGATTAATAAACACAATATCCAAAGTGAGCAATTTGCTTTCCCCGGACACACCGAGTATTTGGAAAAGAGTTGCGGAGAGGGCAAAAAGGCATTGATGATTTTAATGACCGAGAACTTGCGCGTGGCATTGGTTACAGGGCATATTCCTCTTTCTGAAGTAGCTTCTCAATTGACACCTGAGCGCATCGTCTCTAAGTTGCAGATATTCAATCAGGCATTAAAACAGGACTTCAGTATCATCAAACCCCGCATAGCCGTGTTAGCATTGAATCCGCATGCCGGCGATGCCGGATTGATAGGCAATGAGGAAGAAAATATTATCAAACCGGCAATGGCGGAGGCAGAAAAGCGAGGGGTCATGGCATTCGGACCCTTCCCGGCGGATGGTTTCTTCGGTTCGCGGATGTACGAACACTTCGATGGGGTATTGGCGATGTACCATGACCAAGGATTAGCGCCATTCAAGGCATTGGCGATGGACGAAGGGGTAAACTATACGGCAGGGCTTCCGGTTATCCGTACCTCTCCGGCACATGGCACGGCGTATGATATTGCAGGAAAGAATCTGGCGTCCGAAGAATCGTTCCGTCAAGCTGTATATGCTGCAATCGACATCTATCGGAACCGGAAGCGTTACAAAGAGGCAACGGCTCACCCACTCCGCAAACAATATTTCGACAAAGGGGCGGACAATGAGAAGCTGGATTTGACCAAAGACGAAGAGGACAGCATTTAACATAATTTGTACTGCCGATTCGTCTTCTGGAATGTTTATTGTATAATTATTCGGTTAGAAAGGAGTAAAAATATATGCCATACATTGATTATTATAACATTCTGGGAGTGAGTAAAGATGCCTCGCAAGAAGACATCAAGAAAGCATACAAGAAACTGGCGCGCAAGTATCATCCGGACTTGAATCCGAATGACCCGGAAGCTCAACGGAAGTTTCAGGAAATCAACGAAGCGAACGAAGTGTTGAGCGACCCGGACAAGCGTAAAAAGTATGATGAATACGGCGAGAATTGGAAGCACGCGGATGAGTTCGAAGCGCAAAAGCAGCAATATCATGCCAATCAGGGGGGCGGATTCCATACCTCTTATTGGTCTTCGTCGGGCGATGAGGAGGGGTTCTCGGACTTCTTCGAATCATTGTTCGGTTCGCGTCGGGGCAGGACAAACCAACGGAACTATGCTTTTCGTGGGCAGGATTATAAGGCAGAACTGCATCTGACGCTGCGGGAGGCTGCCGAGACGCACAAACAAATCCTTACGGTAAATGGCAAGAACTTGCGAATCACGGTTCCGGCAGGAGTCGCTGACGGACAGACCATCAAACTGAGCGGACAAGGCGGTCCCGGTACGAACGGAGGTCCGGCCGGCGATTTGTATATTACCTTCGTGATTGCGGAAGACAGGCAGTTTAAACGCGAGGGGGATGATTTGTATGTCACCGCTCCGCTGAACTTGTACACCGCCGTGCTGGGTGGCGAACAGATTATCGATACGCTGGGCGGCAAGGTGAAATTGAAAGTGCAACCGGGAACGCAAAGCGGCACAAAGGTACGGCTGAAGGGAAAAGGCTTCCCGGTTTATAAGCAGGAGGGAGCCTTCGGCGATTTGATTGTCACCTATTCGGTTACGGTTCCGACGAACCTGACTGAGCAACAAAAGGAGCTATTCCGTCAATTACAGAGTCTTTCATAACGAAGAAAGGAGCGCATGATGAATACAGAATATATTATTGTCAGTGAATACTGCCAGAAATGTCATATCGACCCGGATTTTATCTTCTTATTGGATGAGGGCGGACTGATTGACTTGAATATCGTAGGCGACGAATCCTATTTGCCGGTGTCGCAGCTTCGGGACGTAGAACAATATTCGCGGATGTATTACGACTTGTCGATTAACATGGAGGGCATCGACGCTATCCATCATCTCTTGAAACGTGTCGAGTCGATGCAAGCAGAGATTGCCCGCCTGAAACGACGCCTGCGGCTCTATGAGCAGAACAATTTCTTAGAGGAACATTTCTAATCTACGAAACAGAAAAGGATATGAATTGGGGGCAGCTACTTTCCGGGAAACGGTTCGGATTGGAAGAGTATCACGAGCGTAAACATGAGCGGACAGATTTTCAGCGCGATTATGACCGGCTGATTTTCTCCTCTCCCTTCCGCCGCTTGCAGAACAAGACGCAAGTATTTCCCCTGCCGGGAAGCATTTTCGTGCATAACCGGTTGACGCATAGTCTGGAGGTTTCGTGTGTCGGACGTTCGTTGGGAAACAATATCTCGAAAGTGCTGATGCAGAAATACCCGGAAGGCAGCGTGAATTTCCCTGAGATGGGTTCGATTGTGTCGGCGGCTTGCTTGGCGCATGATATGGGAAATCCGCCATTCGGTCATTCGGGCGAACGTGCCATCTCCGCCTATTTCGTTGAGGGGAACGGTGTCAAATTGGAGGCGCGGGTCCGCGAAGAGGGCGGGCGCTGGGAGGATTTCCAGCATTTCGAAGGGAATGCGAATGCGATACGCCTCCTGACGCATCAGTTCGTCGGCAGAAGGCGGGGCGGGTTTGCCATGACTTACAGCACGCTGGCCTCTATCGTGAAATATCCCTACGCTTCGATGTTTGCCGGGAAGAAGGGGAAGTTCGGGTTCTTCCAGTCGGAGGAGGATTCCTACCGGCGGATTGTGGAGGAACTGGGTATCTGCGAGGACCCGTACGATGCCAACCGGTTCGCGCGTTATCCGTTGGTCTTTTTGGTCGAGGCGGCGGATGATATTTGTTATCAGATTATGGACATCGAGGATGCCTGCAAGCTGCACATCCTGACGGTCGATGAAGCGATTGAATTGCTGTTGAATTTCTTCGAGGGAGAGCGGCTGGCGCATATCCTGAAGGTCATGGAGATGGTGAGCGACCGCAACGAGCAAATCGGCTACCTCCGCTCCTGCATCGTCGGATTGCTGGTCGATGAATGCAGCCGCGTCTTCTTGGAGAACGAGCAGGGGTTGTTGGACGGGAGCTATACCACGCCGCTGATTAAAAACATCGGCGACACGGCCCGCCGCGCGTATGAGGCCTGTTCGGAGATGGCGGCGCAGAAGATTTACCGCGCGAAGGAGGTGCTCGACATCGAACTGGCGGGTTATCACATTTTCAGCCACCTCATCGACAGTTTCGTCGAGGCCGTCATGAATCCGAACCATGCGTACAGCAAATTGTTGTTGCAGCGCATTCCGGAGCAGTACGATACGGCTGCACCGACCACCTACGGCAAAATCCAATGCGTATTAGATTATATTTCGGGCATGACCGATGTCTATGCGCTGGATTTGTACCGCAAAATCACCGGCATGAGCCTGCCGGCTGTTTAAACCGATTCTTTTTCATAAGCCCACCGCCTGCGTCCATGCTAATGCGGCGTAGACTTCGTTCCATGCGGCATAATCCGGGTCGGCCAGCGGCACGTAGGTCGAGAGGCCGGAGAAGGCGCGGATGGGCAATGCGCCTCCAAATCCTTGGTAATAGATGGAGTAACAGGTCGGTGTCGATTGCGCATAGACCACGGCGGCATCGAGCGACTGTTTCCAGCGTTGATAATCGCTGTCCGACGCGAGGTAACGCACAAAATCCCCGAAATCATAATAGGCATGACGGTAAATGCCTCCGTAACGGCGGTGCATGTCGAAGGTCTGCACCTCCGCCTCCAATTCGTCGGCATCCAGCTGCGCCAAGCGGTCGGCATACGCGGCATACAGCGCACGGGTCGCGTCGGCAAGCTGAGGCAATGCAGCCGTCTGCACCACCGATATCGCCGCGCCATAGGTCCAATTCCCCGCCGCCGTCGCTGTTCCCTCATAAGCTGCGGCATAATATTGGAAATACCGCTGCGCCATCCCGACGGCATCCGCCTCGCCTGCGGCAAAGAGCGGCTGCAGGATTTCGCCATAGGGCGCACCGGGTCCGGGTGTCTCTAACGGACAGGCTATCAGGTAATCCGCATACGCCTGCAACGGATAGGCGACCTCCACCCCCTGCATGAAGCAGGCGTCGAAATAGATGAAATCGAAACGCCCCTCGCCCGTCAGCGCAGCGGTTCCGAGAGCGATTGCCTCCTCCAAATCGGCTATCTCCATCACCGGTCCGCTACTGCCGCCATCCTGCCCGAACGAGCGGAGCCCGCGGGTCGAGGGGAGCCATCCTTCGCCGTGCGACCAGAGTATCAGCCCATAACTCGCTGCCGGATAAGCCGTAAACGAACGGCGCATCACGTCTGCCATGCGCTCGGTCGTGACCGACGAGTCGTCCTGCTGCGGATAGGTGTAGAGCGTCTCCTGCACCACTGTGCCCCGCCGCGCATCCCGGCGAAGGTGCAAAATCGAGGGCGGCTCGTCGCTGTCGGTATCCAAATAGACCAGCAGATGGTTGTTCGCATCGACCTCAGCCATGCCCTCTATCATTTCTGCGAAATCGTCCGAGGCGAAGTGGCTCAATGAGTTCTGCGCCGCCATATAGACCAGAATCGTGCGATTCGCCTGCGCCTCGTCCGTCGCGTCGTCGTCCGAGCAGCCCGCAAATCCCGCCACCATCAAGGCGGCAAAAATCCAGCCGAAAAAGGTTCCTATCCGTATCATGTGCGTAAGATTTACTGTTTTACCGCGCAAATTTAGCGGAAAATTCCGCGCCGCACCCTCTTCCCCCGCCCTTCTTTTGGAAAAACGTCGGCGTAGAGATGAAATTTCATATTTCAGACTAATATGTGAAATAAATGCCCTACGATTTCATCTCTGAGGCTCAGGCATGAAATAAATGCCCTACGATTTCATCTCTGAGACTCAGACATGAAATAAATGCTCTACGATTTCATCTCTGAGGCTCAGACATGAAATAAATGCCCTGCGATTTCATCTCTGAGACTCAGGCGTGAAATAAATGTCCTACGATTTCATCTCTGAGACTCAGGCGTGAATTCGCAGCCCTATTTGTTCATATTCCAGACTGAAATGTGAACAAATTACTTATTTTTCCTATATTTGCAGAAAATCGGATTAAAAACAGGGCGTATGATACGGAAAATCGAGAAAATCAAGGTGGAAGATGTGTATGTCAGCGTACTGACGGCGCAGTTGGTGACAAATAGCGACGGGAGTATGCGCTGGGTGGAGCAGTCGCACGAACTGCGCCCTTCGGGGTCGGTCGTGATTGATGCGGTCGTGTCGGTACTGCTGGAAAAACGCTACCGTGCGCTGAGCGACATCGCGACGATGCTGGAGGTCAATCCGACGGAATTGAACACAGCGGTGCGGCTGCTGACCGGCTACGGGGTGAAGGATTTTGTCGCACGATACTTTCTGCTCGCTGCCCAAGAATATTTGCGTTGCACGGACCTCTCCCTCAAAGAAATCGCCCGGCGGTGCGGGCATGGGCAGATGTCGGCGATGACCGGCTATTTCCAGCGGATATTGAAGATAACTCCGGAAGAATACCGACGGAAAAACCGTCCGGCGGATTATCGCTTCCTGTACCGCTGGAAATAGCGCGTCACAGTTCCATGTGATAGGCTTTCAGCTTATTATAAAGCGTCTTACGGTCGATGCCCAGCATCTGCGCGGCGCGCGATTTGTTATAGTTGCACGCCTTCAGCGCATTGCGGATAAGGTCGATTTCGTAGGCTTCGTTTTTCAACGTTGCCGGCGCAGGCTTCGGCATGACCGGCGGCTCGACACGCTCGGTCAGCTCTTCGGGGAGTTCGGCACAGGTGATGAACCGCCCCTTGGCGAGCAGCGTCGCATAGCGGATGACATTCTTCATCTGGCGCAGGTTGCCGGGCCAAGCGTAGGTCTGGAACAGGCGGATGGTGTCGGGGTCGAACCCGATGATATTCTTTTTCAGCTCATTATTGGCTTGGTCCAAGAAATGATTGGCAAACAGGAGCAAATCCTCCTTGCGCTCGCGGAGGTCGGGGATGCGAATCGTAAATTCGTTGATGCGATGGTAAAGGTCCTCGCGGAATTCGCCCTTGTCGATGGCCTGCCGGAGGTTCTCGTTCGTTGCCGAGACCAGCCGCACGTCGATGGTGATTTCCTGATTGCTCCCGACGGGACGCACTTTCCGCTCCTGCAACGCACGCAGCAGCTGCACCTGCACTTCGTAGGTCAGGTTTCCTATCTCATCCAAGAAAATCGTGCCGCCCTGCGCCGCGACAAAGGCGCCGGTCTTGTTGTCGATGGCGCCGGTGAATGAGCCCTTGACATGCCCGAAAAACTCCGACGCCGCGAGGTCTTTGGGGATGGCGCCGCAATCGACCGCCACAAACGGGGCATTCGCCCGTCCGCTCTGCTCATGGATACGCCGCGCGACATACTCCTTGCCCGTACCGCTCGAGCCGGTAATCAGGACAGACATCTCGGTCGGTGCGACCAGCCGGACATGCTCGTACATCGAGACCGCCGCCTGGCTCACTCCTTCTATATAGGGATTCGAAGAAGATGATGCCTTCGCCGGAGCAGGCTGCTCTTCGGGCAATTTGATAATCTCGGTAATCTTCCCGAACAGGTCGTCGGGATTGATGGGTTTCGAAATATAATCGGACGCACCCAGTTTGATGGCCTGCACCGCGGTTTGGATATCGGCATAGCTGGTCATCATGATAAGCGGGATATCGGGGCGTACCTCTTTCAGCCACTTCAAGAAGCCGATGCCATCGCCGTCGGGCAAACGCAAGTCGGACATGACGAGCTGGAAGTCATGCTCTTCGACACCCTTTTTCGCTTCGCCGACGGAGGTGAATGCCTCCACTTGGAATCCTTTCCGGGTCAACCAAGTCCGCAGCATCAAAGAGAAAGTAATATCATCTTCTACAATTAATATTGATGGCGCCATACATAACAAGTTTATTGACCTGACAAAAATAACATTTTTGAAGAATACTTCTACTATAATCGGGCTACGTTTTCAAGAGAAATGTGTATTTTTGTTGGCTCAAATTCACTAAACAGAGAAATAACTATGCTTATCATTTTCCTTATCCTCGCCGTTTCGGTCATCTTCTTCATGAGCGGGAAAGTCCGCTCCGATTTAGTCGCAGTCTGCGCATTGCTGGCGCTGCTGATTACCCATATCCTCACGCCGGAAGAGGCGCTGTCGGGCTTCTCGAACTCGGTAGTCATCATGATGGTCGGGCTGTTCGTCGTGGGAGGCGGGATATTCCAGACCGGACTGGCGAAAATGATTAGCAGCAAAATCCTGAAGCTGGCAGGGACAAGCGAGCTGCGGCTCTTTCTGTTGGTCATGTTGGCTACCTCAGCCATCGGCGCATTCGTCAGCAACACCGGAACCGTCGCGCTGATGCTGCCTATCGTTGTCAGCATGGCGATGAGTGCCGGAATCAGTCCGAGCCGGTTGTTGATGCCCTTGGCTTTTGCCAGCAGCATGGGCGGCATGATGACGCTTATCGGTACGCCGCCGAACTTGATTATCTCTGACACATTGGCACACGCCGGCTTCGAGCCGCTGTCGTTCTTCTCCTTCCTCCCGGTCGGATTGGTCTGCGTGACGGTCGGCATCATCGTGCTCCTCCCGCTCTCCAAATGGTTCCTTTCGGAAAACAGAAAGAGCAAAGAGGGGCAGCACAAGGGGAAAACGCTCTCGGCATTGGTCAAGGAATACGGATTATCGAGCAACCTGTTCCGGGTGCAGGTCCCGGTTTCGTCCGACATCATCGGGAAGACCGTCATCGACCTCGACATGCGCCGGCAATACCGGTTGAATATTCTGGAAATACGCCGGAAGAATGTCGCCCAACATCGCTTCTTGAATACCGTCCGCCAGCTATCGGCTCCGACTACCGCCTTGGAAGCGGAAGATATAATATATGTATCGGGCGAACCGGCACAGGTCGAACGCTTCGCACAAGATTACCACTTGGAATTGCTCGACGGGCATGTCACCGAAGAGACACGCCAAGATGCCGCCTCCTTGGATTTCTATGATATCGGGATAGCCGAGGTGCTGCTGATGTCCTCTTCGCGCTTGATTAATCTGACGGTGAAAGAGGTCGGCTTCCGCGATAAGTTCAACGTGAATGTGTTGGGTATCCGCCGCAAGAAAGAGTATCTGTTGCAGAACTTAGGCAACGAACGGATGCGCGACGGGGATGTGCTCCTCGTACAAGGCGACTGGAAAGATATCGCCCGCCTATCGAACGAAGAGGAGAACTGGGTCGTATTGGGCCAGCCACTGGAAGAGGCCGCCAAGGTTACATTAGATTATAAAGCCCCGGTAGCGGCATTGATTATGCTTGCGATGATTGCCATGATGGTGTTCGATTTCATCCCTATCGAGCCGGTAACCGCCGTGATGCTTGCCGCCGTCTTGATGATTCTAACCGGTTGCATCCGCAGTGTGGAGGCGGCATACAAGACCATCAATTGGGAGACCATCGTACTGTTCGGCGCCATGATGCCGATGTCGCTCGCATTGGAGAAGACCGGAGCATCCGATTATATCTCTACTACGCTGGTCGAAAGTATCGGCGGGTATGGGCCGTTAGTCCTTTTGGCAGGCATCTATTTCACGACGTCGCTCATGACCATGTTCATCAGCAATACCGTGACCGCCCTGCTGATGGCTCCGATAGCCTTGCAGAGCGCACTCCAGTTAGAGGTGAATCCCGTACCGTTCCTGTTTGCCGTAACGGTGGCAGCCAGCATGTGTTTCGCTTCGCCCTTCTCGACGCCGCCCAATGCCTTGGTCATGCCCGCAGGACAATATACCTTCAAGGATTATGTCAAGGTCGGGCTTCCCCTGCAAGTCATCATGGGATTGGTCATGGTCGGCATATTGCCCTTGCTGTTTCCTTTTTAATAATGTAGCAAACAAACGATTTCTTATATGACGATTCAACAATTAGAATATATCTTGGCAGTGGACCACTACCGCCACTTCGCTAAGGCTGCCGAACATTGCCGCGTGACGCAACCCACATTGAGCATGATGGTTCAGAAGCTCGAAGATGAACTGGGCATCAAGATATTCGACCGTACCAAGCAGCCGGTACAGCCTACAATGGCGGGGAAGAAAATCATCGAACAGGCGCAGACCGTCGTCCGTCAGGCGGCATTAATCAAGGATATCGTCATGGAAGAGGAGCACTCGCTGAAAGGCTCCTTCCGTCTGGCAGTCCTGCCTACGATTGCCCCCTACCTGCTGCCCCGCTTCCTGCAACATCTTGCCGAGCAACACCCGGAGTTGGATATCCGTATCTTGGAGATGCAAACCGCCCCGACATTGGAGGCGCTCACGAAGGGGGAAATCGATGCAGCCATCATCGCCAATGCGCCGACTGAGACGCATCTGCAAGGGACCCTTCTCTACTACGAAGAGTTCTTCGGCTATGTATCCCGCAACGAAGCCATCTTCCGGAACGATATCCTCCGCACGGCAGACATCAACGACGAACGGCTGTGGCTGCTCGACGAAGGGCATTGCTTCCGCGACCAGCTGATGCGCTTCTGCCAGCGCGAGAAGGTAAAGCTCCGGCAGGCAGCCTATCGCTTAGGAAGCCTCGAGACCTTCATGCACATGGTCGAGAGCGGCTATGGCATGACCTTCATCCCCGAACTTGCTACCCTGCAACTCTGCCCGGAGCAGCTGGAGCTGGTCCGCCCCTTTGCCATCCCCCGTCCGACACGCGAGATATACTTCGTCACCCGGCACGACTTTATCCGCCATGCCCTCTCCAAGATACTGACGGAACATATCCAAGATGCCGTGCCGCAATCGATGCTCCGGCTGAAACCGGGACAGAAGGTCGTATAACCCTAAAAAACAAGCACAAACACCCCGTTTTAATACCCATATATGGGGTCCTATTAATACCCATATATGGGGTCCTGTCAATACCCATATATGGGGTCCTACCAATACCCATATATGGGGTACAACTAATACCCATATATGGGGTATCGGGAGCCCCGTTTTTAAGGTATAATCCGTGACGATATTCTCCCAAATTCGAAAAACTATTAAAGATTCTTTTCAAGATAACGAAAGATTGTGTAAGTTTGCGCTTTAAAACAGGAATTAGACAAATTATGTTTAAAGATAAAACAATCGTATATACCTCTGGAACCTTTGACATGTTCCATTACAACCACTTACGCATGATTAACTATGCGCGAAGCCTTGCAGATATCCTGATAGTAGGCGTAAGCACGGACGAGCTGGTTTCATCTTATAAGCCGAAGCCTATCATCCCATTCCACGAACGCTTGCAAATCATCGAGGCACTGAAGACGCCGGATATCGTTATCCCGCAACACTCGTTGGACCATACCGAGATAGTCAAGAAGCTGAATATCGATGCCTTTGTCGTGGGGGATGACTGGTACGGGAAGTATGATTACCTGAAGGATTTGGGTGTCCAAGTGTTCTATTTCCCCTATGGGACAGGCGTTTCTTCTTCGAATCTGAAGAAGACCATCCATGACTCATACGAGGCGAACCTCCAGACGCAGCGGCAAGCAAAACCGAACTCGGTGAAAGGATTCTCTGAAAAATAGAAGAAGGACATGGATAAGATTGTGTTTATAACCGGAGGAACGAAAGGCATCGGTAACGCCATTGCCCAATGCTTGGCTCAGTCCGGTTACCATTTGATATTAACCTATGCTTCCGACACGAAGCGAGCACTCGAAGTGCAGGCTGAATTGGTAAAGAAATATGGCATATCCGTCCGCATCTTACAGGCAGATAATTCGGATATGAAGAGCATCGATAAGATAGCCCGTTTCCTTGATGATGAAGACATCCAACTGGAGGCAGTGGTAATGAACGCAGGGTTGACCTGCCGCGATGCCTTCGAGAAGATGCAATTCGCCGATTGGGACCGGGTATTTACTGCGAATGTCCACTTCCCCGTATTCCTGTTACAACGGATTATCAACCGGATACACAAAGGGGGATGCGTAGTGTTCACCGGTTCCCTGATGGCTATCGAACCCCACTCCGTTTCATTGGCGTATGGCGTGACCAAAAGCGCAGTACATGGGCTGGTCAAGAATTTAGTCAAGTTCTTAGTCCCGTATGAAGTGCGGGTAAACGGAGTAGCTCCCGGCTTTGTCGATACTGAATGGCAAAAGAACAAACCTGCCGAGATTCGCCATAACATCGAGAAGAAAGTATCATTAGGCAGGTTCTGCAAACCGGAAGAGGTGGCAGACGTATATAAGATGTTAATAGAGAATAAGTATTTTAATGGGGAGATAGTCGTCGTAGATGGCGGTTATTCTTATAAATAAACAAGACATGAACAAGCTGAATAAAGAATATGAAGCTTCATTGAAGTCTATCGAGACGGAAAACTATATTGACCGTATATTCTACCGTCCGATAGGATTCCAGATAGCCCGGGCATTACGGAACACCGGCATCACTCCGAATATGATTACCATCATCTCTATCTTTGTCGGAGCCGCTACCGGTTTCTTATTCTACCATAATGAGCTGAAATATACGATTTACGGTATCCTTTGCCTGATATTCGCCAATATCCTGGATTGCGTAGATGGACAATTAGCCCGACTGACCGGAATCAAATCCAAGATAGGCCGCATCCTCGATGGATTCGCCGGCGATATCTGGTTCGCATCCATCTATATAGGTTTGGCATTACGCCTCTCCCACCAAACAGGCAGCTATTGGTTCTTTGCCTTGGCTGTACTTTCCGCAATGTCTCATCTGTTGCAAGCCAATATTACCGATTATTATAAGACATTGCATCTCTATTTTATCAGTAAAGAGAAGGGCTCGGAGTTCCAATCATTGGAACAAGTAGTAGAACAACATAAACAAACCCAATATGGCATCACGAAGTTCTTTTATTTACTATACCGATGGTACACACTGATTCAAGTAAAGGCGACTCCGGTATTGCAACAAATGCTTCGGAATCTGCATGCCAAGTATGGAGATGATTTTCCCCAAGATATCCGGACCGATTTCCGGCAAAAGAGCAAACATCTCATGCGATATATCGACCTGATGACCTTTAACGGCCGAACGATAGTCATGTTCGTTATCATGTTGTCCGGTTATATTTGGGCATATTACCTATATGAGATATTCATCTTGAATTCCGTGCTCGTATTCTGCATGAGAAAACATGAGAATATATGCCGTTCTTTCCTAAATAAATGATGAATGAAAGAAACAGTTATAGACATAGATGATTTAAAAGAGATTTCCCCTTTCTTTAATACAGCATTGGGTAGGTTTATCGGCAAACTTCTGATAAAATGGCTGAAGATAGACAAGGTAAACCAAGCACATAAAAATAGTTGCCATTTACGTGGTGCAAAATTTACGTCATCTTTGTTAAAAGACCCATTAATTGACATAAAATATCGGTTACATTACGCCGAAAGATTAGACAATCTGCCAGAAGGTGCTTTTATTACGGTATCGAATCACCCAATTGGCTCGTTGGATGGCATTATGTTAATCGATATTGTGGCATCCCGCCGCCCGGATTTCAAAGTAATGGTCAATGGTATCCTATCGAAAGTAGGAGCCATGAATGATAATTTCATTTCTGTCCAGCCGGATACTAAACATCAAGGAGGCGGAAACATGGCGAATCTGAACGGCGTCCGAATCTGCCTGCAACATCTCCGAGATGGACATCCCGTGGGTTTCTTTCCTGCGGGAGCTATGTCTTTTTACAATAAAAAGGAGAAGGCAGTCCGGGATTTGCCATGGACTCATAGCGTAATCCGTCTCATTCATAAAGCCAACGTACCAGTTTACCCGATATATTTCGACTTCTTAAACTCTGACTTTTTCTATTGGTTGGGAAATATCAGCTGGCAACTCCGTACATTGCGAGTTATCCCTGAGGTTTTCAACAAACGAGGGAGAACCGTAGATGTATATATCGGAGAACCGATTTCAGCCGAGAAGATTCGTTCGTTTGCTAAGGATGAAGATTTAGGAAAATATCTATATGAGCAAACTTATGCTTGTAAGAACAGCTGATTATTCCTATCTTTGGATACAAAATCAAGACTGTACTAAAAAATGAAAATAGATCTTCAACAAATAAAGCAACGCTTCGGCATTATTGGCAATAGTGTAGGACTAAACCGTGCGATAGATGTGGCTTTGCAAGTAGCGCCTACAGACTTATCCGTATTAATTACCGGCGAAAGCGGAGTGGGTAAAGAATTCTTCCCACAGATTATCCATCAAAATAGTGCGCGTAAGCACGGACAATATATTGCTGTGAACTGCGGAGCTATCCCTGAAGGAACCATCGATTCAGAATTGTTCGGACACGAGAAGGGTTCGTTCACCGGAGCCTTAGCAGACCGGAAAGGTTACTTTGAAGTAGCCGACGGAGGGACAATTTTCTTAGACGAAGCCGGAGAATTACCGTTGCCAACGCAAGCGCGGCTACTGCGTGTATTAGAAACAGGGGAATTTATCAAAGTAGGGTCGTCAAAGGTCCAAAAGACCAACGTACGCATCGTAGCCGCTACCAACGTAAATCTGGTAGAAGCTGTTAAAAACGGGAAATTCCGAGAAGACCTATATTATCGTCTGAATACTGTGCCTATTCAAATCCCTCCTTTACGGGAGCGTTCGGAAGATATCTTCCTTCTTTTCCGGAAATTCGCGACAGATTGTGCAGAGAAATACCGGATGCCTGCTGTCCGCTTGGATGATGACGCCCGGCAACTACTTGTCTCTTACCGCTGGCCCGGAAATATTCGCGAATTAAAGAATGTAACAGAACGGATATCGGTCATTGAAGAAAAACGAGAAATAACGGCGGATATCTTACGCCAATACCTGCCGAATCTGAACGTAGAGAAATATCCTGTTCTGGTCAAACCGGAGAACGAACAAAAGTCGTTTGCCAACGAGCGCGAAATTTTATACCAGATTCTATTCGACATGCGCAAAGATGTAAACGATTTAAAGAAATTAGTACACGACATCATGAATGGAAATGTCCCGCTGGATATGGTAAAAGAGGGCTCTTATCCTCATACTATCCATCCGATAACCACAATTCAAACACCAGTTGTACAAGATGCGGAAACTATCGAAGAAGAAACCAAGTCTTTGGAGGATGTAGAAAAGGATATGATAAAAAAAGCACTGGAACGTCACGGGGGTAAACGCAAAAATGCAGCTGCTGATTTGAAGATTTCAGAACGGACGCTATATAGAAAAATCAAAGAATACAATTTAGAGTGATTTTATGAAACGAATATGGACATTAAGCCTCGTAACGCTATTCGTTCTTGCCGTTACAGCTTGTACTATTTCTTATAAATTGAATGGAGCCTCGATTGATTATACAAAAGTCAAGACGATTACGATAAAAGACTTTCCTAATCAAGCACCAATGGTCTATCCGCCATTAGCCCAACAGTTCACAGAAGGACTAAAAGATATTTATGTTCGACAAACCCGCCTTTCTTTGGTAAATAATAACGGTGATTTGGAGCTGGAAGGTGAAATTACCGGATACGATTTGGCGGCTATAGCAGTTCAGGAAGACGCTCTTTCTTCTCGAACAAAGTTAACGATAACGGTTAAAGTCCGTTATACGAATCGGACAAATGCAGAAGAAGACTTTGAACAGTCATTCTCTGCTTACCGCGAGTTCGATAGTAGTGTAATGTTACAGGATGTGCAGGACCAATTATGCACGGAAATCGTAGAGGAATTGGCAGATCAAATTTATAATGCTACAGTCGCAAACTGGTGATTTAAATCGAGAATAATAATGAATGCGATTGAATTGCATCAATATATCCAACATCCGGACTCATTATCGGCACATTCGTTGGAAGAGCTCAAACGAATGTCGGAAATTTATCCTTATTTTCAGACAGCGAAACTGCTTTATCTGAAAAATCTCCTGCTAAATAAGGATTCGCGTTTCGAAGCAGAACTGAAACGACTGGCAATAGATGTAGCAGAGCGGAAAGTTTTATATATCCTATTGAAAGGCGAAGATGCATTTGCCTCTCAAAAAGAGGAAGAGGCCCAACCTGTTTCTGATTCATTTGAACTCATTGATGCTTTTCTCGCTTCGAATCCACAAAATTCGGCAAAAACAAACCCAACGGACAAATTGTTGTATGAATCAGCAGTGGCGACCGACTATTTCCATCTGACCCAGATTGAAAATAAAGCGATAACCGCCGAACCTTCCGCGCCGGAGGCAGAAAACAAACTAAAGCATCAGGATTTAATCGATTCTTTTATTGAAAATGAAACGGCACGAAGAAGAATACAACCGCCTATTCCCTCGGAAGCAGCTAATAGCAACGAGGAAGAAACGGAGCCGGAAGAAACTCCTGACGATATATCCATCAAATCCTTAGACGATACTTATTTTACAGAGACATTGGCCCGAATTTATATCAAACAAAAGCGTTACGATAAGGCATTGCAAATTATTAGAAACTTAAACTTGAAATATCCAGAAAAAAATATTTACTTTGCAGACCAAATCAGATTCTTGGAAAAATTGATTATTAACACTAAAAAAATAGATTAAAAAATGTACGTATTTATTTCAATTTTAATTCTGATTGCAGCTGTCTTACTAATTCTGATTGTCCTGATTCAGAATTCTAAAGGAGGTGGCTTAGCTTCAGGATTCTCTTCTTCTAACCAAATCATGGGCGTTCGGAAGACAACAGACTTTTTGGAGAAAGCGACTTGGACTTTGGCTGGAACGGTGGTTGTCCTTAGTATTGTAATCACAGCTTTCATTCCGCGAGGAGAACGTGCCACTAATCAATCGGAAATTAAACAGCAAGTAAACGAGGCTGTAACCATTGACCCGAATGCTGTTTCGCCAGATTTCGGTACGGCACAACAATCTGAAGCTCCGGCAGAAGAATCAACGCCGGCAAATGCAGTTCCCGAACAAAATGCAGATCAGAAATAACTAAAGAATACACAATACAAAAGGAAAGGCCATTTCAATGATGTTGGAATGGCCTTCTTTTTTACGAATAAAAGAGCATAAACTCATGGTAAATTGGTACGGATTATTCATCGGAGTCATCACGTTTTTGGTCATCGGCTTATTTCATCCATTAGTCATAAAAGCGGAGTACTATTGGGGGGCGAAAAGCTGGTGGATATTTCTACTCTTCGGCATCATCGGAACAATTACTTCGTTATTAATAGAAAATATTTTAGGCTCGACGATTTGCGGAGTATTCGCTTTTTCCTCTTTTTGGTCGATAAAAGAGGTATTTGAGCAGGAAGAACGGGTGAAAAAAGGATGGTTCCCCAAAAATCCAAAAAGGAATTATCCCGAATCCTGACTCAGATTCCCTGAATAGATAATCAGAGGAACGAAAACGTCCGAAAAATCTCCATCTTTATCATCACTCATTATGAATGAGATAGGAAACAGAGAGCACTTTATTTCGAAAAAAATCCACTAAAAGTTTGCATTATTGAAAATAATCCGTACCTTTGCACCGCAATCGAGAGACAACGGTTGCCGACATCGTGAGAGAACGATTGGAAAGGTGGTAGAGTGGTCGATTACAGCGGTCTTGAAAACCGCCGTACCGAGAGGTACCGGGGGTTCGAATCCCTCCCTTTCCGCATCAAATGAATTCCACAAATCGAAAGGTTTGTGGAATTTTTTTGTCCTTGTCTGACATTCATTCTGAAGTGTTCCCCGCGGCATTTCTTGTTATTTTCCCTTTTTCCGCTTAACTTCGCAAGAACAAAACGAGAAATATGAACGCGCAATTCCATGTCATCGACAAAGCCACTTGGGAGCGGAGCATTTACTTCGACTATTATTACTCCCAAATCAAATGCAAGTACACGCTGAACGCGAATCTCGACATCACGCATTTACGGACGGAGCAGAAGCAAAGAGGATTGCGTTTCTTCCCTTCGATGCTATACGTCATCATGCGCGCGGTCAACCAGAACAAAGAGTTCCGTATGAGTTTCAATGAAGCGGGAGAACTGGGCTACTGGGACGAGGTCGTGCCCAGCTATACCCTTTTCCATCCCGAAAACAAGACCTTCACCGATATATGGAGCGAATATCACGCCGACTTCGAGACCTTTTACCGCACCGTTGTGGAAGACATCGCCACCTACCGCGATGTGACGGGCGTGATTAAAGCGCGTCCGGACCAACCGGCCAATTTCTGTCCGATATCCAGTCTGCCGTGGCTGAGTTACACGGCTTTTGCACAGGACACCTATACCGAAAGCCGGCTGCTGTTCCCGCTGATTAAATTCGGGAAGTTCTTTGCTGCCGACGGGCGCATCCTGATTCCGGTGTCCGTATTCGTCAACCATGCCGTGGCCGACGGTTACCATACGTGCAAACTCATCAATGATATGCAGGAAATTGCAAATTATTTTTAATCTCTATATATATTTTTTGTACATTTGCGCAGATAAGAACCGAATAACGAAACAAACGCCTTATGAGGAAAGTCAGCAGAGAAATGCCCGCCGATTGGGCTTTGGAAATTATGCATAAAGCACCATATATTACCGTCAGCTTCACCCGCGCGGATGGTACGGCCTATGCTGTCCCGCTGTCGTTGGCAAGCGCGGACGATAAGGTGTGGTATTTTCATTGCGCACCTGAAGGCGAAAAGCTCGATGCCCTTGCTGCACATTCTGAGGTTTGCCTTTCGGCGGTCACCAAATGTGCACCGACAGTAGGTCCGAAAGATGGCTCGTTCACGCTCCAATACCGGTCGGCGATTGCCTTTGGCTGGGCGGAATTGGTCCTCAACGAGGAAGAAAAAATCGATGCGCTCCGCATCATCAGCCAGCGGTTCCTGCCTCAGCACATGGATGCCTTCGACGACGCTATCCGCCGAAGCCTGCACCGCACGGCAGTGGTACGCATCACCCTGACAGCAGCTCCGACAGGGAAACGGAAGCAATATGACAAAGATGGGGAGGAAATGAAATATGGACGGATGGAATAGACATAACCTCATCCGCGTGCAGCACTATCATTCGCCCTGCGGTGAATTGCTGCTGGGCTCGCTCGACGGGCAGCTCTGCCTTTGCGACTGGGCGGAGGGGCGGCATCGCGAGCGCATCGACAAGAGGCTGCGCAAATTGCTGCGGGCGGACTTCGACGAATCGCCGTCGGAGGTCACTCAAGAGGCGGCGCGGCAGTTGGACGAATATTTCGAGCGACGACGGAGGATTTTCGATGTTCCGCTGCGCTTTGCCGGCACGGATTTCCAGAAAAAAGTATGGAGCCGATTGCTGGATATCCCTTACGGTACGGTGGTATCGTACGGCGAACTGGCCCGAATGTTGGGGATGCCGAATGCAATTAGGGCGGTGGCAAATGCGAATAGTTCAAATGCAATTAGTATCTTTGCACCATGCCATCGCGTCATCGGTAGTGACCGTTCGCTGACCGGCTACGGTGGTGGCCTGGTCGCCAAGAAGATATTATTGAATTTGGAAACGGACCCGGCGTCCCTCCATTTTCTGGAATGAATGGGAGCCTTCCGTGCATCGGTGCAACGCCGGCGTATTAGTACGCGTGTCATGTGACCGGTGCAAAGCTCGCGTATTAGTACGCGCGTCATGTGACCGGTGCAACGTCGGCGTATTAATACGCCGAGCCCATGCACACATGAAAACGTCGGCGTATTAATACGCGGGCCCATGTGACCGGTGCAAACCTCCGGCGTATTAATACGCCGAGCCATGTGACCGGTGCAAACCTCCGGCGTACTAATACGCCGGACCATGTGACCGGTGCAAACCTCCGGCGTACTAATACGCCGGGCCATGTGACCGGTGCAACACCTCGGCGTACTAATACGCCGGCCATGCGACCGGTGCATGGATACTGATTTTAAAAACGCTGCGATATCTCGCTTCGGCTCGGGACATCGATGGGCGGATAGAAAAGCCGATAAACAGAAACGAAATTTAAATTTGGAATAGCTATGATACTGACAAGACGAGAGATGATGAAGTTATGGAGAAGAGATGTAGAACCATGCTTAGGCCGTGCGCGTATGCTCCAACTGGGAGTATATCGGGATTTTTACCGCCAGCGGAAAGAAAAGGAGGTACGCCCCAACCCGAGAAAGCTGCGCAGCCAGAAGGACCTTCTTTACCCCACTTGGTTATGTCAGGCATTGGATAATCCGGATGCGGAAATCTCCTCTTTAGCTCGTCAAATGCTGCTTGTCATCTCTCAACAACGGAAATCAGGCCTCTTCAGCGAGCCTTACCAACATGAGCTGGAAATCGAAGTCAACCTCCGGCTGGGCTATTCCATCGAGCAAATCCTGACTGCTTTGATTTATAAATGTGAGGACCGGAAGCCGGAGGCGGAAGCGATTTACGCGTTGGCGCAAGCTGCCCTCCGCTGGTCGAAAGCCGGAGCCATTTCGTACGCATACCACCATTTGCAAGCGCCCCGCACTCCTCGTGAAAAGGACTACGGCTATTACCTCGCGCTGTATATCGCCGTCCGCCTGCTTGCTGCTCAACCGGCGAAGTATGCCTTTTGGTTGCCTGCCCTCGAAAGCTCTGTTTCCGAGCGGAATGACGAGTGGAACCTCATTTTCCTGTTCCATCTCAGCCAGAACCTCCCGCACGCCCGGCAAACGCTGTGCCAGCTCATCGGCGACGACGAGAATGCAACCCTTGTCATCTTCCGCCTGTGCAAGGACACGGAGGAGACCTACCGTTACCTGCAGTCCATCCAAGCACCGATGGTTCCCTTCTACTGCCTGCTGGCGACGCATCAATTTTTCGGAGCAGACCTGTCCAAGATGTTCCGGCAGCTCTTCTGCGACGACCCGGCGCTGTTCCGCCAAGTCTATGCCGCCCTGCAAGAACGGTGCAATGAGAGCCTGCTCCTGTTGGCGATGCTGATTCATGCCGGCGACGAAGTGCCCCACTCCTCCTCTATCGAGAAGCGCATCCAAGGGACAACGCTCGAGCTATTGAACTGTTTTGACGAGTGGGGAGACGACCATCTGCCCTCTATGCACTTCTTGGAAGGAAAAGCGACGGACGAGGATTGGGAGGAGAAGCTCTACACCGGCTGCTTCATCGGTTTCGGCGAAACGAACTATTGGATTGCCATATTAAGCCTCTGGCAGGAGTACTCGCCCTTAGCGAAAGAGATTTTGCGCGGCTTGCTGGTCGAGCCAATCGGAGGATACACAGAAAACAGCTATTTCATCATCGAACAGTTCTGCATTGGGCGCAAGGAGTGGCTGGACATTCCGTTTGACGACAGCAAGCAACTGCTGCTGGAGGAATTCGGCATCGGCATCCGAGAGTTGTTCATGACCGCCATCACGATGCAAACGGAGGGGCTGATTACCTCAAACGATATCAAGCGTTACGAAACGGAGGCTTGGGAAGTACTTTGGGACGACCAGCTGGAAGAGGAGCAAGTCGAAGCATGGCTGGATACTATCCTCGCCAGTGAATGGAGCAATTATCAGGAGGCAATCCGCCTGTTAGCGCATCCATCGTTCCAGATACAGAAACGGATGGTGGCATTATTGGAAACGAAAGAGGAAATCGTGCGTCCGCTGCTGGAAAAGGCATTGCCTCAACTGCAAGAAAAGACGCTGTCAGCAGATAAACTCATGCAATGCTGGGAAAACCAGCACAAATATGGAGAGGCATTACTGCCGGATGCCGATACGGTAGTACAATATTGCATCGACCATATCGACCCGGGATTGTATGCATTCTATTACGATTTGCCGATGACTTCGCCGTGGGCGATGCGTTTAAAGGACTCGAAGAGCAAACTGCATCCGGTTGTGTTCCAGTATCTGCTGTATGCCTATTCAAAGGAAAAGCAATGGGCACGCATCCCGGCATGTGATGCCATCGTTGCGCTCTTTGACCAGCAAAAATTCCAGCGGAGCCTTAAGTTAGCCTTCGATATTTGGGTACAAGAAGGAGCGGACCAGAACCGCCAGCATCTGCTGCGTCCCTACTGCCTCTATGCCTCCGATACGCAACTCATCCGCTTGGTTTCGCAAATTCTGAAATGGAGCCAGAGCGATGAAACCCATTCGTTGGCAGAATATGCCGTCCGCGCCTTGGCGTTGAACGGCAGCAACATCGCCTATTTGCTGTTGGAGGATATCCTCCTCCGAGCGACCTGCCTCCCCGTAAAGCGCCTCGCCTACGCTGCCCTGCAAAGGAAAGCCGACGAACGCAGCATGACTATCGATGAATTCTTGGACGCTTGCGCCCCGGATATGGGACTCGACTCACACTTTCAGCGGACAGTCGATTATATTGACCATACCTTTACCGTCACCCTGCAGCCCGACTTCACGCTTCGCATCTACGACTGCAAATGGAAACGGGAAGTACGCTCCCTGCCCACCGCATTCGGAACGGACGACGTCAAGACTGCCAAGAATGCCCGAAAAGAGTTCTACGAATGGAAACAGATACTCCTCTCCCTCTATCGAATGGAAACGGAGCGGCTGCGAATCGCATTAGCCAACGGACGCACATGGGAAGCGGAAGAATGGAAGGCGCATTTCATCAACAATCTCGTCATGCGCCGATTTGCAGTCTCCTTGATTTGGGGAGTCTATGAAGAGGGACAACTCGTCCAGTCGTTCCGCAGCCTCTTCGACGGAACCCTATGCAATGCCGACGGCATGCGCTATACGCTGCCCTCAAAAGCCCAGATTCAGTTGGTATTCCCAACGGACTTTACAAAAGAAGAGCGGATGAAATGGAGCGACCAACTAAAAGCCGCCCGCATAACTCAGCCCGTCCTCCAGTTTTCCATGCGGAAAACGAAATTCTTACTCCACAACTTCGCAGAGAAATATCCTCCGCGCTATCTGTGTGTACTCACCAACTACGGAAGATTAACTGACATGGCATCGCGCCACCATTGGTTCAAAGAGGAATCGGAAGAGAGCGATTGCTATACTGCATACTACTACGCAGACTATCATTTGAACATCTGCGCGAAGCTGAGCTTCGATTATGCCTACAGCGGGATGCCTTCAGATGCTACCATCACCCTGCAAGAGCTCAGCTTCTATCGCTTCAACAAAGGAGACATCATCCTCCCTTTCTCCGAAGAATCGCTCATCGCTCCCCACAAATTGCCGGTACGATTCCTTTACTCTCTGTTTTATATGCTCAACGAGTTATTGCGGAAACCTTACTTGAACAGCATCGGAACGAACTCCGAAAGATAAATACGCCAATTACGCCAGATATGCCCGCCATCGCTCTCCCGATATACATAAGGATAATGATGTTGGTCTAACAAAGCACGATATTCTTCGTTCGCCTTATACAAGAAGTCCGTCTTGCCGATAGCAATCCAATACAGCTTCGGAGCTTGGCTGAACTGCTTAGCTAATTTACCCTCCAAATCTGCATAAACAGGCGACGTAGCCTCTTTGCCCGGAAGAATAGCCGCCGAGAAGAGTCCGACGTAATCGAATTTATCCGGATACTCCTTCGAGATATGCAACGAATGATAACCACCCATCGAAAGTCCCGCAATGGCACGTCCCGACTTTTTCTTTTCCACACGATAATTGCGCTCGACAAACTTCATGATATCCGGGAATGAAGTCTCCATGCTTCCTTCCATCGTACGTGGCAGGTCAGTATAGGGTTTATATAACCCCAAGCTCGATTCGCCCGGTGCAGCCTCTTGGTCAACATTCCCGTTCGGCATAACTACAATCATCGGTTTAGCTTTACCCTCTGCAATCAGATTATCCATAATCTGCACGGTACGGCCTAAAGTAATCCAAGCCTCCTCGTCACCTCCCATGCCATGCAACAGATAAAGCACCGGATAACGTTTCCCGCTGGTTTCGTATCCTGCCGGCGTGTAGATTGTGATACGGCGGTCGTATCCTAAAGTCGGACTATTGTACCAACGTTGGGTCAATGTCCCGTGCGGCACTTTATTCACGCTATACAAATCACCGCATCCTCCTTTAATAATGAAAATATTAAACAGCGATGCGACATCCCGACTCACATACACGTTGTTCGGGTCGATGATATTCGTAATCCCGTCCACAATAAAAGTATAATTATACAATTCTGAGGGCAGCGGTTCCGGAGTCGTATATTCCCATACGCCCTTTTCGCCCTCTTTCAAATCAGCGACGCCCGGAACATCCATCTTTCCGTACTTCGATTCAATCTTCTGCGGCGGCAAGAAGTCGCCCGTTACTTGTACTTTGACAGCTTTAGGAGCAAAGAACCGGAAAGTAACACGATTGTCCGGATGGATTTCCGGGGAAACAATTTTCTGTCCGCCCCAAAGCGACTGCTGAGCAAACGATACAACTGCTATCAGCAGAAATAAGATAAATAAATTTGCCTTTCTCATGAGATGTTAATTTATAGTTATGAAACAATGATATAAGTCCAATAATGTGTCTCTGTTGAGACGGGGCAAAGACTCAAATATCCCCGACGTATCTTACCTTCCGCCATAATAAGAGGATATTGCTCCTGCATCTGCCGGTGTTTTCTCAATACTTCTCCCTCCGGCTTCTCATATCGCACGGAAAAATGTCCGTGTTTTCCTTCGCCTATCCTTTCTGATAAACAAACGGCAAGCATTCCCATCGTCTGTCGCATGTTTATTTCGACGCAAGGATAAATCCGGATTTCATTTCCCTGCCGATATAATAACATATCCACGCCGATATTGCCAGCATAAAGCCTACCATATCGCTCGGCCAATGCAGTTTCTAAAGCCCTCCGAACCCTATCCAACAGCTCCTCGGTAACGAACCTTAACAGAAAAGACTTCCGGTAAGCCTCCGAACCTAAAATATTCCCCGAATAAGCGCCCCGCTCCAAAGTTCCGAAAACCGACAGCCCGCAATATTCGACCTTTCCTTTTCCATCGGAATAAAATTCCATCGCAAAATCCTGCACCTTATCCAATACAGCTTCTATACTGATTTCTCCCTGCTTTCGGATTGCCCCGTTTATCCATTGCCGCTCCTTCTCTTCCACTCTGCCGGACAGAAGCCAAAGCAATCCTCTCCCTGAAGAAGAAAACGGCATCTTCAATACAAAAGAAGAAGTGCTACCATTTATATAATGTATCACCTCTTCTGGCGTTCGACAAAAACAGGGCGGTTCCGGAAAAGCAATATCCGGGAGCAGCTCCTTTACCCGCAATAATACCTCCCGTGCCGTCTGCCGACCGACCAATGTCCGATAGACATCGCGCCATTCCGGGACAATTAACGAGAGATTCCGTTTTTTCTTCAGTTGTTGACAGGCACGCAAACTATTCGGAGCTAATCCCCATGGCGACGCCTCCAAAGAAAGAACGGATGACTCCTGCACCTCTTCCGGGAATAATCTCGGCAAATCCGAGAAAGAATGACGCATCTCCGCTATATATTTCCTCGCCAACTCACCTTCAGCCCAAACATAATCCGTTGCTTTCGCATACCAAATCGGCAAACAAGCCAAATCTTTGGACATACGCTGCACATTACTCGATGGCGTATAATTCGGAATCCCCGAACAAATCGCCTCCTCGCTACCCGGATTGAAATAATGGAGAGATATCATGACAAAAAAAGGGGATGTGTCAAATCTGAATCAGGCTATTATTTCGTCACCCTGAGCGCATTCGAAGGGTCTTTTACTCTGTTTGTAGGAGATGTTTGCCTCCGCTTTGCTCCGGTTTTTACCATTTTCCTCCGAAGAAAATCTGTCTACACGTGTTGCCGAGCCTTTGAGGACCCTCGATGACCTCCCAACACGTGTTGGCAACTGAATAAGGACTACTCGACCGCGCTCGGAATGATGAAATGATATCTTAATGCTATTTTGACTTCCTCTGCTCTTTTATTCTAAATTCTCGTCAATGGCATCAATTTTCTTGACAATTATTTCCATCTCCTCCTTCAGTTTAGCAATCTTACGTTCCATTTCTTTCACTAAACCGCCTCCGCCTTTCGAAGAGACACTTAAAAAGCCTATATTATTCTCATAGGTTTGCAATTCGCCCTTCATGCGCTCATAGTTTCGCATCAACTTTTCACGTTCAGAATAGAGTTTCCCTTTGCCCTTTCCTGCCATTTCATTGACACTATTACGGAACGATTTTATCCTCCGGTCGCGCTGGTCAACTCTCAAGCGGTCAAACTGCTCATCAACTGCTTTATGGAATGCATCATACAATTTGTCTTTCTCTCGGAACGGGACATGACCAATTCCATTCCATTCTGCAATCCATTCCTTCAATTGCGCAATTGCTTCTTCCGCTTTTAATGATTCATCTAAGGACTTCACCTTCTCAACCAGAGCCTTTTTCGCCTCTAAATTAGCCAGTTCTTCGCCCCGTTGAGAAGAGGTATTCTTATTTTTATTCTCAAAGAAATAATCACATGCCGTAATAAAACGTTTCCAAATAGCTTCCGAATGGCGACGTGTTACCTGACCTATCGATTTCCATTCCTTCTGCAAAGCGATAAACTTATCGGTCGTTTCCTTCCAATCCGTACTATCCTTCAAAGCCTCAGCCTTTTCACACAATTCGCGCTTTCTTTGCAGATTCTTTTCCATTTCTGCCTTCAACGCCTTATAAAATTCGGTTTTCTTTGTGAAGAATACATCGCAAGCCGTACGGAAACGCTCAAAAATTTTCGTATTATATTTTTTAGGTGTGAAACCTATCGTTCTCCACTTCTGTTGCAGTTCCAAAACGTATTTATTTTTTTCGTCCCAGTCCTTATAACTCTTCAAAGTGGATAAGTCTATTGCTTCAACAGCCTCGCAAAGTGCAGTTTTTTCTACTAAATTTTCCTGCTCTTTAGCCTTTTGTGCATCAAAATATTGCTGATGCCGCTTATTAATAACGGTAGAAGCGGCTTTAAAACGAGACCATAAATCTTCACGCAAGTCTTTTGCTACCGGACCAATCTCACGCCATTGCTGATGCAACTTCTGCAATTGATGAAAAGCAGAGATAATGTCTTTCGCTCCCTCCAATTTTTCCACCGCTTCGCAAAGCGCCGTTTTCAATTCCAAATTCTTCTTGAAATCATAATCGCGGTACTGATTATTTATTTTGATTAAATCGTAGAACTTCTCGGAGTAAAGCTGATATTCTTTCCACAATTCAGAAACATGCTCGGCAGGAACCAGCTTAATTTCTTTCCATTTTTGCTGAATCTCCTTAAATTCATTATACAACTTATTAAAATCATCCTGACTTTCGCACAAAATCTTCAACCGTTCGATAAGTTGCAATTTCGCCTCATAGTTTGCCTCCTTCACCTTCGCTTCTTCAGCCATGAAAGCCGCTTTCTTTTCCTTATAATCGTTCAAAAGTTCCTTCAGCCGTTCTTCTTGTGCATCTTCGGGAACTGCAAAATCCTCTTCCTTGCCGCCTTGCTCGATAAATGCCCGCTTCAATGCATTTTCCTCATTTTGGCGGATTTTATAATATGCCTGCTTCAACGATTCTACCTCATCGCGCACGGTTTCGACCGGTGCGTCCACCAAAGTCTGCAACCGATTCAGGATTTCATCTTTTGTTATTTTTTCGGCAAGCGGATTTTCTCCATTTGCAGCCTCATCCACAGCAACTGCTTCGGATACATTTTCCGCATTAGCTGCCAATTCATTCGTTTCATTCAATTTAACAGCTTCTTCACCCGTTAAATTTGTTCCAAGAGTGTCCTTCATACTTCAAATGTTTTAAGAAAGGATTTTTACATTCCCAATTATCGAATACAAATTAAACTAAATATTTTCTTATATCCGCATAATTCGCTGAGTTTTTACCTAAAAAAATATAAATAAAGGATTATTTGTGGGAAAAGAGCGATTATTCTTGAGAAAAGATTGGATAGGAAGAGAAAAAAAGTAGGAGCCTGCATCAAAAAAACAAGAAAAGTAATATGCCTTTACCGATTCCTTGCTGTATCTTTGACCGTCAAAATAGCAAGTTATGGATTTCTTCACACAAATAACTCTCCCGGATATGCCTATCCGGCTTTCTTATGCCGAACAAATTACTTTATTGGGCTCATGTTTCGCTGAAAGTATCGGGAAGAAATTGGAAGAGGTGAAATTCCGAGTAGATATTAATCCATTCGGTACATTATATAATCCGGCATCTATTGCCGATGCACTCGAACTTCTCTTATCCCCGCATATCTTTCAACCGGAAGATATCTTTTCGGCAGGCGGATTATTCCATAGTTTCCGGCATCACAGCCGTTTTTCCGCACCCTCTCTTGAAGAATGCCTGACGCTGATTAATGGACGCTTGGAGCGTTCTTCCCTATTCTTTCATAACAGTCAGCGATTATTGATTACATTCGGCACATCATGGGTTTACCGCTGGAAAGAAAGCGGGGAGATTGTAGCAAATTGCCACAAATTGCCCGAAAAATTGTTCCTTCGCGAACGATTGACCGTCGAACAAATCGTACAACACTGGTCACCGCTGTTGGAACGGATGGAAAAAGAGATTCCCGACCTGAAGATTTTGTTTACGGTCAGTCCTATCCGCCATTGGAAAGATGGGGCGCATGGAAATCAACTCAGCAAAGCGACACTTTTATTAGCTATTGACGAATTAACCCGACTACACCCGGAACAAACCGGCTATTTTCCTTCGTACGAAATCCTGATGGATGAACTCCGCGATTACCGTTTTTATGCAGAAGATATGATTCATCCGTCAGCACAAGCCGTAGATTATATCTGGGAGCGGTTCGTTCAAACTGCTTTGACGCCGGAAGCAAAAAAGCTAATGGATATATGCGAAGAAATACGGAAAGCGATTGCGCACCGTCCCTTTAATCCGGACAGTGAAGCCTATCAGAAATTTATTTTGCAAACTTTGTTAAAGATTGACCGACTTAACGAGAAAATGCCTTTCTTTGACTTTTCGAAAGAGCAAACCATGTTAAGGTCTAAATTGAAGTAAAAATGGAATACGCAATTAAAGACGTGGCCCAAATTATCGGGGCTAAAACTACTATTTTGCAGGATACTATTATCAGTATATTATTAACCGATAGCCGGAGGTTGTCGTTCCCGGAACAAACATTGTTCTTTGCTTTGACAACTAAAACGAATGATGGACATCGCTATATCAAAGATTTATACAAATTACGGGTCCGTAATTTCGTAGTAAGCCAGATATTGCCGGAATTCGAGAATATGCCTGACGCTAATTTCCTTTTAGTAAAAGATGTATTACGGGCATTACAGAAACTGGCGATATATCATCGGAAACGTTTTCAGATTCCGGTTATTGGTATAACGGGCAGTAATGGGAAAACCGTCGTAAAAGAATTCCTTTATCAGCTATTGCATAACGAGTTCGATATCGTCCGTTCGCCGCGCAGTTACAATTCCCAAATCGGTGTTCCCTTATCCGTATGGGAAATGAACGAGAAAAATACCTTGGGCATCTTCGAAGCCGGAATATCCCAACCGGATGAAATGGAATATTTACAGCCGATTATTGCGCCGACTATCGGCGTACTGACCAATATCGGCGAAGCGCATCAGGAAAATTTCATCTCGATGAACCAAAAGTGTCAAGAGAAGTTATCCCTTTTCAACGATAGCGAAGCGATTATTTACGACGGTGACGACCTTTTTATCGCGAATGCGATTGAAGCCGCCTGCCTTTCTCACAAAGCTATCGCATGGAGCCGGACCGATACGGAAGCGCCTCTTTATATCGAATCGATAGAAAAGCGGCAAAACGAAACCATTCTCCACTGTACGCTGTTAGGTTTCGACAAAACCTACGTTATTCCTTTTACCGATGACGCATCTATCGAAAATGTCATCCATTGTCTGGCGGTCATGCTCTATTTAAAACCGACCAGCGTGAACGATGAAACGAAATTTGCCCACTTGGAACCGGTCGAGATGCGCTTGGATGTGAAAGAGGGAATCAATAATTGTCTCCTGATTAACGATACCTACAATTCTGATATCAATTCGTTGGCCATCGCACTCGATTTCCAGCAGAGCCGGAAGGTAGGAAAAGAGCTGAAATCCACATTAATTCTTTCCGATATTCTCCAGACCGGAACATTACCGAAGTCTCTTTATAAAAAGGTAGCGGATTTGGTGGAACGCAAGCATGTGAACCGCCTCATCGGTATCGGAAAGGATGTGAAAGAATATGCCTCCGTTTTCAGCAATGATTTGGAGAAAGAATTCTATTCCACCACCGAAGAGTTCATCTCTTCTCCATCTATCCGGAAGTTCCACGACGAATTGATTTTATTGAAAGGCTCCCGCCGTTTCCATTTTGAACGTATCTCCGAACTGTTAGAGAAAAAGGTACACGAAACGATACTTGAAGTCAATCTCTCCGCGATTGTCCATAACTTCAACATTTATCGCTCGAAACTGAAACCGGAAACCAAAATGGTCTGCATGGTAAAAGCCTCCGGATATGGCAGTGGCGCACACGAATTGGCAAAGACATTGCAAGAACATCACTGCGATTACCTTGCCGTAGCTGTTGCGGACGAAGGCGTATCGCTTCGCAAAGAGGGCGTAACGATTCCGATTATGGTAATGAATCCGGAATTCAGCAGTTTCAATACGTTGTTCGAATATAATTTGGAGCCGGAGGTTTATAGCTTCCGTTTGTTGGAAGCAATGATTCGGGAGACCGAACGCCGCGGCATTATTTCTTATCCGGTACATATCAAGATTGATACCGGAATGCACCGGCTGGGTTTCCAACCCGGCGAAGTCGCTGCATTATGCGAACGGTTGAATGCGCAGAGCGGTGTGCGGGTCCGCTCCGTCTTTTCCCATCTTGCGGGAAGCGATTCCTTCGTATTCGACGATTTCACCCACGAACAATTGCATAAATTCCAACAGGCTGCAGCCGAACTGGAAGCCGGAATCGGACATTCCGTCATCAAACATATCTTGAATACGGCAGGAATCGAACGTTTTCCGGATTATCAGATGGATATGGTACGGCTCGGAATCGGACTTTATGGAGTCAGCGCGTCGGGCATCAAAGGATTGCGCACCGTGAGCACATTGAAGACGACTATTCTCCAAATACAGCAGGTTCCGGCGGGCGATTCCATCGGTTATAGCCGACGGAGTTACGTCGAGCGCGACTCGCGCATTGCCATTATCCCTATCGGATATGCCGACGGCTTGGACCGTCATTTCAGCAACGGTCACGGCGAGGTTGTCATACGCGGCAAACGTTGTCCGATAATCGGGAATATCTGCATGGATGCCTGCATGATTGACGTGACCGACAGCGACGCGCAGGAGGGCGATACGGTGATTGTATTCGGCGAAGAGCTTCCAGTTTCCGAACTCTCCGACCGGTTGAAGACCATCCCCTACGAAATCCTGACCTCCGTCTCGCCGCGCGTGAAACGAGTCTATTATACGGAATAGGAAATAGCAGATAAAAGGGGAACGATAGAAGGTGTGCCGAAATGCAGCGTAGTATTTCGGCACACCTTTTTTATATTCTCAAAGACCGTCCCACAAGTGGGAAAACATTTCTGAAGCACAATTTGTATTTTCGGAGTTCTCCGAAATCATTTTTTATTTTTGAGAAGCCGTTCGGAGAGCTCCGAAATCATTTTTTATTTTTGAGAAATGTTTTCCCACAAGTGGGGATTTGTTTTTTATTTTTATGAAGCTATTTCCATAAGTGCGGAAACACTTCTTATTTTTGAGAAATGTTTTCCCACAACTGGGGATTTGTTTTTTATTTTTATGAAGCTATTCCCACAAGTGCGGAAACGCTCTTTATTTTTGAGAAATGTTTTCCCACAACTGGGGATTTGTTTTTTATTTTTATGGAGCTATTCCCACAAGTGCGGAAACGCTCTTTATTTTTGAGAAATGTTTTCCCACAAGTGCGAAAGCATATTTTATTTTTTATATGCCTTTCCGCACATGTGCGAAAACATTTTTTGAGTATGATTTACTCTTCCACAAACCGAAGGATATCTTCCGCCTTTTGCGCGATATACTTCGGATGATAATCCTGCAATTCGCTGACCGGACGGAAACCCCACGTAACCCCGCAGGCATCGACGCCGGCATTGATTGCCGTCTGCATATCCACGTTCGAATCGCCGACATACAACGTTTCCTCCTTCGCAACATCGGCCTGCCGCAGGATATCCTGCACAATCGTCGGGTCCGGCTTGGTATTGATTCCCTCCCGCTGCCCGAAGATGGCCGTGAAGCGAATCGTCGGAAAGAAATGCGGAACCAGCTTCTCCGTAGCCGCCTGATACTTATTCGAGGCGACCGCAATCTTGATTCCTTTTTCCTGCAAAGCCGCCAACAATTCGCTTATCCCATCATAAGGGCGGCTTAAATCGGCATTATGTTTATCGTAATGGAGTAAAAAATCTTGGCGGATACGCTGGATATTCTCCGCGGTCCTTTCGCCTTCCGGCAATGCCCGTTCAAACAACTTATTGATGCCATTCCCGACAAAATAGTTGAACTCGCCCACCTCATGCGTCGGGAATCCGTTCTTTTCCAAGGCATAATTTGTACTATGCGCCAAATCGGCAATCGTATTCAACAACGTACCGTCCAAATCGAATATGACTAATTTCTTCATACTTTATGTAAATCAAATTATAACACAAAAAAAGCCGACTCATTAACGAATCGGCTTTTCAATTTATCTATTCTACACGAGCGAATTACTTACCAGAAAGTTTTTCTTTCAAAGCAGCCAACTCCTCGATATCACCCAATGTCGTTTTCTCCAGCGGAGTTGACATCAGATTATTGTCCTCTTTCTTGTTGTGCTTAGCTTTCTTTTCAGAAGCCTCTTTCTTTGCGCTCTTCTGCTCATCTTCGAACACGCGGCTGTGAGATAAGATAATACGCTTAGCATCTTTGTTGAATTCGATTACCTTGAACGGCAACTTCTCATCAACCTGAGCCTGCGAACCGTCCTCTTTAACCAAATGCTTCGGAGTAGCGAATCCTTCTACGCCATAAGGCAATGAAACGACTGCACCCTTATCCAACATTTCGATGATAGTTCCTTCGTGAACCGAGCCAATAGTAAAGATTGTCTCGAATACATCCCAAGGATTCTCTTCCAATTGCTTGTGACCTAAGCTCAAGCGGCGGTTTTCCTTATCGATTTCCAATACCTGAACTTCGATATCTGCACCAATCTGCGTAAATTCAGACGGATGTTTAATCTTCTTCGTCCAAGAAAGGTCAGAGATATGAATCAAACCATCCACGCCCTCTTCGATTTCAACAAATACGCCGAAGTTAGTGAAGTTGCGAACCTTAGCCATGTGGCGAGAACCTACCGGGAAGCGTTCCTCGATATTCTCCCATGGATCCGGTTTCAGCTGTTTGATACCGAGAGACATCTTACGCTCTTCGCGGTCGAGTGTCAAGATTACAGCTTCTACTTCGTCGCCCACCTTCATGAAATCCTGAGCTGAACGTAAATGTTGCGTCCAAGACATTTCCGATACGTGAATCAAACCTTCTACGCCCGGAGCGATTTCGATGAATGCACCGTAATCTGCCATAACGACAACTTTACCTTTGACATGGTCGCCCACTTTCAAGTTCGGGTCAAGCGCGTCCCAAGGATGCGGAGTCAGTTGCTTCAAACCAAGAGCGATACGCTTCTTTTCGTCGTCGAAGTCGAGGATAACCACGTTGATCTTCTCGTCCAAATGAACGATTTCTTCCGGATGAGAAACACGGCCCCAAGACAAATCGGTGATATGAATCAAACCATCTACGCCGCCCAAGTCGATGAATACGCCGTAAGATGTAATATTCTTGACTGTACCTTCGAGAACCTGTCCCTTTTCCAACTTCGAGATGATATCCTTCTTCTGTTGTTCGAGTTCAGCTTCGATAAGTGCCTTGTGTGAAACAACCACGTTCTTGAATTCCTGATTGATTTTAACAATCTTGAATTCCATAGTTTTTCCAACGAATACGTCGTAATCGCGAATCGGCTTCACGTCGATTTGTGAACCAGGCAAGAAAGCTTCGATACCGAATACATCTACAATCATACCGCCCTTCGTACGGCATTTGATATATCCCTTGATAATTTCGTCATTTTCGAGAGCTTGGTTAACACGTTCCCAAGAACGAGAAGCGCGTGCTTTTTTGTGAGAAAGGAGTAATTGTCCTTTTTTGTCTTCTTGGCTTTCAATGTAAACTTCTACTTGATCGCCTACTTTCAAATCCGGATTGTAACGGAATTCCGACATCGGAACTACGCCATCCGATTTAAATCCGATATTTACTACAACTTCTCTTTTGTTCATTGCAGTAACTGTACCCATCACCACTTCCTTGTCTTTTACAGTGTTCAGGGTTTCGTCGTACGTCTTTTCAAGGTCCGCCTTGCTTACCTCGCTGTAGGTGTCGCCCTTTTCAAGAGCATCCCAATCGAAATTCTCGATGGGCTGGATGTTTTTTAAATTTTCCATTCTAAAATTGTTAATACTAAATTTGTTTTGTTTTAATTAGTAAGTTAGACATTATATTGCCTCTCTCAAAATTTCCGGCAAAGGTAATGCTTTTTTCTGATTCACAACTCTATTCCTTGTCGAAAATATGAGAATTTCATACCAAACCGTCCAAAGGTCCGATTTATTTGAGCCAATAGTTAGAAATTGATGTTTACTCCTCCCATCAACGTGATGCCTTGATTCGGATAACCATAATATAAATCGTAATCCTGATTCAAAAGATTCGTTGCTTTTACGTAAATACCAAAAGTATCATTGAATGTATAAGAGCCGGTAAGATTTAATTCGTTCACATTGTCAAGCTTCACAACCTTATAACCGCCCAACTCGGTATAACGGTCGGTTGCCAAATGGTAGTTCAGCGAGATGGCCAACTTATCAATCGGCTTAACAGTAACATCTGCATCCAATTCCACCTTCGGTTTACCCCACACATGCTCAATATCCGGGGTAAAAGGAACCCAATTTGCTTCGTCATCGTATTCAGCCGTCCAGTGATTGTACACACCCTTCAGGCTGATATCCAAAAAGTCCTGATAACTATACTTTAAATTCGCTCCCGCAAAGAATCGTTTCGTATTCACTAACGATACTGCATCCAAGAATCCGGCAAAACCTTGATCGTAATAGAACGAACGCGCCGGGAGGAAGAGACAATCGCTCGATGCAATCCGGTATCCCGCAAAAACATCGAACCAAAAGCTCTTAGCCACACCGCTCTTCAGTCCGATTTGTCCATTAAGCCACTCACGGGTCGGAGCAATCTCTTCGGTCGGATTCACATAACGATTCACAAGTGAAGTCTCATATGCACTATTCGAATAGAGGCGTCCTTTTGCCGTGAGATAAAGTACAGTGCGGTCTGCCACTTCTACATCTGCCATTATGTTAGGCGAAGCTGTAAAAGATTTCTCTTCGCCCGTTACCAACATCACATTGGCACCTAACTGTACCTTCCAATTATCTCCCGCCACACGATAGTAAGGTGTCAGGATAATCTCTGCATGATTCTGGAAAACGCAAGCACTTTGCGTACCGTCCGGATAGATAGGCAAATTATAATTGAAATATTCCACCTGCCCACCGATACCTATACGCTGTTCTCCATTAAAACGCGCATTAAGATCGAACTTCACATCAATCGTGTGTTCAGTCGGACCATCCAACTGGGCACTCGCCCCATATTTATGGGAGAAATTGATATAATCCAAATCAACTAAATAAAAAAGGTCCGCATCTTCATGCGCCTCTACGCCCACTTTGGCTTGGATCGTCTGATTTACCTGATTAGTCTCGCGATCGCTATGATTAAGATAGTAATTCGGACCAAGAGAAGTGTCGCGTGGCGGAATTCCCCAATAATTAAAACCGGTATAACGATATTGCGCACCCAAATTCAAGATAGCTTTATCGAACACATGGGCATAATTGATTCCACCTAAGTTATCATTCAGTTTTGCTTTGGTCTCTTCGTCAAAATCCCAATAATCCACCGTGCCGTAATTAGCCTTTCCATTCGTCGAACGATGCGAAAAGAAGAGATTCAGCTTGTCTTTTTCCGTACTCAGAATATGATAGCCGAAATCCCCATCAACATTCAGATGCATACCAGCTCCGACATTCAAATATCCACGACGTTTGTTATAATTCATTTGCGTCATGAAATCACCGGACGGT
The DNA here is from genome assembly GCA_949289155.1 of uncultured Parabacteroides sp. Classification (GTDB taxonomy): domain Bacteria; phylum Bacteroidota; class Bacteroidia; order Bacteroidales; family Tannerellaceae; genus Parabacteroides. The sequence goes on from CASEMX010000005.1 coordinate 94,443, forward strand.
AATACAGCGATTTGTTTCTCCGGGTCCGTAGCTAATGTAAAGTCCGAATAGTCAATGGAATGCTTTATTACTTCCGGTTCTTTGATTTCCGGCAACGTATTTACCTTATTTGCATCCTGCACTGTCGGGTCATATTCACGTTCCAGCGTCATTTCGCGGTCCAAATCCTGTTGCTCCTTCTTTTCCTGAGCAGAAATCGTAACGGCTGAACCGAGCAAGACCGCTACACAAAGTACTTTTTTATAATTTGTTTTCATCTTTGTCCTCCTACTTACTTTAGTTTAGCCAAACGCTCCTCTATCATCTCATTTATATTATCATCTCCCTGATAATTATTCTGCAAGCTATTCAGATAAACCCGAGCCTGTCCTAAATCTCCTTTACGAATATAAATATCTGCCCAAAGGATAAATCCGCGTGCCAACCAATATTGATGCGGCGTACCATTCTTGGCAAAATCTTCTAAAACCGCTTCCGCATTCTTATCATCGTTTGCATCATAATAAAGCTGCGCTAACAAATATTTTGCCTCAGCTCCCTCAACCGTACGGGTATCTTTGCTCAAAGACTTCAAATCTTCCAATGCTTTCGACTCTTGTCCGGCTTCCATATAGGCCTTTGCCCGTACATATCGTGCTTCATTAGCAATTTCCGGAGAGACTTTCGGATTCTTCAATACATCGTTTGCGCCGGCAAGAGCCTCTTTCTGATTGCCCACCTTCAACGCGCAGCGCATCAATCCCAATGCTGCTGCCTCTTTATTGGCCGGTGTCTCGGCAATCTCGTCCAATCGCTTGAACGTCTCCAATGCAGACGCAAAATCTTCGGTTAAATATTCGATTTCCGCCTTCCGAGCCGTCGATTCTTCCAAGAATTTCCGGTCTCCGCTGTCTATTACCTTTTGGAACATGGGCAAAGCCTCGTCATATTCCTTTAAATTGAAAGCAATACTTGCCAAATAGAAATTTGCATTGATACTAAAGGCTCCATTCGGGTAATTTTGCAAATAATTCTGCATACTCCGGCGTGCCCCTTCGTTATCGCCCCGCATAAATAACTTTTCTGCGGCAATATAGGTCAACGAATCCTGTTCATTTATATTAATATGTATGTTGCCACCCAAAGAATTTACATAAGCGACGTAAGCATCTACATCATTCATATCAATATACACCGATTTTAAATCCTGCAATGCTACGCGCGCCTCCTCACTTCCGGGATAATGACTGATTACCGCTTTATATGCCTCCGCCGCTTTCTCCGGTTGGTTGGTATTATAGTAAATCAATCCCATCTGGATTCCTGCCTTCCGAGCCAAACTGCTCTCCGGATAGTCATTTATCAATTGTTCAAAAGTTCGGGCAGCAGCCGAATGGTTTTCCAAGAGGACATAAGTCCGTCCTTTCTCAAACAAAGCATCATCCACATATTGCGATTCCGGATATTCTCGGATAAGCTGATCCATTACCTGAATCTTTCCTTGATAATCCTTTTGCAATCCCAAAACAAAACCCTTCTGATAGACAGAATAATCACCGGCCGAAGGAAGGACTTGTGATGCTTTGTTATAATTTTCTTCCGCTGCGGCAAATTGCCGGTTCTGGAAGAGGCAATCGCCTATACGATTGAACGCATCAGCATAAGATGCCGCGGAATGATTTTCTTCTGAGTCTGTATATTGACGGAAATAGCCCAATGCGGCATCATATCCCTGCTGTTTGAAATAACAATAGCCCAAATTATAAAAAGAAAGGGCATACATATCCGTTCCGCGCTGTTTCGTATTATTTTGATAGGTTCGATAATCAGAAATAGCGTTCTCGTATTCACCTTTCCGGTAATAACATTCCCCTCTCCAGAAATAAGATTCGCTACGCGCCTCTTCATTGTAAGTCCCCATTTGGATAGCGCGAGTAAAAAGTTCGATTGCCTCGTCCATTTTCATATTCGCGAAAGCCTCCGTTCCCAATTGGAAAAGGATATTCTGCTTTGCTTCCAATATTTTAAGGCTCGGATGCTGGATTTTCTCGATTGATTTCAACGCCGCATCATAGTTTTTGGTCGTGAGGTAGGTTTCCACCAGATAATCGTTCACCTTATCTGCATACTTTGAATTCGGGAAATCGTTCAAGAAATCTTCAAAAATAATCACCGACTCGCCAAATCCGGTAAAAGCCGTCTCATGAATCAGCAATGCATAATTATACATCGCCGCCTCACGGATTTGTGCATCAAAAGGTAGAGTCGCAGCCACCTCGAATGCCATTCGGGCTTTGTTCTTATCGTTCAATTTCAGATAAGCCTGCCCTAAATAGTGATAGGCATTCTGCGTCAATGCATCATTTTGGCTGACCACCCGTCCGAAATTATTAGCTGCCTCCTCATATTCACCCTGATTGAAGAGACAAACGCCCAAAAGGTACAAATCGCCCCGAAGCGGTGCATCCGCCTCTTCCACATATTGACTCAAATACCTTCTGGCTTTACTTTGATTGCCCAAATGATAATAAGAATCACCGATAATCCGGTACAATTCCTGATTATTCGGACTATTCGGATGGTCATTCAGCAGAGCTTCTCCCTCCTTTATGACACGGCTATACTTGTTTTGGATAAAATAAATCTGTGTGATGTAATAAGCTGACGATTCGCTATACCCCGGGACCGATTTCATCGCTTCAAACTCCACCAACGCCTGATTATATTTCCCATCAGCATAATCGATATATGCCACGTAATATGCTGAGGCATATCGGTATTTATTGCCAATCTGCTGAATCCGGTCGAAATAGTTCCGAGCCTGCTTCCGGTCACCCATTTGCATAAGCGAATAAGCCAAACGGAAACTATACGCCTCCTGTTCTTCCACATTCAACATGTCGATATCCGCCTCGCCTAACCAATGGAGCGCCTCATCGTGGGCTCCTTTTTCAAAATAGATAGAACCGATAAGGTAATTCATCACATCGGTATGGCGTGAATCCGGATAAGATTCCAAATAAACCTTCAATAATTCTTCCGCATCCGCTCTGCCCTGTTCGAATGCCGCATACGCCAACATATAATCGGCTTCTTGAATCAAATCTGCTTCCGTCGGATGTGCCTTATAAGCATTCAGTTTATCGATGCAACCCGAATAGTTTTTCAAGTTAAACATCTCCTTGCCTTCTACAAACAACCTTTCCGGCGTACTGAACTGATACGAACGCTGAGCTGTCGCCAAATGGGAACCCAGCACCAAGCACAAGGGAATAAGTACTCTTTTCATCACACGTTTTATTTTATGTGTTTATGTTTCTACCACTTTAATCCGCAAAGATAGAGATTCCTATTTAATAATAAACATTTATTACAGAAAAACAATCCTTATATTTTCTCTGAACCATAGGCATAAATGTCCGGAAATATCGGGTATTTTATTAAGAACAACCGTTGTTTTTCAAAAGTGCCGGTCGCGTTTTAACCATTTATTCACCCGGTGGATAATAGCCTCCTTTATCAAAGAGAAATTGCCATAACGCAGGTTCAAAAACAACTCTTCGAACGAACGGGCGATTTTAATCCACGGATGCCGCCATCCCATAATCCGGTAAACACTTTCTTTATATGCCGTATTTTCTATGACATAGCGCGGGTGCTTCAAAGGGAAATCCACCTCATAACGCTTCATCGTGAAAATACGCCGGTAACCTTTGGGCATCGTATGGATAGAACCTTTGAAGTGGGTGGAATCTGCCGTAGCCCCAAGATTATTAATCATATTCCGCGTCGGAACGATGCTCAAACCCGAATTAAAAAGAATCGACGCATGGAAAATTGTCTCATAATACGCCTTCTTGTTCTCCCGATGCCGCTGGCACATATAGATAAAGTCCTTCCGATACTTCCGCGCTTGGATAAGATTCTCCAGCAAACGCATGTTTTCTTTATCATCAAGGAAAGAATAGTACTCATCCCAAGTATCTATCACGCGCCGCCAACTCGCCCAACCCCAAATCGAGAAGGTCGAGGCAAAGAAATAGTCGGACGAGATACCCGGCGTAATCTCTTCCGGATTGAACCCGGCAATCATGCTAATGCGCGGGTCATTCTCATATTTATCCAGCAACTCTTTGCAAAATGGGAAGAAAGAAAGCGAGGGGACATCGTCATCTTCCAACACAATGCACTTCTCCACCATCGAAAAAGCCCACTTCTGCGATAAATATTCCGACGGGTCGCATCCATAATTCTTTTCCTGATAAAGCCGGTGCACTTCGCATTCCCAATCAATCCGGTCCACCACCTGACGGCACGCCTCGATACCCGGCAAATCCCGTTCGCCCCGCGGACCGTCCTGATACAAAAACAACTTTGCCGGCCTCGCTTTCCGAACCTGCTCAAACACTTTCGCCAACGGCTCCGGCCGGTTGAAGAAAAGAATCAATACGGCGACATCAACTAATGGGGGATTCATAGGCTTTCTGATTATTTATAAAACTCTAATTTGGAATAATGGGGATGTATGGAATTCAAATCTGGCAATTGCATATAATCTCCGTAAATCTTACGAAGCAAAGCATCCGTATTATGCGGAACAGGATACTTTCTCCCCTCAAATTCCATTTCGGCCAACGGAAATATATCTTCTTTATATCGGGGCTTAAAATAAGGAGTCCCGAATGTATGCCGCAATGCTCTATTCGGCCAAAGTTTTGACAGGAAGCGTAAAACGGGGAAACCGATATGTTGATTGAATTGATAAATTCGCTGAATCCGGCGCAGCATTGTTTTTTCATCCAAAGCGTTATTGTTTAACTGATTGTATATTTGCCCTTGCAGATGTCCGCCTATCCAAGCCAATGGATAAGGTATCGGTTCCAAGAGAAAGATATCAATATAAATCCCTTGGTATTGCCAAATCCGGTCATACGAATTTGTCTCCTCTAAATAAGAATTCTTATCTCGCAACTTCCCATAAATAAAGATGTAATTCGGGTCTGTCTCATGGGTTTGCAAGGCATATTTATCCGGAAGTTCTTTCGGCAATACTTCTATCAAACGCAAATAATCCGAACGAAGCATTTCTATGTCCAAATCATCATCCCACGGAATAAATCCTTGGTGGCGTGCGGCTCCAATCAGGGTTCCCGAACTCAACCAATAAGGAATATCATGTTTCTTACAAACCTTATCCACGGCTTCCAAGAGTTCCAGCATCCGCAATTGCTGGCGGCGCAAAAGAGAGCCGTCCGGATTGAAACGAGCTCTGAGTTCTTGTTTCAAATCATCGGTCATACCCAGAATTTTTTTGTTTCATTTTCCAAAATCAATTCTTTAGCAGACGAGCCAATCGCATCATAGATCTGAGAAGCAAAATAAATATCATGGAGAGATATGCCAATATTATAGGCCAATATGCGCTCCCAGTCATTTTCTCGTCCCGGATTTTCCCCTAAAAGGACATGTGAAAATTCATCATAGTGCTTAAATCTATCGAAATACTTAAATTCCTTGACATGACCGGTGTCATCAGCAAATACTTTATCAAAAAATAAATCACAATTCTGAAATCCCCGAGTATGTACCGGAACCACCAAGACACCCTCCTTAAAACAAGCATCCGGCGCGATAATATGGTCGGCGGCCGTAATGCAAGAAACGACTACATCCGACCCGTTAATCAAAGATTCCGCATCCGGGCAGACTTCAAAATGCAGATTCGGATAATCCGCAAACCGCTCTTGGAAAAGAACTTCCTGACCTTTATAGGCAAGTAGTTTGATGTACAAATTTTTCCTTTCAAACAATTCGGCCAGGCACAATAAGGTAGAACGTGCAGTATTCCCTAATCCCATGAAAGCATATATCTGCGCATCGCTCCGTTGTAATGTTCTTATAGCCAATGAAGCGACCGCCCCGGTCCGCATAGCCGTGATCCAAGTGCCGTCCATCAAAGCCAAAGCCGTGCCATCGGTCGAATCGTACAACAGAATCTCACTGAGCAAAGTCGGTGTCCGGTCCGGATAACGGGAAACGAGCTTGACTCCATGCCGTTGTATCATCGGGATATAAGAGGGCATTGTGTTCATGAAAATATTATGCCCCATGCTTAGGCTTATTTTCGCCGGAAGAAGACATTCATATTTATGTCTTAGGATATATTCAACCCATTCTATGCATTGCAATGGAGCAAAATGTTGTTCGGATATTGTCTTAAAGTCTATGATTTTCATGTGTTATCTCTTTTAATTTACTAACTAAATAACTATTATCCTCCCGATTCCGGATAGCTAACCGGATATAATTCTTTCCGGCAAACGCCGATTTGGTTCCGCAATCCTTTATCAGCAAATTATAACGTTGCAAAAGGATTGCCGCCAATTCCGATGAGGAGAAACGGCCGGTTACTTCACACAAAAAGTAATTGGCCTGAGAGGGAATCACGCGCAGATAGTCTATTTCCTGCAACTCATGGTAAAACATATTCCGCTCCTCCTTAAACCGGTCGCATGCAATGGTATAGTCAACATCATATTTACTATAAATCTGCATATAAAATTCCGCAAACGAATTGATATTCCAAATGCTGACATCTTTCCGCATCTGACCGATACGTTTTTTATCGGACGAAGCCGCCAGTCCCAACCGCAATCCGGGTACGCCATAAGATTTGGAAATACTTTTTACTACAATAAGTTGCGGATATTTCTCCAAGATTTCATTCTTCAACAAGGTATTCTTCCGGCTTTCATCCGAAAAATCCACAAACGATTCATCCAAAATAAATTCTATCTGTCGTGCTTTTGCCCAATCCAACAAACGCATTAGTTCCGGCAAAGGGATAAAATTCCCGGAAGGATTATCAGGATTTATCAACAACAGCATCGTTATATCTTTATTCTGATAATATTCCTGCAAATCAGCAGCCGTATAATGAAAATCCGGATTCTGAGGAATAAATGGAACTATTTCCTGACCACATCGGTTTGGATATTCCTCGAACGTAGGATAAATGATACCTATCTTGCCAGATATATGCTCCATCAAGCTCTTTATCAACTCGGCAGCTCCGTTCCCAACTACGACATTGTCCGGTCTTAATCCGAAATTCTTTGCCATAATCAAGGTATTGACCGACATGCCTGAAGGGTATTCGGTCAGCAGGGTATCAAAGTTGGCTTTTATCTCATCGCGCATCTTCTGAGGTGGGAAGAAAGGATTAACCAAATAGCAGAAATCCTTCAGTTTCGGGAAACGCCAATAGCCTCCATAACGTTTATGATAAAGCTTCAGTTGCCTGTCTCCTTCGGCAAAGATTGTTTCTGCTATATCCAAATCCTGAACATCGTCTATCTCATACCAACGCTCTCCGTTTAAAGGGAGCCCTTTCAACTCGCATTTATCCAAAAGCGTGATAACCCGAAGGACTTGCTCATAATATTCATTATTCCCCAAAGCCTTACTATAAGCTTCCAAGAAAGGAACATACTGGGAGCACAGGAACTCTTTGCTGAATTTGTATATATTGACGGTTTTATAATATGTATCAATCTGGCTATACCGGAACGCCTTCTTCGAAATGAAATCTACGATGTCATTCTCTTCATTCAAACAAACCATTGTCCCGTCCATCCACGGCTCATACTTGGCTATCAGCGCCAAGTTGGGATAAGGATTGTCAATTATCTTGCGGAACAGCGAATCCTCGAATATCAGGTCAGATTCTATCAGGAGCGTATCCTCCTTTTGCAACTCTTCTTTTGCCAAATAGAGGGAATAGATATTGTTTGTCTTATCATATACAGGATTATAGATATATTCTATCGGTGTCCCCTTGACAGAATCACCGACATGTTCCCGGAGCTTTTCCGCTTTATATCCAATTACAAGGATTATACGCTCCAAATGGAGAGAGGATAGCTGGTTCAACAAACGGTCAATCAGGCATACGCCGTTTACCTTGACCATGCATTTGGTATTCTCTTTGGTCAATTCACCCAAACGTTTCCCCATTCCTGCTGCTAATATGATGGCTTGCATAAATTTATTCTTATCTCTACAAAATATCCACAAAGATACAGAATTCCTTCGCGAACTTCCTTAACTTTGCGGTTTAATTTGAAAAAGGAAGATGGATAAATTCGTATTTGTTCCGGTCGGAGGGTTGGCGAACCGGATGCGGGCGGTGGCTTCGGCACTTACTTTGGCGCGGAAAACGGACAGAGAGCTGCGGGTGGTCTGGTTTCAGGATTGGGCATTGAATGCGCCGTTCCGTTCGTTGTTCAATCAGCCCCAGCAACCCCATTTTTCCATAAGCGACGCCTCTTTCATGGATGGCGTATATGACCGTCCCCGCCGGCGCAACCTCTATTTGCCCCGCCTGTTCCAACGGATGCGCTTCAACGGTTGCCTTTACGAGAAATCCATTACCCCTTTGTGCAAACAGCGCTTCGATTTCGAGGCTTGGGCACGGCAAGGGGATGTCTATATGGCCTCTTATACCGCCTTCCAACCCTATTCCTACGAGCTGCTCCGCCGGCTTTTTGTGCCCCAACCGGAGATTCAACGCCTCATCGACCGCCGGTGCGCCCGGTTTGCCGAAGGGCGTACGATTGGCGTGCATATCCGCCGGACCGACAATACCGCTTCTATCCGGCAAAGTCCGATTGAATTGTTCTTCGCCGCTATTGATAGAGAATTAGCCCAGCACCCCGACCTGCTGATTTACTTAGCGACCGACTCGGAATCGGTCAAGCAGGAGATGAACGCCCGTTATGGGGAACGATTGATTTGTGCCGAAGAGGAGGCGGACCGCAATTCGACGGCCGGAATCCAAGGTGGCGTAGTGGATATGTACACCCTCGCCCGCACGCACAAGATTTACGGCTCCTTCCAAAGCTCTTTTTCTGAATTGGCAGCCCAACTGGGCGATGTCCCGCTGGAGATTGTAAAGTTATAAGGAGACTTTGCTGACCTGAAAAAGGGGTTTTTCGAGGCTCCCACTCCAGTCGGAAGCATGCCGATGGGGTTCCGCAAGGTTCCCACTCCTGTCGGAAACGTGAAGAAGGGGTTCCGCAAGGTTCCGACTCCTGTCGGAAGCGTGAAGAAGGGGTTCCGCGAGGTTCCCACTCCTGTCGGAAGCGTGAAGAAGGGGTTCCGCGAGGTTCCCACTCCTGTCGGAAGCATGAAGAAGGGGTTCCGCGAGGTTCCGACTCCAGTTGGAAGCGTGAAGAAGGGGTTCTGCGAGGTTCCCACTCCTGTCGGAAGCGTGAAGAAGGGGTTCCGCGAGGTTCCCACTCCTGTCGGAGGGGTTTACAGGGGTGGAAAGGCCTCTTTTTAATTCTTTCTTTTCAGCAAAAAGTCCAGACTTTCGCGGAACGTAACGGAGCGGCTCGCCCACATAATAAGGGTATAGAGTGCGGCGGCGATACCTATCTTCGCCATCGCCAGCAGGTAGATATTTTCGATGCCGGAGGTGAGGTAATAGGTCGCCACCATGACGGCAGCAGCGGAACCGGCGAACGGGAACATGTCCATAAAGGCGTGGCGCAATCGTAACGGTATCTCCCGCCGGACAAAATGATGCCACACCAAAAGCCACGCAATATTCACCCCGACATAGACCGAGACCATCAGAAACAGACCGTAGGGACTGAGCAGCAGCATTATAATCAGCTGAAGAACGCCCAATACCACCGTACTATACAGGTAAATATTCGATTTGCCCCGGCTGATGAGCAGATTCGTGTAAAGCCCGGCAATCGGAATGAATGCGCCGCCAACCGCAAGGAGCTGCAGCAGCTTCGCACTGGTCAGCCACTTGTCGGTAATCGCTATTACAATCAATTCGGGGGCGGTAAAAGCCAACCCGAACATCGCGGGAAAAGCAATGAACGAGGTAAATCGGAGCATCTTGCGGAAAGCGCGGAGCTGCCGTTCCGAATCGTCGGCTATCCGGACGAACATCGGCTGCGCCACACTGTTGACCATGCCGGTAATCAGCGTATGCCCCATGTAGTTCCATTTGTTCGCCTGATTGAACTGTCCGACTTCCCGCTCCGAATAGAAGCGGCCGAGGATGATGGAAAAGAGATTATTGTTGACATGGTTGAATATATTCGTAAACAGAAGTTTGCTGCTGAAGCCGAACATCTCGCGAATCGGACGGAAATCGAAAGTAAAGGTGGGACGCCACGGGCAGACGGTCCAAAGGTAAAGGTTCAGCACCGCGACATAGAGCAGGCTCTGCGTCGCCAATCCCCAATAAGAAAACCCGGAATAGGCAAGCGTAATGCCGACAATCCCGGATACAACCAGCCCCAACGTCGTCGCTATCGCCTTTTGCTTCACCATCAGGTTCCGGAAGATATAGGCGGCGGGAGCAATCCCCAGACTGGAGATAAAGAATCCCAAGAAGGAATAGCGCCCCAAGGGTATCAATTCCGGCTGATGGTAGAACTCGGCAATCAACGGAGCGCAGAAGAACAGCAGCCAATAGAGCGAGAAGCTCAACAGCGCGGAGAACCAGAACACCGCATTATAATCCTCGTGACGTATCTCCTTCTTATTCGCCAATGCTGCCGTAAAGCCGCTCTCCTGCAATGCGCCGGCAATCAAGGAAAAGACCGTCAGCATACCGACCATCCCATAATCCTCCGGTCCCAATATGCGCCCCAAACAGATGCCGATAAGGAGATTCAACAACTGCATACTGCCGTTGTTGACCAGTCCCCAGAACAATCCTTTGGCGGTCTTTTGCTTCAGCGACTCTTCCGGCATAGATTACCTCCCGATGCAATGATATTCGAATCCGTATTCCTGCATCTCCTGCGGGTCATAGATATTTCGCCCGTCGATGACCAGCGGATGAGCCATCAGTTTCTTCACTGCCAACCACGAAGGCATACGGAACTCTTTCCATTCGGTCAGCAGCAGCAGGGCGTCGGCCTCCACCACCGCATCATAGATGTCTTTGGCATAACGGATGCTATCGCCGAGCCGCCTCCGGGATTCGTCCATTGCCACCGGGTCATAAGCGACCACCTCGCTGCCGGCTTCCAACAATCTACGGATAACGACCAACGAAGGCGCCTCGCGCATGTCGTCGGTCTCCGGCTTGAATGCCAATCCCCAGATAGCGATGCGCTTGCCTTTTAAATCGCCTTTAAAATAATTCTCCAATTTGCGGTATAGAATGGATTTCTGCTGCTCGTTCACCTCCTCTACCGCCTGCAAGATACGCATCGGATAGCCATGGTCGGCAGCGGTCTTCACCAATGCCTTCACATCCTTCGGGAAACAGGAACCGCCATAGCCGCAGCCGGCATACAGGAAACGGTTGCCTATACGCGGGTCTGCCCCGATTCCTTTCCGCACCATATTCACGTCGGCTCCGACAATCTCGCAAAGGTTCGCGATGTCATTCATAAAGCTGATACGTGTAGCCAACATCGCATTCGCCGCATATTTCGTCATCTCGGCAGAGGGAACATCCATAAAAATCACCCGGAAGTTATTCAACAGGAAAGGACGATAGAGGCGGGTCATCAATTCCTTCGCCCGCTCCGATTCGATACCCACCACGATACGGTCCGGACTCAGGAAGTCTTTCACTGCCGCTCCCTCTTTCAGGAATTCCGGATTAGATGCCACATCGAAAGTCAGGTCCGACCCGCGCATGTCTAATTCCGCCTGAATCGTCTGCCGCACCTTTTGCGCTGTTCCTACCGGGACGGTGCTCTTCGTGACCAAGGTCAAATACTTATTCATATATCTTCCCACTGTACGGGCCACCTCCAACACATACTTCAGGTCGGCGCTTCCATCCTCGTCGGGCGGAGTCCCCACCGCACTGAATACCACCTCCACATCGTTCAGGCAAGCCGACAAATCGGTCAGGAAATGCAACCTTCCCGCCTGCTGGTTGCGCAGCACCATCTCTTTCAGTCCCGGTTCATAGATAGGCATGATGCCCCGGTTCAGGTTCTCTATTTTCTTTTCATCCACGTCCACGCAGTACACTTCCGTTCCCATTTCGGCGAAACAGGTTCCGCTGACCAACCCGACATAGCCGGTTCCCACTATTGCTATTTTCATACGATGTCTTTTTTAAATGGATGGGCAAAGATAAGGAATATATGGATAGGTGCATTACATACCGGGCAGTTTTCCGAAAGGATACGAAGCCAACAAAAAGTCTATATCGTAGCGACTGACAAGTCCCCCTCGTAGCGACTGACCTCGCTATATCGTAGCGACCGACCTCGCTACGATATAGCGAGGTCAGTCGCTACGATATAGACTTGCCAGCTCCTACGATATAGACTTGCCGAACTCCACGTATGCATTTGTCAGGTTCTACGATAGGGACTTGAACGGGTCTTTATCGTATAAGGAAATCATCTGCCGGCTTGCCAAAACCGGACGCATACGGACAAGAATCCGTTTGCTTATTCGAAGCGGACAGCCGTGCCGGAAGCCGTGACCATCAGCATACTGCCTGTATCTCCAACGGATTCGTAGTCTAAATCTATCGCAATTACCGCATTTGCACCACGCTCGGCTGCTTGCTCCGCCATTTCCTTCAGGGCAGTATCCTTCGCCTCCCGTAAGACTTTTTCATAAGACCCTGAACGCCCGCCGATAATGTCACGAATGCCTGCCAAAAAATCTTTGAAAATATTGGCTCCAATAATCGTCTCGCCCGAAACGATACCATAATAGGTGGTGATTCGTTTCCCTTCAATGTTGTTTGTTGTTGTCAATAACATAAGTTATCCTCCTTGTCTTTAATATAATTATGGTATAATAGTTCTTGTTATATGATTGGTTCTCTGTTTTAGGAGCAAATATAAAGAAGTTCTTTTAATAGCCCTCCCTCTGGCGGATTGTCAAGGAGGATGATTTTGTTAATAAAAACGAAAATACAGGAAAGCTTTTCCCGGGCTTAAACTATCTTGGATAAAAATAGTCCAAAAATATGCTGATTTGAAAGTAATATGGATACCTAACTGACAAACAGGCATTTTAGAGTTCTTTAAACTTAAAATCTATTGGTCATAGGTTAAAAATATTACTTTTGTGTCGCAAACAGACTTAATTATTAATAGAAATAGTAGAAAAACAAAAGGTGTTGATGAAATGAGATGTAAAGTGTTCGCCTTATTGTGTTTGTTGCTAACGACTGCCCTACCAATGAAAGCTCAACAAACCAAAGGTGATTATGTAGTGAAAGGGCAAGTATTAGATTCTTTAAGCCGTGAGACAGTCCCCTATGCCGCCATCAATTTTGCGTTGGCAAGCGCTCCGCAAAAGTCGGTCGCATTGTTGGCTTGCGATTTGGACGGTCTCTTCGAAGTGACGTTAGACAAACCCGGCAAATATATCGTCACCCTGCAATCATTAGGTAAGAAAACAACGTCGAAAACCTTTGTCTTAGGACGGCAGAAGCAGCTCGACTTAGGCGAATTGCTGATGCGCGATGACAGCGAGGTGCTGAACGAAGTCACCGTTACCGCCCAAAAGAAGATGGTGAAAGTCGAAATGGACAAACTGACCTACAGCTTGGATGAAGACCCCGAAGCACAAACGAGCAATACGTTGGACATGCTCCGCAAAGTCCCGATGATTACTGTCGATGGCAATGACGAAATCCAACTTCAGGGCTCGACCAACTTCAAGATTTATGTGAACGGCAAACCCTCCAACATGATGAACAATAACCCCGCAGATGTATTGAAAAGTATGCCTGCCAACTCGGTGAAGGATATTGAAGTCATCACCGACCCCGGAGCAAAATATGATGCAGAGGGTGTCGGCGGTATCATCAATATCATCACGACCAAGAACGCATTAGAGGGTTATACCGCTTCCGTAAATGCCGATGCCAGCGTATTAGGCAGAATAGGAGCCGGAGCTTATGTGTCGGCGAAAATAGGCAAAGTCGGCATCACGGGCAACTATAAATACAACCACGAGAACTCTCCTTGGAACGAATCCTCATCCGTCCGCGAAACATTCGGTTCGGCAACTAACGCCCGTACGCTGTTATCGCAGGAAGGACGCAGCAAGCGGCAAGGTCCTTTCCAATTCGGATATATCGAAGGAAGTTATGAAATCGACTCATTGAACCTCCTGAGCGTAGGCTTGAACCTGTTCCGGGGCGAAGCCACCAACAAGACGGAATATGACGTGAATATGATGCAGGGCAACGACCTGACGGATTTTGCCTATCGCTTCGACCGCCGGAGCCGCTCGACTTCGGTATTCGGTTCGACTGATGTGAATGTGGATTATCAGCATAGCACGCATAAGAAAGATGAATTGCTGACCTTCTCCTACCGCTTCAGCCATACGCCGAATGATAACGAGAGCTATACCGACCTATATGATATGGAGGGGACGTATGAGCAAGATGACCTCTATCCGCGTTGGGATATCAACGATGCGGCAGCCATAGAACACACGGCTCAAATCGATTATACTACCCCGCTGTGGAAAGGGCATACGATAGAAGCCGGTGCGAAGTACATCTTCCGCCGAAGCGATAGTGAAACGCTGCGTCAATATATGGATTCCCTGACCGGCGATTGGAATGCGGAATATGACGCAAACAGCGATTTCCAACATAACCAGCATATCTATTCAGCGTACTTGGGCTACACGGTCAATATCGGCAAGTTCGGCATCAAAGCCGGTGCTCGTGCGGAAGGGACTTCGCTGAATGCCAACTTCGCCTATGCTCCGGAGATGAACTTCAGCACGAACTACTTCAATGTCGTGCCGAACCTTACCTTGTCGTATAAGATTGATATGGCACAACAAATCCGCGTTAGCTATAACATGCGTATCCGCCGTCCGAATATATGGAACTTGAACCCGTATGTCGATTCGACTGACCCTGAGAATATCAGCTATGGTAATCCGAACTTGGACCCGGAGAAGAGTAACCGATTGAGCATGAATTATAGCTTCTTCAATACGAAATTCAATATGAACGCCAACTTGACCTACCGATTCGAAAACAATGGCATCGAAGAGATTGTCAAGATGAATAATAATGTATCGGAGACGACTTACGACAATATCGGAAAGAGCAAGAACTTAGGCTTGTCATTATACATGAGCTATTCACCGATAGAGTTGCTGCGTATCATCTTCAATGGTGGAGCCAACTATTCGGATATGAGCAGCAACGAAGTGGGATTGAGCAATAGCGGATTCAGCGGACGGTTGTTTGCCGGATTGCAATTCACCCTGCCGAAAGATTGGCGCGTGGACGTTCGCGGCGGATATTTCTCACCGCGTATCTCCCTGCAAGGAAGCCGCTCGCCGATGTATTTCACCGACTTTGCCATCAACAAGAGTTTCCTGAAGAAGAAACTGACGGTCTCGTTGACCTGTCGTAATCCGTTCTGGAAAGATATTAAAATGGAAAGCACCACCGAAGACCCGGCATTCCACATGGTAAGTACCAACTATATGCGGGCTCGCGACTTCCGTATCAGCGTAACTTATCGCTTCGGAACCTTGAAGAGTGCTATCAAAAAGGTGACACGCGGCATCCGCAACGATGATGGCGGAGATGGAGGCGGACAAGGCGGAATGATGTAATTCGCATCCTCTATTCTCGTAGTTCATCGATTAAGAATTACGAGGAAACCATAGGCAGCATGGCTATCCGATATAGCCGTGCTGCTTTGTTTTTATCTAAGTAAAACCTCTGCTTTACCGATGTATTACTCAGGCGGCGTCGAAGTGGCACTTTGACACCCCCGAAGTAGCACTAAGACCTCCCCGAAGTGGCACTAAGGAGAAATCTTACCTCCTTGAACTCATAACGGCGGATGGAGTTATCCTTCAAGCGGAGGCATAAATGGCCCGTCGGTTCAATGCCGGCAATCTCGGCTTCGAACCTGCCATTCGCATCTTCATACGGATAAAACCCTTCGCGGCGGTACAGGGCTTGCCGATAAGCATCTTGTATTGCCGTTTCTTTTCCTTGTAATAGCAGTGTATAATTGGCATACAGGCAGGATAAGAACTCCTCCATCAATTGTTCCAAATCATACTCCCGGCCGGTGATTTGATAAAGGGATACCGGATTCGGGGCATTGCTCCGGAACTCCTTCTGATTGATATTGATTCCGATTCCAATAATGGAAGAAAAGATAGACATGCCCGACAAGTCATTCTCAATCAGCATCCCGCATATCTTCCGGTCGCGCCAATAGATATCGTTTGGCCATTTGATGGTCACCTCGCCGGTATATTTATCCAGCAACTGTTTCACGCTGAGTACCGCGATTTGGGAGATAAGAAATTGCCGGTTGGCAGGCAGGAACGAGGGATAAAGCACCGCGCTGAAGGTCAGGTTCGCTCCCGCCTCCGATTCCCATGAATTACCAATCTGTCCCCGTCCGGCAGTCTGAAAGTCAGCCCACACCACACTTCCTTCCGGCATCTCCTTCGGATTTGCCCGTGCGTGCAGGTAATTATTCGTCGAATCCGTCTCCTCGACACGGACGATTTTAGGCAACGGCTGTTCTTCTTTCTTCATCATCATTCTTCGTTATATAATAATCGGATACGTTTAGGCAGCTTGGCAATAACCTCCTGATAAGAATGCTTCAGCCAGTGCTTAATCTCTTCATTCGGCATGTCGCGCTCCAAAAAGATAGTATTCCAATAGGTCTTATTGAAATGCCAAGCCGGTTCGACAGCAGCATAATGGTCGCGCAATTCATCAATATACTCCGGATTACATTTCAAGCTGACTTGTGGCTCATCGCTATCCAACCGCATACAGGCAAACATCTTACCTTCGACCTTGAAGACCAAAAAATCCTCGCCAAAGGGAAAGCCTTCTGTGGCATTCTTCAACGACAAACAATATTCTCTTGCCTCTTCGATGTTCATAGTTTCTATCTTTTCTGCAAAAGTAAAGAATTTTTCTTGTTAAAGAACGGATTGATTTCCGAGAATACTGCCTATTTTCAATGCGCCGGCGGATAGAATGCGTCTTCGATATGTTCGCGGATATGATATCCCTCCTTGTCTTTCAACAGCGTGATGATATCGAAGCGGACGGGCAGGTGGTAATTGAAGAAACGCACGTAGGCATCGGCAGCCGTTACGGTCCGCCGAATCTTTTTGAGGTCAACTGCCTCTTCCGGTTCCAACAGATAGTTCTGCGAACGGGTTTTGACCTCGACTATGACCAGCTCGCCTTCGTGAAATGCCACGATGTCCAATTCATAATGGTGGTAATGCCAATTCGTATGAATGATTTGATAGCCTTTCCGTTCCAGAAATGCGCGGGCGGCGGCTTCTCCTCCTTTCCCGATATCGTTATTGATTGCCATAAATTCCGATTGTTTGCCCAAATATACGGAAGATATTCTTTTATATTTCTTTTCCTGCTTGTATTTTTGCAGCATGAAACGGATAAGAAAGAACTCAGTCGCGCAACCGAATCACCCGCGAATCCATAAAATCACCTTTATGCTGAACGACGAGGAGCATAAAGCGGTACAGCGATACTTGGCGAAATATAAGATTGTGAACAAATCCCGCTGGTATCGTGAGACGATTCTCAGCCATATCGTGCGCACGCTGGAGGAAGATTATCCGACTTTGTTTAACGAAAACGAGATGAGGCGATGATTACTCCTTATGATGATTCCTATTTCATGAAGCAGGCGTTGCAGGAGGCCGAGGCTGCTGCGGAAGAGGGCGAAGTACCTGTCGGAGCCGTAGTGGTTTGCCAGAACCGGATTATTGCGCGGGCGCATAACCAGACGGAACGGTTGAACGACGTAACCGCCCATGCCGAGATGTTGGCGATTACAGCTGCCACGCAAGCCTTGGGCGCGAAATACCTGACTGATTGTACGCTTTATGTCACGGTCGAGCCCTGTGTCATGTGTGCCGGAGCCATCGGATGGTCGCAGTTATCGGCGATTGTATATGGAGCTCCGGACGAGAAGCGCGGATACAGCCGTTTCGCTCCGCAGGCTTTTCATCCGAAAGCGAAGGTGCGGCAAGGAGTCATGGAAAAGAAATGCGCCGAGTTGATGCAGCAGTTCTTCCGCCGGCGCCGCGGCTGACGTTATTCTTTTACCTCTTCATAATCGACATACTCGCCCTCGTTGCGGCCATAGACCTTCCGGCGCGGACGGAAGCGGGGTTCGTCGTTCGTCTCTTCGGCATACGATGAATTATCTTCGTAAGAACGTCTATCGCGTGAATTTCCTCTGTTCGTATAAGTCGTATTCCGTTGCTGACGGCGGGCTTGCTGTTTGCCTTCGCCGGAGAACATGCGCTTGATTCCGCGGAAGAAAGAAAAGCCCAGCGATAATATCAGTATCAGGAAGATGAAAAAGAAAAAGAACAGAAACTTTATCAATATCATTTTAAAAGGATTTTAGTGTATTATTGTTTCATTCTATGGAACAAGTAAGGGGGCGTGTTGGTTTCAAGCCTGCCTGTTAAAAAGAGATAAGAGGATATAGAGCAGAATCGTGGCGGCGACGCCGGGAATGCCGAACAGCACGACGAACAGCAATCCGCATCCGCCCAACAGATAGCGCATTTCGTTCCCTTTCCACGCCATCGACTTTACCTTCATCGAGAACATCGGGAACTCGGAAACCAACAGGTAAGAGGTCGCCATCGCCAGCAGGATTCCGCCGTAGAGCAGTGTCGAGGCGTGAATGGCGACGTAGGGCTGCAACGTGCATGCCAGCGAGCCCCAAAACAGTGCATGCGCCGGGACCGGCATCCCGATGAATGAGGTGGTCTGCCGTTCGTCGAGATTGAATTTCGCCAAGCGCAAACCGGAGAATACCGGAATCACAAACGCCAGATAGGGCAAATAGCCGGCTATCCCGCTCAATCCGATGACCGCTGCCGCCTGTTTCAATAACACGAGCAACGCCATGCCGGGAGCCACACCGAAACTGACGATGTCTGACAACGAATCCAGCTCCTTGCCCAACGGGGAGTAGGCTTTCAGCAGGCGGGCTGCCAATCCGTCCATAAAGTCGAAGACCGACGCGGCGATAATCCACAGAATCGCGCCGTACAAATTACCGCTCAATGCGGCGACGGTCGCCGCACAGCCCGACACCAAGTTCAGGCAGGTGATGGTATTCGGTATATATTTCAGAATGTTCATCTCTTTCTTTGCTAATTATATTTTCCCTAAACGGGCAATGGGGGTCTGGTTGCCGGTCACCTTCTGGTCCATTTCCACCAACACCTCCGTTCCGACAGGCAGGAACACATCCACGCGCGAGCCGAATTTGATAAATCCCATCTGCTCATCCACATGGCACTTGTCGCCCACCTTCGCATAGGTCACGATGCGCCGCGCCAACGCCCCCGCAATTTGCCGCGCCATGACCTCCACGCCGCTGCGGGTCGTAATGATGATGGTCGAACGCTCATTCTCCGTGCTGCTTTTCGGCAGATAGGCCGCCATGAACCGTCCGTCCTGATGGGAGACATGCTTCACCGTCCCGTTCACCGGGAACCAGTTGGCATGGACATTGAAAACCGACATGAATATCGAAATCTGCAGGCAGGGACGGTGCAGGATTTCATGCTCCATCACCTCTTCGATGGCGACAATCGTCCCGTCTGCCGGCGCAATCACCAGCCCTTCCGAATCGAACGGGAAACGCCGCGCCGGACTGCGGAAGAAGTTCAATACCAACAGGAAAAGTACCGACGTAACCAAGGCTACCATATAGAAAAGATTGCTCTTCCCTACGGTATGATATAATACCACGTTCACAATAAAGAAAATGGTAAACAATGATAGCAACAGTCCCGTTCCTTCTTTATGTACTTTCATTTTTATGCCGAGTGATTGGTATGTGGTCGCAAAAATATTCATTTTTATGCAATAACACAAATTTCTGCCATGCTTTGTCGTGGAAAGAAGGGGGAGGGAGAATGAGGAATGAAAAGAATTACGAATTATGAATTACGAATTACGAATTATGAATTACGAATTATGAATTACGAATTACAAGGGTATTATCCCCAATTCGTAATTCGTAATTCGTAATTCGTAATTCGCAATTCCTATCACGGATTCGGTATCCCCGGACCCGATGGATTCTCCTCATCGCCTCCGTCACCGCCATCCGGATTTTCCGGTTCTTGGGTATCCGGATTCTCTTCGTCTGGGGTTTCGGTATCCGGAGTTTCAGTCTCTTCATCCGTTGCAGAAGATGCGCTGCCGCTCACGGTCTTGCGGAAGCGGAGGAGGTAGGTGTTGGCGTCGTCAATCACCTTCAGCAGAGCGGCTGCCTTCTCTTCATCCTTCGTTACCAGTTCGTTTACGGTGTATAACGCATTGATGGCCTCTGCCAGTTCGTCCCATGCCGCATCGCTTGCCGCACGTAGCTCCTTCATCGAAGCAGTCGTTGTGCGTTCGCGCTCGACAACAGAACGCTTCGAATAGATTTCATGAAATGCCGTGTTGTACGACTCCAGCATATCCGGCATTCCTTCCTGCCCGATTTTGGCCAATGCCGAAACGAACGGCTCTTGGCGCATTTTAGTAACTAATTGAGTGATTGTAGCTGTCTCGGCAGCATAATCCATAACAGTTACGTTTCCGGCTTCATTAAACAGGAAGAAAATATCAGCGCCAGCCTTCTTTATGTCAGCGTCCGGATGATGGTCCGCGTAGGCTTTTGCCACTGCGCGGTTAAAATAAAACACTTCGTCGCGCACATCGTCGCCTCCTTCTACCTCTTTTGTATCGACATACCCTTTGAATGGCTTGTAGCTATCGATTTCCATCGTGGCTGCCGCAAAAAACTTCGCATAAGGTCCGGCGAATCCCAGCGATTCAGCCACCTCTTTCGTAATCTTCGTCGACAAATCGGTCATCAACTGCACATGCAACCCATTATTCGCTCTCGTTTTTCCTACTGCTGCAATTCCTGCCATAACTTTTATCCTTTTATTTGTTAAATATTCATTTTATACCTACGCCAACCCGCCTAGAGTTCTAGGGAAACTTTCGTAACCCTACGCTGACCTGCCTAGAGTTCTAGGGAGCTTTTCGTAGCCCTACGCCGACCCGCTTAGAGTTCTAGGGAGACTTTCGTAGCCCTACGCCGACCCGCCTAGAGTTCTAGGGAGACCTTCGTAACCCTACGCTGACCCGCTTAGAGTTCTAGGGAGCTTTTCGTAGCCCTCGCCGACCTGCCTAGAGTTCTAGGGAGCTTTTCGTAGCCCTCGCCGACCCGCCTAGAGTTCTAGGGAGACTTTCGTAGCCCTACGCCGACCTGCCTAGAGTTCTAGGGAGCTTTTCGTAGCCCTACGCCGACCTGCCTAGAGTTCTAGGGAGACTTTCGTAGCTCTCCGCTGACCACAAATTTAATGATTTAAATCAAGTGATAAGGTATTTCGTGTAGAATTTTTCCGGATTAATACAGAAATCATATTCAAGCAGGGCGGCGGAGCCGAGCCTGCAGCTTCGCCGCCCTCATGACATTACAAATTCTTCTTCTTCCGCACAAGGAACTCTGTATATAGCCAAATAACAAAAGCAATGGCAGCCAAAAATATAAATGCAAATACTCCTGCGTTCATAAGCTTTACTTTTTTAATAAGTTATTACCCGCGCTTGCTAACAGGTAAGCTATTGCAGCTCCCGTTATCAGCATAATTACCAACATCAGTGTTATTCTTTCGCTTTGAAAGAAGAGGACCATCGCACCGAGTACCAGTGCGGCATACGTCAATTGCGAGAGGTTGAAGAAATAGCCAGAAAGTTTACCGTATCTTTCTCTTTCCTGTTCCTCTTTCGCGTTCTTTAGTGCTTGTTGTTTTATCCAATTTCCCATACGCTAAAGTTTATTTAGTTATCGTTTGCAAATATAGGGATTGCCCTTCACTTTGTCAAGGAATTCGGAATTCTTTTCAATGAATAATTAACAATTAAAAATTAAAAGGGCGGCGGAGCCGAGCGTTCTTCGTTCCCTTTGTGTTTAGAAGGTTGCGGTGCGGATATGCAAAAAGGCTAAGCCGATGAAACGACTTAGCCTTTCTTTTCTTGAACGTATAGGTAGATAGTATATTACTTTCTGATACCTAATTCTTTGATGATTGCACGATAACGTTCGATGTCAATCTTAATCAGATAATCCAACAGGCGACGACGCTTACCTACCAACATCTTCAATGCTCTTTCCGTAGCGAAGTCTTTGTGGTTCTTCTTCAGGTGCTCTGTCAAGTGAGCGATACGGAACGTGAACAATGCAATCTGGCTTTCAGCCGAGCCTGTGTTTGTTGCTGATTTGCCGTACTTCTCGAAAATCTCTTTTTTCTTTTCTGAATCTAAATACATGATTTCTAAATACTTTAAAATAAATTAATACTATGTTATTCAAGCGCTGCAAAGGTAGGGATTATTTTCGGATTGGCAAAAATATATTGGAAAAAAAGTAGTTGGGAGTTGGAGGGGCTGGGGAATAAGAAAAGGCGACAGACCGAAGCCTGCCGCCCTCCGTGCTTTTATTATATGAACAAATTGTTTAATCCGCGTTCAACGTAAAGCGTTTGAATGCAACTACGGTCAATTCTTTATTTGCAGAGTGCAAATATTGTTCGATGTTGATTTTTGCATCCTTGATGAATTCCTGCTGCAAGAGCGTATTTTCTTTGTAGTATTTCTGCAAAGCGCCCTGAGCGATACGGTCCAACAAGTTCTCCGGCTTGCCTGCCTGACGAGCTTTGTCTTTTGCGATTTCCAACTCTTGGTCCAAGATGTGCTGCGGAACCTCTTCAGCGCGAACAGCTACCGGATTCATTGCAGCGACCTGCATAGCCACGTCGCGAGCCATCTGGTGTTCAACCGGCGCATTGAAAGCGACTACAGTTGCCAACTTGTTACCCGGGTGGATATAAGAGATGGTAGAAGCGCCGTTAACGAACTCGTATGCGCCCAATTCCATCTTTTCGCCCGTGATACCAGAGCGGTCGGTGATGTGGTCCTGAACCGAACGGCCGTCAGCCAACGGAGCAGCCAACAAATCCTCTTTAGTAGCCGGCTTCTTATCCATAGCCAGCGCCAAAATATCTTTAGTCAAGGCTACGAAATCCGCATTCTTCGCAACGAAGTCCGTTTCGCACTTCAACGCAACCACTGCAGCGAATTCGCCATTGTCAGCCGACAACACGCAACCTTCAGAAGCTTCACGGTCCGAACGCTTTGCAGCGACAGCCTGACCCTTCTTACGGATAATTTCCATTGCCTTGTCATAATCGCCATTAGCTTCTTCCAAAGCCTTCTTGCAATCCATCATTCCTGCACCGCTCATTTTGCGCAAGTGCTGGATATCAGCCATTGTAACTGCCATAATCTTTATTTCCTTTATTTATGAGATTAATATGATTCAAATTAAGAATGGACAACTGACAATTGACACCTTAAAAGACTGCCAACGCCAATTGTCCATCGTATTTCAAGAAACGAACTATCAACTTCGATTGATATTATTCTTCGTCTTTAGCGAACTTACCGGCGATGTTAGCATTCAAAGCATCATCGTCTTCTTTCTTGTTACGCTCTTTCTTTGCCGCTTTAGCTCTGCGTTCGCGCTTCGGGTTTTCCCCTTCGCCGGCAGCTTCAGCATCTACCTTTTCAGCCTTACGTTCCTGCAAGCCTTCGTTCATAGCTTCGCAGATAGCGCCAAGGATTACTTCAACAGATTTTGTAGCATCGTCGTTAGCCGGGATTACATAATCGATATTTGTAGGGTCAGAGTTTGTATCTACCATACCGAATACCGGAATACCGAGACGGTTAGCTTCGCGAACTGCGATATGTTCTTTCATCACGTCAACCACGAACAGCGCAGAAGGCAGACGAGTCAGGTCAGCGATAGAACCTAAGGTCTTTTCCAACTTCGCACGCTGGCGAGTGATTTGCAATTTCTCTCTCTTCGACAAATTATCAAATGTACCATCTTTTGTCATCTTATCGATAGTAGCCATCTTCTTGACAGCTTTACGGATAGTCGGGAAGTTGGTCAACATACCGCCCGGCCAGCGTTCGATAACGTAAGGCATACCTACCGAAGCAGCCTTTTCAGCGACAACTTGTTTAGCTTGTTTCTTGGTAGCAACAAAAAGTACTTTCTTTCCCTGCTTAGCCAGATTCTTCATTACTTCTGCTGCTTCATCTACTTTAGCAACTGTTTTATACAGGTCAATGATATGAATACCATTGCGCTCCATAAAGATATACGGAGCCATAGCCGGGTTCCACTTTCTCTTTAAGTGTCCGAAGTGAACACCTGCTTCTAATAACTGATCAAAATTTACTCTTGACATTGTTTTTTTTCTTAAATCGTTTACATTCTTTTTTGTTTCACACAACCTCCAGGTAGTCAGTCCACACATCCACATGCAGAAAGAATCCTGTCGGTTTAGATACTAAACGCTTTGTTTTTGCAAGAAATCCCCCACAAATCACATTAACGTTTACTGAACTGGAATCTC
This sequence comes from uncultured Parabacteroides sp., assembly GCA_949289155.1. Lineage (GTDB taxonomy): Bacteria > Bacteroidota > Bacteroidia > Bacteroidales > Tannerellaceae > Parabacteroides. The sequence goes on from CASEMX010000005.1 coordinate 118,953, forward strand.
TTGCGAGCTTTTGGACGACCCGGTTTCTTACGTTCAACCGAGCGCGGGTCACGCGTGATGAATCCTTCTGCACGCAAAGCGGCTTTATCTTCCGGATTAATCTTCACCAAAGCACGAGCAATACCTAAACGAGCTGCTTCAGCCTGGCCTTTGAAACCGCCACCTACCAAGTTAATCTTGATGTCATACTGTTCAGCCACATTCAATTTTGCCAACGGCTGCTTTACAACAAACTGCAGAATTGAAGAAGGAAAGTAAGTTGCAAGATCTCGCTTATTGATTGTAATTTTCCCTGAACCTTCGCTGACGTAAACACGAGCGATAGCTGCCTTACGTCTTCCTATTGCGTTTACTACTTCCATTGTCATTATTTATAAGAGTTAATATCGATTGACTTAGGCTGTTGAGCTGCGTGCTTATGCTCTGTGCCTGCGTAAACATACAGGTTGTTCAACAGTTTTGCACCCAGACGATTCTTAGGCAACATACCTTTTACTACTTTTCTGTACAGATAGCTCGGGCCTTTCTTCATCAGATCTGCCGGAGTGTACTCAATCTGTCCACCAGGATAACCGGTGTATCTCAAATAAATACGGTCGTTCCACTTCTTACCAGTCAGAACAACTTTTTCTGCATTGATGATAATTACGTTATCACCACAGTCAACGTGCGGAGTAAAATTAGGTTTATACTTGCCGCGCAAAAGCTTTGCTACTTTTGCACAAAGACGACCCAAAGATTGGCCTTCAGCGTCAACAATGACCCATTCTTTGTTTACAGTTGCTTTGTTTGCAGAAATGGTCTTAAAACTTAAAGTATCCACTGCTTAAATGTTTAATAAATTA
>CASEMX010000006.1 GCA_949289155.1 uncultured Parabacteroides sp.
CATCAACGCGCTCTATGCGGTAAATGAAATGGTGACGAACGACGAATCGAAGCGCGAGGCGCTGAAGAAACTCATCGACGACCTGAACGCCATCGTAGTCCGTTTCCAAATGGATATGAAAGGAAAAACGTCGGTCGAGGAGGAAGAGGTTCCCGGAACGGAAGAGCCATCGACGGGCGACGATACCCAAGAACCGGAGAACCCGGATGGCGGTGACGGAGGCGATGAAGAGAATCCATCGGGTCCGGGGATACCGAATCCGTGATAGGAATTACGAATTATGAATTACGAATTACGAATGAAAAATGAGGGTGTGTCAAAAGCGCACCTTCTTTTTTGTGGTACTACGGGCAAGTAAATAATGACGCCGAAGGAGGATGGCCTCGGCTGGTGAGCGTCAAGCGAACGACCGGAACGAAGCGACCGGGAGCGTCGCCTGTTTGAGCGAAGCGAGTTTGCGGCGCGAGCAGCGGAGTGCAGGAAGTGAGTAGCGAAGCAGGCGCAGCCTTGACCTTTTGGTTCTTTTGGGTCAAGCCAAAAGAACGAAGATTAATGTACGAACTTATTGCTCCGCTTCGGCGCGTCCTGCACCCGTTTCCGTTTCACGACATAGATATCCTCCTTGTTTTGCGGGCGCAGATAATCATACCAGAAGAAATCCTTCAGCTCTTTCTGGTCGGGCTTCAGGTCCGGAATCGGCGTGAGCAGCCCCTTCGGATTGTTGGTCACGCGCAGGCGCTCGATTTTATTCTGGTTCAGCCACATCGTGAGGTAGGCGCTCTGCAGGAAATTGAGTCCCACCATGCTGCCATCCTTCTCCAGCGGATAATAAATCGTCTCGACGCTGCCGGCGACATCGATTTGCCGCACCGCCTGCCCTTGGAAATAGGCCTTCAGGTCGTTGCCCTTGATTTGATTGTAATAGGTCGTGTCCACCTCCTGCGCGGCGAAGGCGAATTGCTTGACATGCACGAAGTCGATGGTGCTGTCGTTCATGTAAACCAGAATCGTGTCGCCATAGAGCTGGTACTGCGTGTTCCAGAGCACCGGGTCGTCATACATATATAATATGGAGTCGCGCGAATTGAACTGCATCGAATCGCAGACGCCCTGCAGGTCGGTGCGGAAGAACCGCACGCCGTGGAACGCCTTCAGCTCGCGGTAGGTCGAATCGACCGTCGTCATCTGCAGCGTGTCGGCGTGGAGATAAAGCGTATCGCCCTGCGAATATTCGAGGCAGCGGGCACTATCGGTCGCGAAGGCATAGCCGGTCCGCTCGTCATAGTAGCCATACTCGCCTTTGAGCATGATATGCTGAAGCGTATCTTCGATGCACATATCCCCGAAGACCTCGCCGAATCCGTTCTGCCGGTCGTATGCGATGGAATCGCCCGTCAGGATACGGTTTCCGGAGACCAATTCGGAGCGGTCGAGGAGCATCGCCGTGTTGTTCACCGTATCGTACCAGCCGCGCGAAGAGTAAATCGTGCCGCTGTCCGAGACAATCACGGAGGGCCCCAAGATGGTGGAGAGTTTCGATTCGGTATTGTAATGCAACGTGTCGGAATAGAGCGTGAAGTTGGGGTTCTCCAAGCGGACACTGTCGTTGAACACCGCCCATTTCGTCGCCGGACTGTACTGCCCGTAGTAGGAGGAGAGCTGGTTGAGCGAATCGACAATCATTCCCCCCTCGAAATAGTAGCCGATATTGGGGATGCGCTCGTAGTTGAGGCTGTCGGTAAAGAGCGTGACCTGCCGGTTCTCCATCCGGACATTCTCGCGCAGGTAAGCGATGCGGGCATCCCCGTCATAGAAGAGGTACTGCCCATAGACGAACAGCGTGTCGCCCTGTTCCATCCGGACGTTGCTGAATGCCTCCAGCGAATTGCTCTTCTCGTAAAAATAGGCGCTGTCGCAATACATGTACGAGCTGTCATGGCGGAAGCAGACATCGCCCACCAGCACCTGCGCTTCGGCATTGACCGCTTGGTCGAACGACAGGGTATTCGCGTGCTCCAGATAGACCTTCGTCTTCTTTACCTGCACCGAATCCTGCGCTTGCGACCAAGCGCACAGTACGCATCCGATAAACAGACAGATGAGGGAAAATCTTCTTCTCTGCTTCATTCTTTCACCCAACCCGGGAAACGGAAATCGCAGTTCTTCCAGCCGTCGCTGATGCGGACGTAGGTCGATTTCTGCTGTTCGCGAATCCAATTGTCCAACAATTCCTCGCGTTTCTTATTTTCAACGATAGACTTCAATGCCTGATAATCGTCGGAGAGGTTGGCTTTGTGCGCTTCGGTGCGAGCCCGGAGCTTGACAATCGCGATGACCTCCTTCTGCTTGTCGGTTGTCATCTGGAACGGATGGGATATTTCGCCCACCTTCATGTTATAGACCACCTTGCCGACCTCTTGCGGAAGCTCGTGCAATTCGAAGCGCGGCGTGCCGGAGTTGGCGCTCTGGTAATTCTGGTTGACCATCAATCCCTTGTTGTTGCGGGTATCTTTATCGTAAGAAAGGAACGTGGCAGCCTCTTCGAAAGTGAATTTCTTTTCCTGCAGGCTATCGTAGATGGAATCCATCCGCGCCGTAGCTTCGGTCAGTTCCTTTTCCGATACTTTCGGCTTCAACAGGATATGGCGGCAGTTGATGCGGTCGCCTCGCTTTTCGATAAGCTGGATGATATGGTAGCCATATTCCGTCTCGACAATCTGCGAGATATGCTTGGAGTCTTTCAGGTTGAAAGCGACGTTGGCAAACTCCGGCAGCAGCTGCGTCTTGGTCATGAATCCCAATTCGCCGCCACGCATGGCAGAGCCCGGGTCTTCCGAATACAGACGTGCCAACGTAGAGAACTCATACTTCCCGGAGTTGATATCTTCGGTGAACTGACGCAGGCGCGCTTTGATGGCATCGGTCTCTTCGAAAGGAATCTTCGGTTCCATCGTGATGATTTGTACCTCGACAGTCATCGGGATATTCGGCAGACTGTCCTGCGGCAGCTGGTTGTAATACTTGCGGACTTCAGCCGGCGTCAATTTGATTTCGCCGACCAGCTTGCGCTGCATCTCTTCCACAATCTGCTGCTCCCGGACCATTTCAATCTTCTCTTCCTTTATCTGCGAAAGCTTCTTATTGAAATATTCTTCCACCTTTTCTTTCGAGCCGATTTGTCCGATAACCGAGTTAATCCATTGGTCGACGCTTTGGATAACTTGCGATTCCGAAACTTCCACACTGTCTATCTTGGCTTGGTTCAGATACAGTTTCTGAATGGCCATCTGTTCCGGAATGAAACAATAGGGGTCGCCTTCCAAACGTTCGCCGGCATTGAGCAGGTATAAACGTTGAGCTTCAACATCCGAGCGCAGGATAGCATCATCACCTACTACCCACACGATTTCATCAATCACATTGTCCTGAGCTTTTAACAGCCAAGAACAACCAACTAAAAAACATACCAGTAAAATCCTATTCATTGTATCATCCTTTTATTTTATTGCCATTCAAAGTTGCTCGGTAGGAAAAGTCACCTTGCCGCTCCGTATGGCATCATTATATAATTCTTCTTCAAAATTCTTCAAAAACTGAATCTTCTGCTGATTGACCAGCATATCGACCACTTGCGTATTGGCATAATCAAAAGGAGCGATATCTCCTTTAAGCAGATATTCTTTTATGTTCAATAGATAACAGAAACTGCTGTCTGCCGTCTCAATGAAAGAATGCGTGCGCAAGAAATCCTCCTCTTTCGTGATTTTGACCGGAATCGTAGCGATGACTTCATCGAAACTAATCCATTTGTCGTAAAAATATTCATATACGGCGGCGTTCTGCACACTGTATTTCTCTATTTTTTCTATTTCGGATTCGGCACTTGAGCGATACCATTTCTTTACATCCGACAGATTCGGGGCATCGACCGGTATCTTCAGGAATAATCCCTTGATTAAGTTATGGTCCAAAACGAACTCGTTCCGGTTATTGTCATAAAATGCGCGTTTCTCCTCTTCGGACAGGTTTGCCGACAGCCGTTCTTCAATCAGTTGCTCTTGGTATCGGTAGCGGATTAAAGAGTGGCGGTAAGCATCGACCAGTTGATTGATTTCAGCTTTGTCCTCATTCGAGAGATTCTGCATGGCGACGTCATAAACCAAGCTGTTTTTGACCCATTGCTTAATGTAACTTTCCGCCCAAATCAAACTGTCCGCCGGAGATAAGCGCGCCGGCAATACGGCCTTCAATTCAGCCAAAGATAAAGTACGGTCATCCACTTTCACCAATACATCCTGCTGCCCTATCGATTGCTTTTGCCGGCAACCGAAGAACATCAGAAGGAACAGTATGAACGTGCAACCGATTTTCATAAGCCGTTTATTTGTTTTTTGCAGCGTTCTTCAACGCTTTCCAATTGACGGTGATAGAATATTTGTCTCTTAATTCTTTGAGCCATGCCTCTTCTATCTCTTTCTGTTCATCTGCGGGTTTATTCCATACCTTTTCATTGCTGATGGCAAAGAGAAGGATGCCATCCCGGTATTCATTGATGAGCAAATTGAATTCGGGATGTTTCTTTGTCAGGTTCTTCCGCTCCATATTGGTAAGGATTTCCCGGACAAAAAGGTCATATACCTCTTGCATGAAATCGCCGGAGTAGGTCTTTACGGAGAAAGGACAGCGTTGCAAATAGATGGCAAAGTCACTTTGTGTGAAATTGACCGTATCCATACGAGCCAATGTCTTTTCCATTGATTGCGCTTTCTCGAAGAACGCTTTATCGGTTGGGAAATGGTCGTAGCACAATTGCTCTAATTCGGCGTAAGCCTCCGGATAGAACGTATAATTATACTCTTTTTTCATCCGGTCGTCAAAGCCTTTATATAATGCGAAGTTCCATTCGCCTTGTGCCATCTTCCGATGCCAAGATTTTTTTATCTCATTTAATGATGGTTTATCCAGCTTCTTAATTAATTTGATAATATGATAACCGAATTGCGTTTTGAACGGTTGCGAAACATCTCCCGGATTCTGCAAGGCAAAAGCCTCTTTTTCGAAATCCTGAACCATTTCTCCGAGACCGAAAACAGGCAATACGCCCTGTTTCGCAGCAGTTGCTTTATCCGCAGAGAACTGGGCAGCTAATTCGCCGAAGTCACTGCCCGATAAGATTTGATGATAAATCGAATCGGCCTGCTCCTTGACCTGAACTTCGCTCAGTTTTACCGAGTCTTGTGTAAAGGGAAGTAATATATGAGCGACTTGTACCCGTCCCGGATTGGGAATTCTCCGGTGTAATTTTACGATGTGAAATCCTAATTTTGTGCGTATAGGCATGGAAAGTTCCCCTTCCGGCATATTGTAAACAGCATCTTCAAAAGCTTTAACGGTGCGCATGGGATAAAATCCGCGCACACGCTCATATCCGATGTGTTTGGGATCTTCCTGCATCAATTCCTTTCCCACGGTTTCAAAGTTTTCTCCGTTTTGGAGGCGTTGGCGAATTCCCAAAGCCCGTTGATAAACAGAAACTGTATCTTTCCCTACTGTTTTTTCGGGCAGGAACAATAGAATATGACTCAGGTCCAGTACTTCGTTCATGCGAGAATATTCTGCTTCGATTGTCTGTTCTTCTGCCGCTTTATCGGATAAATAGCTGGCAATAAGTTCTGAGCGGTATTTATTCAATTCCTCTTCGAAGTCTTTGGTCTTATCCATCTGTTGAGATTCCGCATCCGCAACTTTTAGCTTGAAGTTTTCGAATAATTGTACGAAATCTTTTAATTTCTTTTCGTCAGAAAGATCATTTTCTCCATTCTTTTCTGCGGAATAAAAGAATTCGGATATAGAAACCGGCTTATCACCAATGGTCATAGCCACTGTGTCCGGAAGAGATTTGGCTGAACCCGAAATGCTTGCTAAAAGTAAAGCTGATACAAAAAACTTTTTCATCAATGAATAATTTTGATGCTACAAATTTGCAATTACAAAAATACATCAATAAAACGGACAGATAGCAGAATTAGTATATCTATCTGTTAAATTAGTGTTTTTTAGTTTTTAGTGTATCGGTTAAAAACGAACTTGGGAATTTTGAGAAGTTTTTCTCCGTTTCTTTTCCCAAAATCCCCAAGTTTATTTTAAATATTCAATTATTATCGAGAGTATGCACGATGTTTTTAGTTTGCCATTTCAGAAAGGAATTTGATACGTACCAACCGAATTTCTTCTTCTGTGTAATCTCCTCCCAATTCTTCGATTGCTTCTTCCAAATCGTCAGTTTCCGAATCTTTGAAATAGTCGTAAATATCTTGGATATGGTCTTCGTCCATGACTTCATTCAGAAAATAATCGATATTGATACGTGTTCCGGAATAAACAATTGCTTCAATTTCATCTAACAGCTCACTAAACTCCAAACCTTTGGAGACGGCAATGTCATCTAATGCGACTTTTCGGTCGATGCTTTGTACAATCCATACTTTTAATTTAGATTTATTCGCAACCGTTCGTACACGCAAATCTTCTGGTCGTTCGATTTCATTTTCTTCTACATGCTTTTTAATTAATGCAATGAATTCTGCTCCGTAACGTTTTGCTTTACCTGCCCCGACACCAGGAATGTTTTGTAATTCTTCTAATGTAATAGGATAGGTCGTAGCCATCGCTTCCAGAGATGGATCTTGAAAAATGACAAAAGGCGGAACTTCTAAACGTTTAGACAATTTCTTTCTCAAATCCTTCATCATAGAATAGAGAACAGGATCGACGGCGCATGATGCACTTCCGCGAACCGGAGCCTCTTCTGTCTCTTCTTCAAATTCGTTGTCTTCTGTAATTTTGAATGAAACCGGTTTTTTCATGAATTCTTTCCCTTTCGGAGAAATCTTCAATAAACCATAATTTTCAATGTCCTTTTTTAGATAACCTGCGATTAATGCTTGGCGGATAACAGCGTTCCAAGTTTTCTCACTTTCATCTTGGCCAGAAGCAAAAACTTCTAATTCGTTATGCTTGTATGACTGTATTTCTGACGTTTCATTTCCAACCAGCATATTGACAATATATTCTGCCTTAAATTTTTCTTTCAATGTGCTGATAACTTCCAGCACTGCACTCAACAATTCTTTAGCTTCCACTTGTTTTTTAGGATTCAAACAATTATCACAATTTCCACAATTATCTTCTGGATATGCTTCTCCGAAATAGTGGAGTAATACTTTTCTTCTGCAAACCGATGTTTCAGCATAAGCCGCTGTTTCAAGTAGCAATTGTTTACCTATTTCCTGTTCAGCTACAGGCTTACCTTGCATGAATTTCTCTAATTTCTGTAGATCTTTGTAAGCATAGAAAGCAATACACTTACCTTCTCCGCCATCTCTGCCGGCACGTCCTGTTTCTTGATAATAGCCTTCCAGACTTTTAGGGATATCATAATGAATTACATAACGTACATCTGGCTTATCTATTCCCATTCCAAAAGCAATTGTCGCGACAATTACATCTACTTTTTCCATCAAGAATGCATCTTGATTGGAAGAGCGGACTTGGGAATCCATTCCTGCATGATAGGGTAAAGCTTTGATGCCGTTAGCCTTCAATATATCTGCAAATTCCTCAACTTTTTTACGACTTAAACAATAAATAATTCCTGATTTACCCTCATTGTTCTTAATGAACTTAATGATATCGCGGTCGATATTTGCTGTTTTCGGACGTACCTCGTAATACAAATTCTCTCGGTTGAATGAAGATTTGAAAACGGTGGCGTCAGTCATTCCTAAATTCTTTTGGATGTCGTGTTGCACTTTGGGCGTAGCTGTTGCGGTCAGTGCAATTAACGGACGTTTACCTATTTCATTAATGATCGGACGAATCCTACGATATTCAGGTCGGAAATCATGTCCCCACTCAGAGATACAATGCGCTTCGTCAACGGCATAAAATGAAATCTTTACTTGACGAAGAAATTCAACATTCTCTTCTTTTGTTAGGGATTCAGGAGCTACATACAGTAGTTTTGTTTTTCCGGATAGTATGTCCCCCTTTACTTGATCTATAGCTGATTTACTCAACGAAGAATTGATAAAATGGGCAACTCCATCTTCTTCGCTGAAGTTACGCATGGCATCTACCTGATTTTTCATCAAAGCGATAAGAGGAGATACAACAATAGCCGTTCCTTCCATCATCAGGGAAGGTAACTGATAGCATAAAGATTTTCCTCCGCCAGTAGGCATTAATACAAAAGTATCTTTACCTGCCAACACATTTTCAATAATTGCTTTTTGGTTTCCTTTGAAGGTATCAAAACCAAAATGTTTCTTCAATGCCTCTGTTACGTTATCTTTTTTTGCCATACTCACTATGATTAGAAATAGGTTTACTTTTTTATCCTGCCACTTGTAAGCGGTTTACATCAGATTTTGCAAATTGTTCTTTTGCATATTCCAGAGTTACTTGGAGTTCCTTTTTATTTTCAGAAGGCATGCTGAACATTGCATCCATCATGATGGCTTCTACGATAGAGCGTAGTCCTCGTGCTCCTAATTTAAACTCCATTGCTTTATCTACAATAAATTCATAGACCGATTCATCAAACGTTAGCTGAATGCCATCCATGGCAAACAATTTGATGTACTGTTTGATAATCGAATTTTTCGGCTCGGTTAAGATATTCCGTAAAGCCTGACGATCTAACGGATTCAAATAAGTTAGAATAGGCAAACGGCCAATGATTTCCGGAATCAAGCCGAAAGATTTCAAATCTGCCGGAGTAATATACTTCAACAGATTATTACAGTCAACTTGAGCCGTATCTTTGCTGGCTGCATAACCAACAACTCGTGTATTCAGGCGTTGGGCTATTTTCTTTTCGATTCCATCAAAAGCTCCGCCGCAAATAAATAAAATATTTTTGGTATCTACAGGAATCATTTTCTGTTCCGGATGTTTACGTCCTCCCTGTGGGGGAACATTAACGACCGAGCCTTCTAATAATTTCAGCAGCCCTTGTTGAACACCTTCTCCGCTGACATCCCTTGTAATAGAAGGATTGTCTCCTTTACGAGCTATTTTGTCAATTTCATCAATAAATACGATACCTCGTTCAGCTGATTCTACATCATAATCGGCAGCTTGCAGCAAACGAGTTAGAATGCTTTCAATATCTTCCCCTACATATCCTGCTTGCGTTAAGACTGTTGCATCTACAATCGCAAATGGAACATGCAGTAACTTTGCAATTGTGCGCGCTAAGAGCGTTTTCCCTGTACCTGTTGAGCCAACCATGATGATATTTGACTTTTCGATTTCCACATCGTCATTTGTTTCATCCTGCAATAATCGTTTGTAATGATTATAAACAGAAACAGACAAATAACGTTTGGCATCATTTTGTCCTATCACATATTGGTCAAGGAACTTTTTTATATCTTCGGGCTTAGGTAAGTCTTCCCGATTGATATCTAATTTTGATTTCTTTTTCCCTAATTGCTCTTTTACAATCTCGTATGCTTGCGTAGCGCATTCGTCACAGATAGCTCCATTGATGCCGTTGATCAATAGTTTCACATCTCGACTTGTCCGTCCGCAAAACGTACAAGAATCGCCTGATTTGGCCATATATTCTAATTTAATTATTACTCAGTTATCAGTTATACCTTAATTATATCATTGTTACTTTCGCGTTAGAATATCATCAATCATTCCGTATTCTTTTGCCTCTTCTGCAGTCATCCAGAAATCGCGGTCGCTATCACGTTCCACATCTTCGAATGGTTTTCCGGAATGGTCGGATATAATTGTATATAATTCTTTTTTGACTTTTAATATTTCACGTGCCGTAATTTCTATGTCAGAAGCTTGGCCTTGCACTCCGCCTAAAGGCTGATGAATCATCACGCGAGAATGTTTTAAAGCAAAACGTTTCCCCTTTTTTCCTGCTACTAATAAAACGGATGCCATTGAAGCGGCGATTCCTGTGCAAATTGTGGAAACATCAGAACCGATAAATTGCATTGTATCGTAAATGCCATATCCTGCATACACCGAACCGCCCGGTGAGTTGATATAAATGGAAATATCTTTACCAGGATCGCTTGAATCCAGATATAATAACTGAGCTTGGATTACGTTTGCCGTATAGTCATCGATTTGCGTTCCTAAAAAGATGATACGATCCATCATCAAACGCGAGAAAACATCCATTTGAGCTACATTCAGTTGACGCTCTTCGATAATTGTCGGTGAAATATAGCTGCTGGTGATATTTATATAACTATCCAGCGCTGTACCGCTCATTCCCAAATGTTTGGTTGCGTATTTTTTGAAATCTTCCATATAAAATTTGTTAGTCATAAATATCCGAAGTAAATGCACAAAAAGGGATTTTCCTTTTGTCTCTTAACGGATAAACAAAGTTATAAATAAATTTCTAAAAGGAGCAATTTATTTTTCCTTTCCGTCAAGATATTTTTTGAGGAAAATCCCTTTTCTATTATTTTTTAGCCTGTTTTAAAGGCTTTTATGATTTGTTCTTCTTATCCGAACAACTTCGCAAATTCGTCTGCCGAAACTTCTTTCACATCAATGGTGACTTGCTCTCTCAACCAAGCTGCCAATTTTTCTTCTATGGCACGTTCAGCGATATTCTGCAAGGTCTGTTTGTTCTTGGTCATTTCTTTTGCATAATTGTTCAGTACATCTTCCGGAACAGACAGCATACCGTATTGTGCAAATTGAGCTTTTGCTACACGTACAGCGAAGTCGTTGATATCTTCGTCCGATACTTTCAGATTATTTGTCTTAACCAAATTCTCTCGAATCATTTGGTAAGTCAAATTCTCAATGATGCGTGGATATTCCTTGTCGATATTCTCTTCAGTGTTCTTTTCGTTCGAGATAAGCAACCAACGTTTCAAGATATCGTCAGCAAATTTCAATTCTCCTACCTTCTTAACCAATACTTCGCGAGCATCATTCAAGAATTTATAATCACTTTGCGGTTCTAATTGTTCCTTCAAAGCCTCTTTAATCTTGTTTTTGAATTCTTCTTCGCTGGTTACCACATTTTCTCCGAATACTTTGTCGAACAGTTCTTGGTTCAATTCTGCATTCTTGTGGCGAGTGATTTCTTTAATCTCGAAGCTAAAGTCGCCTGTCAATTCAGCTACTTGTTCTTTTCCTATATGTAACAGGTTAGAAATCTCTGCTTCGTTGCCATTGAATGCTTTGTTCGGATTGAATACGACAACAGAATTGATTTTTGTGCCGATGAATTTAGCCTTTTCTTCCTCATCTTTGATATATGCCGGCATGATAATCGCATTTTCTACTACGATTCCGCCCTCTTTCGGCGTGCCGTTTTCCAATTCTGCGATAGTTCCTTTTACTAAGTCCTTCTCTTCAATTTCTTCTACCTTTTCATAAGAACCGAAGTTGGCTGTATAAGCTTCAACCTGCTTATTCAGCATATCTTCATCGATTTTTATCTCATAATAAGGCAATGTATCTTCCTTACTCAGGTTAATATTAATTTCTGGAGCTAATGCAATGTCGAAGTTAAAGACGAAATTCTCCTGCGTGTCGAAATCCACAGTGGACGGTTCAATGATGCTGGGCAGCGGTTCGCCTAAAACGGACAAATTGTTCTCGTTGATATATTTGTACAAGTTTTCCGAAACCAATTTGTTCACTTCTTCAACTAATACATGCTTTCCATACATTTTTTTAATCATGCTCATCGGAACCATTCCCTTGCGGAAGCCCGGAACATTTGCTTTTTGACGGATGCTACGCAAGCTTTTATCTACAGCTGCTTCGTAGTCAGATTTTTCTATTTCTAAGTGAATGAGACCGCGTACGGAATCTTTGTTAATAAGAGAAACGTTCATTCTGAATGATGTATTTTAATTAATATTCAATTCAACAATTTAGGGCGCAAAATTAGGGTTAATCTTTTAATATCGCAAATTGTTTGCGCAAATTGTTGTAAATGCAATACCTTGCTCCCTTTCCAAGCCAGTTTTAATTGACTTGGAATCCGATTTTATCGAAGATTGTGCCGGTATGGGTGGGATAAAAGATATATTGCGGGCGCATTTTTCCGCGGAAAGGGTCATGGTAATAATTGACTCCTATTCCGAAACCTGCATGGTCGCCGATTTTGAATTCTACCGCGCCGCCTACGCTGGTGCTATTCAATGCCGGATTGATAACCATGAATGGGTCCGGTCCCCGCCAGTCTGTTTGGTAGAAAGCATACGCCCCCCATGCCCTAAAAGCTAACCAATCTGTCGCTTGGTAACGGGCTGTGACATTGAATCCCCCGAAAAATGCAGGATTGGGCGTGAAGGGGGTATAAAAACGTCCACCGAACGTGCCGGCCGAAAGGGTGGATGCCCCCATCTGCTTATGAAAAGAGAGATTGACTTCGTTAACTCCTCCGGCTCCAGGCCATGTCTCTTGCAAGCCATTCACGATAAACAGCATATCATCGTCTATCGGATGGAAAGAGTATTCGTCGTAGTCCAAAGCCATCGGATTCATGCTCCGGAACATGCTCGTATAGGGATTGAAGAACGGACGATAAGCTGCCGATAGTGTGTTCATATTGGCAGGGCGGTCGGCTTCCGGAGCCGGAAGGAAACCAAATGCCGTACTTTGTTCGGCAATGCCTGTATATTTCTGGTAAACATCCGCATACCGTTCGGCGAGTCGGCGGTATCGTTCGGTAATCGGGATATAACTCTTGTAGGTAATTTCCGGAATCCGGATATCATACGTCGCCTCCGTCGGGATGGCATATAATTTCCCCTCTTTGTCGATAATAAACCGCAATCTGCCTTGTGCAAAGAGGGTATAAAAACTGCAGAATAATAAAATAACGAATAAAACAACCTTTTTCATAACGCTCTCTTTTCTTGATTTATGGACAAATGTAAGAAAAGCTTTTGAAAGGAAGGGCGTCGGGACAGGAAAATATTGGGCAGAACGAAACAGGGATGCCGACATAAAGTTCGAAATGTCCTGACATAAACTTCGTTCAGCGACTCTGTACGGTACATACGGCGTCGTCGTACGAAATTTTAGTGCCGACCTTCGGAATTTTATCTACCGACCTTTTCAATTTTAGGTCGGGTGAGTTTGAACTTTTTGTGCTGTCAGCTGGACAGCCCTCTACCTATTTCCCGCAGAGCGTCCCTGCCCATACCGCCAAAAGTCCGAATAATAAACTGATGGATGCGTAGAGGAGGAAGGGCGCGAAGTATCCTTGCCGTACCATCTGGAGGCAATCGTTGCTAAAGGTCGAGAAGGTGGTAAAACCTCCGCATAGGCCTGTCGTCAGCAAAAGGCGGGTTTCGACGGAAAGATTCCAGCGGGCGGACAAGGAATAGAATAGGCCGATGAGGAAGCTCCCAATGATATTCACGCTTAGCGTAGCCCACGGGAAATCATATGGCCGAATCCGTTCGTGTAACAGCGCTTGTACGGCATAACGCAAGAGGCTTCCTGAGCCTCCGCCCACGAATACAGCGATTATCTCCTTTGTCATGATATAAACTGGAGTGTGTTCCTATATTAATATTGTATCACAAATTCATCTCCTGCCTGTAAAGGGACGGTCAACTGCCCATCCACGACCGGGAGCGAAACCGGCTTCTGGTTTTTCAGGAGATTAATCTGTGTTTGGTTCGTAGCTGAGAGTTTTATCCGGAATGTATCGGCTACGGTTGCTTTAACTTTCGCAGTGATAACTTTACCATCTTTCCATTCCGCCGAGACCTCTGCACCACCGCGCACTTTCAATCCTTTGAATTGCCCGTTCTTCCAAGCGGACGGCAAAGCGGGAAGGATTTCGATATATCCGTTTTGGCTTTGCAGCAACATCTCGGCGATACCGGCGCAAGCTCCGAAGTTTCCATCGATTTGGAAAGGGGGATGCGCACAGAAAAGATTAGGATAGCTCCCGCCTCCGTCCGACATATTCGTCGCGGTTTCGTTACATGGCTGAAAAAGCCGGTTTAGTAACCGCCACGCGTGGTCTCCATCGTGCAAACGTGCCCAGAAATTGATTTTCCAAGCCATCGACCAGCCCGTACTTTGGTCGCCTCGCGCCACCAAAGACTTTCTAGCTGCCTCCGCAAGCTCAGGTGTTTTCTCTAAAGAGATTTCATTTCCTGGATATAGGCCATATAGGTGAGAAACATGGCGATGATGCGGCTCCACCTCTTCGAAAGGTTGCAACCATTCCATAATACGTCCATCTTGTCCGATGGTTGTAGGCATCAGCCGTGCCTGCTTTTTCTTCAGGACCTGAACAAAATCAGAATCACACTTCAAGATTCCTGCTGCTTCGATGGTATTGGTGAAAAGTTCCCGGATAATCTGATTATCCATGGTTGAACCGGCACATACACTTGCCGTATTGCCGTTCGGAAGTTTATAAGTATTCTCCGGAGAGGTGGTCGGTGCGGTAACCAAATAATGCGAACGCGGATCTTCTACCAACATATCAACAAAAAATTGGGCAGCTCCCTTCATGACTGGATAGACCCGGTGCAAATAGGCCGTATCTTTCGTATATAAATAATGTATATAGAGATGTTCGCAGAGCCAAGCGGCGGAAGTATTGGTTGCTCCCCATGATGGATGCTCTCCCGGCGCAGTAAAGTTCCATACATTTCCTAAGATATGCGTTACCCAGCCGTTGGCATTGTAATAACTTTTTGCGGTTCGTTCGCCGCTCGAAACCTGGCGACAAATCCAATCGATTAACGGCAGATGCAATTCGGAAAGATTGGCGACTTCTGCCGGCCAATGATTCATTTGCAGGTTGATATTTAGGTGATAATCGCCATTCCAAGGAGTATGAATCGTATTGCACCAAAGCCCTTGCAGATTGGGTGGCAATAATCCTTCGCGGGCAGAGGATATCAGCAAATAGCGGCCGAATTGAAAGTAAAGTGCAGCCAATGCCGGGTCGTCTGGATTCTGTTGATAGGCAGCTAAACGCTGGTCAATGGGCAGATGGGCTTGTTCGGATATTCCTAAATCCAGCGTCACACGGCTAAATAGGTTACGATATTGGCTGATATGTTCCGCTTTTAATTGCGAATAGTCCTTTTTGGAGGCTGCTTCTATCCGGGTTAGTACCTCTGTATCCGGTTCTTTCCCGAAATAATCGGTTGCCATGCCCACTAACAGGATAGCTTCTGATGCATTTTTTACCAAAAGTCCGGTAGAATCACTGTTCAGTTGTCCACCTTTTGGGAGAAGTATGCGAACAGCTGAAGCAAAACGCATTCCTTTCTGGGCGGTTGTGTCCACTCCATCCGGCAATTGTCCCCGCATCCAGAACATATTGGACCCGGCAGCGTAAGTAACATGTTCCGGACGGGTTATCTTGACAGAGAAATTCAGAGATTTGTCCATATCGGCGGAGAGATAAATTACGCCGACGTCATCTGAGAAGGAGGTAAAACTTTCCCGGATAAAGTTTATCCCTTGGTGACGGAAAGTCGTGGTTGCAATGGCCTGTTCCAAGTCTAATTCCCTACGGTAACTCTTTTCGGCATCCGTGAGGTCGATTTCATAATTATAGCTAATCTTCAAATTCCCGAAGAGCTGGTAGCTTCCATAGGGCAGGTTTGCTCCATCGCCTAATCCACTCCCAGCTCCTTTGCAAACAAAGGTTTGGTACATCAGGTTCTGCGCCTCGTCGTTTTTCCCTTCAAATAAAAGGCGGCGGATATTCTTCAATGCGTAATAGGCATTGGGATTGTCGGTGTTTTGTTCGCTTCCCGACCATAAAGAAATCTCGTTTAGCGCATAATTCTCTCTTGCGATTCCGCCATCAGGCATCATTCCTAATCGGCCATTGCCTAAAGGGAACGATTCTTCCCACATCTTTGCTGGTTTATCAAAGAAGTAGCGTGTCGAATCAATCGGTTTTACTTGTATCTCGTTACAGGCTGGCAATAATGTCCAAGCCAATAGCCATGCGAATGCTTTCCATGCTGTTTTTATCTGTTCTTTCATTTTGTCTTTCTCCAATTAGAAGCTCTGCATGTCGCAGAGTCGTTTGTAATATCCGTTTCGTTTCAATAACTCTTCGTGGCAACCCCGCTCAACAATTTCTCCTTCATGCATTACGCAGATTTCATCAGCATTTTTAATTGTCGAAAGGCGGTGCGCAATGACAATTGTTGTTCGGTTACGCATCAAGTTTTCCAAAGCCTCCTGAACCAAATGTTCTGATTCCGTATCTAAGGCGGAAGTAGCTTCGTCCAATATCAGAATTGGCGGATTCTTTAAGATAGCCCGTGCTATGCTGATGCGCTGCCGTTGGCCTCCGGAGAGTTTTCCTCCGCGGTCTCCGATATTTGTATCATATCCCTGTTCCGAAGCCATGATGAATTCGTGGGCATTAGCGATTCGCGCTGCCTCTTCGACCTGTTCGCGCGTCGCATCTTCCACACCGAAAGCGATATTATTATAGAAGGTATCGTTGAAAAGTATCGCCTCTTGGTTCACATTCCCCATCAGTCCGCGCAAATCGACCAATCGGACATCGCGAATATCGGTTCCATCTATCGTAATCTCCCCTTCTGTTACATCATAGAAGCGGGGGAGCAAATCGACCAACGTACTCTTTCCCGAACCGGATTGGCCCACTAAGGCAATGGTCTTGCCTTTCGGAATGGTCAGGTCGATATCTTTCAGTACCCAATCGTTCTGATAGCGGAACCATACCTTATTATAATGGATTTCTTTATTGAATATTACCGGCTTCGGTTTTTCCGGGTCGTTGATATCTGATTGCGCCATCAAAATCTTGTCGATACGGGTCATCGACGCCAATCCCTTCTGTATGGCATATGCTGCTTTGCTCAAGTCTTTCGCTGGATTGATGATGCTATAGAATATGACCAGATAATAAATGAATGTTGCAGCATCAATACTGCTGTTATTGCTCAGGATTAACGAACCGCCATACCAAAGGACTATGGCGATAGTAGCCGTCCCTAAAAACTCGCTCATTGGATGGGCCATTTGCTGGCGGCGATAAACGCGGGTGATGGTCTGGCGGAACTGTTCGTTTGCCTGTTCGAAGCGATGTTGTATCTTGGACTCTGCATTAAATGCCTTGACAATCCGTAGTCCGCCCAGTGTCTCTTCGATTTGGCTCATCAATGCACCCCATTGTTGTTGCCCTTCTAAGGACTTGCGCTTCAGCTTTTTCCCGACTTGTCCCATAATATAGCCGGCAAAAGGCAGAAGGATAAAGACAAACAGGGTCAATTGCCAGCTGATGACAATCATCCCGACCAAGTAAATCCCAATCAGAATCGGGTTTTTGAAGAGCATGTCCAGCGAACTCATCACCGAGGCCTCTATTTCGTTGACATCTCCCGACACACGTGCCAAGATATCCCCTTTGCGCTCTTCCGAAAAGAATCCGAGCGGGAGCTGGGTGATTTTCCGGTTGATTTGATTCCGTATATCGCGCACTACACCGGTCCGGATGGGAATCATCATGTAGAAAGCCAGATACATCGTCGCTACTTTGAAGAAGGTCATTACGACCAAAAAGATGCCTAATACGATAAGGGTGAACGAACCTCCCTCCGTTTCAATCAGATGGCTGACATACCAGAAGAAATTGTCCTTCAATGCTTCTGGAACCTCTTTTAATGCTTCCCAATCCCCGAAGTTCCAGACAATCGGCGTGTAAGTATAGACATCTTGATTGATTTTGAACAGAATCTGTAGGATAGGTATAATCAGGGCAAAAGAAAACAGATTCAGAATCGCCGAAAGAATATTGAAGAATACGTTCCCTACCAGATATTTTTTGTACGGCGGAACAAAGCGTCGCAATATGCGCAGGAAATCTTTCATATTATCGTGTTATAGTCAATTAAAGCCCGGCAAAGATAAGGGATTTCTGGCAAAGTACAGGCATATTACCGTGCTTCTCTCGTCATCTCTCGTAAAAGTTCTTCATACATTGCCATATAACAAAAGCTTCTCCAGTATGCCATATCCCATAGATTTTTCGCAAATATACGAAGAAAAGGGAGAAAAGTCCGACCTAAAGTTTGTTTATACGGATTTTCTCCTTACCTTTATGCTGTGATAAGAATCGGACAACAGTTGGTGTACATTCGGACAACAGTTGAGTTACATACGGACAACAACTGTGAAACATACGGACAACAGCTGTTGTCCGATTCAAAAGATGGCTATATACTTAAATTTAATCGGACATGAGTGCAAAATACGCCCTATTTAAGAATCCTGACCCCACGAAAGAGGGGACGGAAGACCGGTTCCATGCGCGGCTCGTCCCGTATGGCGTGGTGAGGACAGAGGAGATTATTGACCATATATCGGAGGCCAGCAGCTTTTCGTCGGGCGACGTCAAGGGAATGCTGGATTCGCTTTCGCGGGCTATCGCCATGTATTTGGAAAGGGGATACACTGTGGATATCGACGAGCTGGGAACTTTTTCTGTTTCGTTGAAGAGCGAACCGATTGAAAACCCGAAGAAGGTTACCGCGCATTCGGTGCATTTCCGTAATGTCCACTATAAAGCGGACAAAAAGTTGATGAATCGTTTGAAGGGGATGCATTTCGAGAAGGCAGACGAAGGGTCGGCCACTCTTTATACGCCGGAGCAACGCCAAAAACGAGGGTTAAGTTATCTGGACAAACACGAGTATATCAATCAGCGAAGCTATGCGCAGATAAACGGATGCAGCCCTACGACGGCAAAGAACGACTTGAAGGAGCTGCTGGACAAAGGGCTTATTCGAAAACTGGGTTCGGGCAGAGCCGTTATTTATGTCAAATCTTAAAAAGAAGAAAAGGAGGACGGATTATGTTATTATCCACAATGACCGAAGAGGAAATCTATAAGGAGATTCGGGAAGATTACTGGGAATTGCGTCCGCTGATGCAGTCTTTGAGCGATAAATTCATCCGAGATAACAAACGGCTGATGCATAAAATCCATTTCATTCCCCCTACGGGTTCCAAGCGTACGGTGGTAAGCCGGAAGAACAAGAACACGTACACGATGGAATGGCACATCATCAGCTACTTTTCCAACACGCTTGCGTTCATTGTCTATACCAGTTTCTACGACAGGGCAGGCAAGATGCACTATGTCTTAATCGGAACCCCGGCGGATTTTATTCCGGTGATTATCTCGTCGCACATGTTGCAACGTTATCGGGAACGATATATCGAGCCGCACCATGTTAAATTGAACGAGGAGTCTTTGCTCTCTTATTTCTTGCATCATAATGGGAATAGCCAACTGACAAACTTCTTCCCGAAACATTGGACGGAAGAGGAGAAGAAAAGCCTGCGCGTACATTATTGCGAACATGGGCTAATCGTTTGCCGATGGGGTAAGTTGGACATGCCTACGTTAATTACTTTCTTGGACGAGCAGTGCCTGAGCGAATACAAAGCTTTTATCTATAAGTCAGAAAACATATCCGAAGTATTCCATCAGCTTATAGATATTTATAGACATCCGAAAGGCGCATTCGATGTCATCCAGAAACAAGCGCTTATGAAGAAGCTCATCAGTATCCCGAATGCCAAAGAATTGCTAATCGACTTCTTCAAAAGGGAGAAAAAGGCGCATCCCGACAATACCGAAGCGGAAGATAATATTATTGAAACGTTGACCAATAATTGGGACAATTTCATCAAATATGTCGATAGCTATGATGAGGTCATAGGAAAGCACGACATTAGTAAGAAACTATACAAATGCTATGCCGATTTGCTCTGCTACGGAGAAGTAAAGGACTTGCAGGTAGGTAATAGCGAACGAAAGGAGCTGCTTGACAAGATTATGAATCCGGAAAAACAAAAGTTCATTCCGCACGACCATGCTCGTGAGTTTTCTGACATCATGCAGGAAAATATGAAAAAGACCGAATTGGAACGGTTCATGTCTAACCTTAAAAAACAGACAAGCAATGATAATCTCAACCATGACAAATGATGAAATCTACAAAGAGATGAGAGAGGATTTTTGGGAGCTGCGGAATATTATGCTGAATATTGCCGATAAGTGTATCCGCGACAATAAAATCCTACAAGATAGATTTCATTTTATTCCTCCTACGGGGAGCAAGAAGAGCTATACGACCAAGAAAAATAAGAATAATTGGACGATTGAATGGCATATCATCAGTTATAATGTAGATCATCATTTATCGATTATTTTCATTAGTTATACGACTTATGTGGATCGGGCGGGCAAATCCCATTATGCCGTACTTGCCCATCCGGAAAAGTTTGCCCCGATGATTGTGTCATCTCATTTCTTAAAACGCTATCGGGAACGGTATATCGAACCGCACCATATCAAACTCGGTGGGGAATCTTTGTTGGCTTATTTCATTATGCACAACAAACTTGGCGGGATGGTGAGTTATTTTCCGAAGAATTGGACAGAGAAGGACAAAGAAAACAAACGGGTGCATTATTGTGAACATGGCTTGTTTGTATTGCTTTGGATGCGCGACGATTTCCCGTTGCTGATTACTTTCTTGGATGAAAGCTGCCTGACGGAATACAAAGCTCAGGTTTACAAAGCAGAAAGTTTCACGATGCTGTTTCACAAATATCTCGATATCACGCTGCGCCGGAAAAAGGAATACGACATCATCCAACGGCATGCAATTTTGCAAAAGTTAGTTAGCTTTCCGAATGCGAAAGAGTTGATGGTCGATTTCTTCAAACGGGAGAAAGAGATGTATCCGGATGATAAAGAAATGCTGGATGTCGTTTCTGAAAAAGCGATGAAATATTGGGATAGTCTGGTGACCTACTCGGAAGAATTCGAGCGCGAAACGAAGGATTTAGAAAGCCGGCAGCGTTTGCAGCAATGCTATGCCGATATGCTTTTCTTCGGAGAAATAAAAGAGAAACAGATAACGACTCAGGAACGGAAAGAACTGCTTAATATCCTTACGAATCCGGAAAAGCAAAAGTTCATTCCTTATGATCACGAACATTTATCGGCAGCACTTGCACAAATCAAGAAAATGCTGGGAAACAAATAATAAAAAGAGGAGAGAAAAGTTATGATTGTATCGACAATGGCAAACGATGAAATCTTCAAAGAATGTATGCAGGATTTCTGGGAGATGAAAAGTGGAATAGAGCATTTAGGCGACCGGTTCAGAAAGGCGCATAATCCGAAAAACAAAAAGAAGTATGGTTTTTTCGTTCCGAATACCATAGAACGTCATACGCATGTCAGCCGGAACAAGAATACTTGGCATATCGAATTTATGGCCCTCACTAATGTCAATGGAGTCCGGTATGCTGCATTGACTTTTGTTTATATGACTTACACGAATCGCGATGAAAGTACCAACTATTTGTTCCTTACAGACCTGATAGATGGAGGTGCATTCTTGCTGACCGCACATTTTCTGCAGCGCTATAAAGAACGGTACATAGAATTGAATCATATTAAATTGGCAGGCGAGAATATTGCATGTTATTTTATGCGGCACAATTTGGATACCAAAAAGACGAACTTCTGGCCGAAACAATGGACGGAAGAAGAACGGAAAGAAAACGAAGTGAGAATTTCCGAACAGGGGCTGATGGTTGTCAAACGGAGTCGTAATTTTAAGTTTCTGCGTTTCATTACCTTCCTTAGCCAAGAGGTCCTGAGCGAATATAAAGCGCGTATCTATGAAGAGGAAGAACTCTGGAAGAACTTCAGGAAGATTGAAGAGTATATTGGCAAAGAAGATATCGTCAGCAAAAAAGAGAAACATGCGCTGTTCATCAAAATTTTCAATACGCCTAATCTAGAAGAGAAAATCACCAATTACCTGAATCGTATCATTCAGAAAGAATATCGGGAATTTGTGATTAAAAAGACATTGGAGACGTTGGAAGAGACAAGGCGGTTGACAGAAGAAATAGAAGAAGGATACCAGCAAGACCCGGATTATAACAACGAGAAAGAAAACATGGTCAATATCCATAACATGATTCATAATCGTGCTGAGGCCAAGCGCAAATAACCGTTGTTAATAATTAAAAAAATCCCGCCATAAGTTTTAAACATCATTCGGGTTAGAATGTCTATCTATGCAAGGCTTAGTTGAAAATTTTTGCAGATGAAGACGATTATAAGAATCTGGATAGTTTTGCTGTTGGTGGTTCATCCTGTGTTTGCACAGCAGCGGGGTGTAGATATTACGGGGAAGGTGGTAGAGAAATCGTCACAGTTTCCAATTGAACAAGCCAGTGTCCGGTTGCTGAATCCGAAAGATAGCAGCATGGTACGTGGTATGGCAAGTAACAGGGACGGTTCCTTCGCTCTGAAGAATGTACGGAAAGGCTCTTATCTCTTGGACATTTCTTACATTGGTTTTGAAACTATCTCTAAAGAGGTATATGTGGATGGAAAGAATCCGGTAAACTTAGGCACATTGGAGATGGACGACTCTGGGGTTCGGTTAACTACGGCAGTTGTGACCGGGAAAGCTCCGGAAATAGTCGTTCGTAATGACACGACCGAGTATAATGCCGATTCTTTTAAGGTTACGGAAGGCTCGGTGTTGGAGGACTTGCTGAAAAAGATGCCGGGTGTGGAGGTCGATAATGATGGAAATGTCACCGTTAACGGAAAAGAGATATCAAAAATCATGGTGGATGGGAAAGAGTTCTTTTCGGACGACCCAAAGATTGCATCCAAGAATCTTCCTGCCAAGATGATTGATAAAGTGCAGGTATTGGATAAGAAAAGCGATATGGCCAAGATGACCGGGTTCGACGATGGCGAGGAGGAAACCGTGCTTAATCTGACCGTCAAGCCCGGAATGAAGCAGGGATGGTTTGGCAATGCGTATGCCGGCTATGGGAGCAAAGAGCGCTACGAAGGCAATGCCATGGTCAATCGCTTCTATAATAACGACCAAATCACGTTGATGGGGGGAGCCAATAATACGAATAATATGGGATTCTCCGATTTGGCTTCGTCGATGTTTTCCGGGATGCGCGGAGGATTGCGGGGCGGTGGCGGAGGCTCCGGGATTACCTCTTCCGGCAATGGCGGCCTTAACTTTAGCAAAGAGTTTAATTCGAAGTTGACTTTGGGCGGAAACACCCGCTATTCGCATTCCAGTAATGAAGCGGAAAGCAAAAGCAACGAACAGACCTTCCTTCCGGGCGACAGTGTCTCGTATTCCAGCAATCAGACCCTGTCGAATACCCGGAGCGATAATGCCGGCGTGAATTTTCGTTTGGATTGGCGGCCGGATACTTTGACGCAGATTTATTTTACTCCGGATTTCGGGTATAGCCGCAGCCACTCTTCCCAGATGCAAGAGACAATGACGCGCATCGACCGGGATACATTGAACCGGAGTAGCTCGGAGGTCGTCTCGGAGGGGGCTGGATATAATCTGAATGCCCGTTTGGAGTTCAGCCGGAAGTTGAATAGCAAGGGGCGCGTACTGAGTTTCTCGCTTTCCGGCGGGATAAATGATTCCTATAACAACGAGGTCAACTATTCGAATACGGAATATCTGCAAGAGAACCGCAACGAACTTATCGACCAGCACCTTCGTTATGACAATAAGAGCTTTAATTACCGGGCCTATATCTCGTGGGTCGAGCCTTTGGGCAATAATAATTTCCTGCAAGCAACTTATAGCTTCTCGCAACGGCAGCAGGAGTCGCTGAAGAATGCCTATACCCAAGACGCGGCGAGCGGGGAATATTCCGTGCTGGATACAGCGTATAGCCGGAATTACCGGAACAATTACATCAACCAGCGGGCGAGCCTTAGCTTTAAGTCCCAGCGCGAAAAGTATAATTATACGATTGGTTTCAATATCGACCCGTCCTATTCGCGGAGTGAGAACTTTATCGGCGATACGGTCTTGTCGGATTTGAGCCGCAGCGTGGTGAATGTTTCTCCGATGCTCCGGTTTAATTATCGTTTTAACAAGCAGACGAACTTGCGTGTCCAATATGATGGGCGGACCAGCCAGCCGAGCATGACTCAGCTCCAGCCGGTCGTGGATAACTCGAATCCACTGAATATCATTACTGGTAATCCTGACCTGAAACCCCGCTATACGAATAACATCCGCATCAATTTTAACCAGTTCCGGCCGGAACAGCAGCGTGCATTGATGGCTTCGCTGAACGGGAGTTATACGTTGAATGATATTGTGAGCAAGACCATCTTCGACGGTACGACCGGAGGGCGGCGTACCACATACGAGAATGT
Organism: uncultured Parabacteroides sp.; assembly: GCA_949289155.1. Taxonomy (GTDB): domain Bacteria; phylum Bacteroidota; class Bacteroidia; order Bacteroidales; family Tannerellaceae; genus Parabacteroides. The sequence continues at coordinate 24,299 of CASEMX010000006.1, forward strand.
GAATGGGAATTACAACCTGAACGGCCGGCTTATTGTCAATATGCCGCTCCGCAACAAGAAGTTTACGATAAACAGCAGCTCTATGGCCTCGTTCGGTAATACGAATAGCTTCGTCAACGGGGAGAAGAACCGAAGCAAGAGCATCGGCGCGACCGAACGTGCGGGCATCGACTTCCGCTCTTCCTACTTGGATATCGGCGTCAATGGAAATTTCCGTTACAACACGACGCGCAACTCCCTCCAAGGGCAGCAGGACCTGAACATATTCAATTATGGTGCGGGGGGATACTTCACGCTTTATCTCCCGTGGGATATTAAAGTGGAAAGCGATATCAACTGGTCCGCCAACTCCGGATATGCCGAAGGCTATGAGCAGAAAGAGGTGCTCTGGAATGCCTCCGTTTCCAAATCCTTCCTCAAGAATAATCAGGGGACGTTGCGCTTCAAGATTTATGATATCCTGCAGCAGCGCAGCAATATCTCGCGAAGCGTGACGGCGAGCAGCATCCGCGACTCCGAATACAACACGCTGAACAGCTACTTCATGTTCCATTTTATCTATCGGTTCAATATCTTCAAAGGCGGAGGTGGCGGAAATACGAACGCCGACCGCCCGAACGGGATGCGGCCCGGTCGCCCGTCGGGAATGCCTCCTCGCGGACAATTCTGACCTCATCTGTTCGCCCTCTTCCCCGCAGCTCTCGTTGGAAAGTTGCCGAGATTATCTTCCTTATCCCGGCAACTTTTTTATGCAGTCTGCCGAGCAAAAAATCGGACAACAGCTGTGATATAATCGGACAACAGTTGAGTTACATACGGACAACAGTTGAGTTACATACGGACAACAACTGTGAAACATACGGACAACAGCTGTTGTCCGATTCTAATCTCAGGAGCTTTCCGAAGAAATGTCGGGAGATGTCAGACTCTTTACCGTTAAATAAACCAAAAAGCCAAGCTATATCACAAAATATTCGTTCTTTTGCAGAAAATTTAGGGGAGATATGCTCCCTGCGGTAATAACAAGAGTTTGAATGTCCAATAAGAAGAGCATTAGTCCGGTTTCGTTTTTCCATTCCCGCTTTACTTCCGTGATTAGTATCGCGCTGGTATTGTTCCTGTTGGGGCTTATCCTGCTGATGGGGATGCTGGGAAACAAGCTATCCATATATGTAAAGGAAAACATGTCGTTCTCGATTGTGTTGAAGGACGGGCTGAAGGATACGGAGGTCAAGCGCATGCAAAAGAATCTGGAAGCGCTCCCTTATATCAAATCGACGGAATATATTTCGAAGGAACAGGCAGCTGCCGAATTGGAGGACGAGCTGGGCGAAAACCCGGAGACGTTTCTCGGATTCAATCCTTTGCAAGCATCTATCGAAGTAAAATTGCACTCGCAGTACGCCAATCCGGACAGTCTCCGGTTAATCGAGGACAAAATCAAGTCTTATACGTCGGTCTCTGAACTGTTATATCGGAAAGACATGATGGAGTTGGTGCAGAATAACATGGAGCGCATCGGAATCATCCTGCTTTCGCTGGCGGCGGTGCTGATGGTGATTTCGTTCGTCCTTATCAGCAATACCATCCGTTTGCTGATTTATTCCAAACGTTTTTTGATTCATACGATGCAACTGATCGGTGCGACGGCAGGCTTTATCCGTGCTCCGTTTATCCGGTATAATGTGGTGAGTGGAATCCTTGCGGCGATTCTGGCCATCTGTATGTTGACCGGCGCGTTGTATTATTTGCAGTCGGAATTGGCAGGGTTCATACAGATATTGGATATTCCTACGTTATTAATCGTATATGGCGCGGTATTCGTGCTGGGCATATTGCTTTCGGTGATTGCTACCGCCCTTTCGGTGAATAAATATCTGCGCATGAGCTTTGATAAATTGTATTATGTATAATAAATGAGTATGGCGAACAGAGATTTTGCTTTTGGAAAAGAGAATTTTATATTGATTGCAGGAGCAGTCGTGTTGATTATCATCGGTTTTGTGCTGATGAGCGGTGGCGGGTCGGCAGATAATACGTTCAATCCGGAAATATTCAGTACCCGCCGTATCGTAGTGGCTCCGCTAATTACGGTTTTAGGCTTTGTAGGAGTGATAGTTGGCATATTAAAGAACAGCAAAGATAAGACAACGGAGAAATGAACGGATTAGAGGCTTTGGTGCTGGGTATCTTGCAGGGATTGACGGAGTATTTGCCGGTAAGCAGTAGCGGACACTTAGCTATCGGTTCGGCATTGTTCGGCATAGAGGGAGAGGAGAGCTTGGCATTTACGATATTGGTACACATCGCTACCGTCCTGAGTACATTGGTCGTGTTATGGAAGGAAATCGTGTGGATATTTGAAGGATTATTTAAGTTCAAGATGAACGAAGAGACCCGTTATGCACTGAATATCGTGGTTTCGATGATACCGGTCGGCATTGTCGGCGTCTTTTTCATGGACGAAGTAGAAGCTGTTTTCGGTTCAGGCTTGCTGATTGTAGGAAGTATGCTGCTCTTGACGGCGCTTCTGCTGACCTTTTCCTATTATGCGAAGCCACGCCAGAAGGAAAAGATATCGTTGAAGGATGCGTTTATCATCGGATTGGCACAAGCTTGTGCCGTGATGCCGGGATTATCTCGTTCGGGCAGTACGATTGCGACAGGATTGTTATTAGGGAATAAGAAAGAGAAGTTGGCGCAGTTCTCTTTTCTGATGGTTATTCCGCCCATATTGGGACAAGCCTTGTTGGATGGCTTAAAGCTGATGAACGGAGAGAATGTCGTAGGCGATATACCTACCAGTTCGTTGCTGATAGGCTTTGTAGCTGCCTTCTTGTCGGGCTGTTTGGCTTGCAAATGGATGATTAATATAGTAAAGAAGGGTAAGCTGATTTATTTTGCTATCTATTGTGCGATAGCCGGATTGGCAACATTGGCTTATTCTTTGATATAGAAAGCAGGAAACGGATGGATTTCATCGCAGGAGAAGTAATATATTTCAACAAACCGCTGACGTGGACGTCATTTGATTTGGTAAATAAGTTCCGTTATAAGTTGTCCCGGAAGTTGGGCGTAAAGAAAATAAAGGTAGGACATGCAGGGACGTTGGACCCGTTGGCTACCGGCGTCATGATTGTCTGTACAGGAAAAGCAACGAAACGGATAGACGAGTTTCAATACCAGACCAAAGAGTATATTGCCACACTGAAACTGGGAGAAACAACACCTTCGTTCGATTTGGAAAAAGAGATCGATGCTGTTTATCCTACGGAGCATATCACAAAGGAGTTGGTCGAAGAGATATTGAAACGGTTCGTCGGGACAATAGAGCAGATACCACCGGTGTTCTCTGCTTGCAAAATCGAGGGGAAACGGGCATACGAATTGGCACGGAAAGGGGAAGAGGTCCCATTAAAAGCCAAAACGCTGGTTATTGATGAGATTGAACTGTTGGATTGCTGTTTGCCCATCATAAAGATACGTGTCGTATGCAGTAAGGGCACATATATTCGGGCATTGGCTCGGGATATTGGCATCGCATTGGGTTCCGGTGCGCATTTGATTGCATTGGAACGGACACGCATTGGCGATATCACATTGGACCAATGTATGCATCCGGACGAAATAGATGCTTTCTTAGATAAAGAAATTGAAAAAACGAATAAGATATGAAGCTCTCTAAATTCAAATTTAATTTGCCGGCAGAACAAATTGCGTTGCACCCGGCTAAGAACAGGGACGAATCCAGATTGATGGTAGTACACCGTAAAACTGGAAAGATTGAACATCGTATTTTTAAGGATATCTTAGATTATTTCGGGGCAGGGGATACCTTTATCTTTAATAATACTAAAGTATTCCCGGCACGCCTTTATGGGAATAAGGAAAAAACAGGCGCACGAATCGAAGTATTCTTACTGCGCGAATTGAATGAGGACTTGCGTTTATGGGATGTATTGGTCGATCCTGCCCGTAAAATCCGAATCGGAAACAAACTTTATTTCGGAGAAGATGATTCGATGGTCGCTGAGGTTATCGATAATACGACTTCGCGCGGTCGGACTTTGCGCTTTTTGTATGACGGAGACCACGATACATTTAAGAAGGCGCTGTATGCTTTGGGCGAAACACCGCTGCCTAAATACATTGACCGTGCGGTAGAACCGGACGATGAAGAGCGTTATCAGAATATCTTTGCAACGGAAGAGGGAGCGGTGGTTGCTCCTGCTGCCGGATTGCATTTCAGCCGCGAGTTAATGAAACGCCTTGAAATCAAAGATTGCCATTTCGCATTCCTTACTTTGCATTGCGGCTTGGGTAATTTCCGAGAGATTGACGTGGAGGATTTGACAAAGCACAAGATGGACTCTGAACAGATGATAATCAATTCGGATGTTACAGAGGTTGTCAATGCCGCGAAAGACGCAGGGCATCAGGTTTGTGTGGTCGGGACCTCGGTAATGCGTGCCGTAGAAACAGCAGTTAGTACGGATGGTCATTTGAAAGAGTTTGAAGGTTGGACGAATAAGTTCATCTTCCCTCCGTATGACTTTACGCTGGCAACCAGTATGATTACGAATTTCCATCTTCCATTGTCCACATTATTGATGATGACTGCTTCTTTTGGTGGATATGAATTGGTGATGGAGGCATACGATGTTGCATTGAAAGAGGGCTATAAGTTCGGCGCTTACGGCGACGCAATGCTTATTTTATAATAAATAAAGGTAAGGATGGAGACAGGGGAGGATGCCAGTCTCATTCTTACCTTTCGTTTTTTTATTCCAATGAAGGCTTATTTAGGATTAGGCACGAACATCGGTAATAGACGGCGGAACCTGATTGTAGCTGCTGCTTTGCTTGCGGAACGTTGTGGCGATGTGTTGGCGTTATCTTCCTTTTATGAGACAGAACCGTGGGGATTCCAGTCGGAACATTCGTTCCTTAATGCAGCGTTGGAGTTGGAAACCGGATTGCATCCGGTGGATTTATTGCGCCAAACGCAGTTGATTGAACAGGAAATGGGACGAAAGGAGAAAAGCAACGGTGTCTATAAAGATAGGATTATTGATATCGACCTGCTGCTTTGTGGAGATTTGATTCTGCAGTCGGACGAGTTGATGTTGCCCCATCCTTTGATGCATGAGCGCCGGTTCGTTTTGGAACCGTTGGCGGAGATTGCTCCATTTTTCGTGCATCCGGTATTGAAAAAGAGCATAGAAGAATTATTAGCTGAGTTATAAGTATGAATGAAATAGAACGTGCGATGACCGGAAAGGGCCAGGTGTTTAAGAAAGCCGCTGCAGAGAAAGACGGGAAACCGAAGCTCTCCGACTTTTTACGCGGTACGCATGGCTCCGGTGCGGCTAAAATGAGGGCCGGATTCAAGTTAAAAAAGGCTTTGCGAAATACGAGAAAGAAAAAATAATCGTATATTTGTCGCCGATTGACGTGGATAGATTTGTATTGCTTGCAACCACAGGAAAAAATGCTAAAAACATATCCGCTTTCGATGTGCTGATGGGCAATCGAATCTTTTTCCGTCAGCATAGTAATCTTATAAACTCAAAAACTTATAACAAACATGAGTTATTTATTTACCTCCGAGTCGGTGTCGGAAGGACACCCCGATAAAGTAGCCGACCAAATATCGGATGCTTTGCTGGATGAATTCTTGGCTTATGACAAGGATTCTAAAGTAGCTTGCGAAACGCTTGTAACAACCGGACAGGTTGTTTTGGCAGGAGAAGTTAAATCGAAAGCCTATGTAGATGTGCAGGATGTCGCACGCCGTGTGATTGAAAAGATTGGATACACGCAAAGCGAGTACCAGTTCGAGGCGAAGTCCTGCGGCGTATTTTCATCCATTCATGAACAGAGTGGTGATATAAACCGTGGCGTAGAGCGGGACGACCCTTACGAGCAGGGAGCCGGTGACCAAGGAATGATGTTCGGTTATGCTACGAATGAGACCGCCAATTATATGCCTTTGGCGTTGGATTTGGCGCATAGCCTGTTGTGGGAACTGGCGAAAATCCGGAAAGAGGAGCCCAACGTGATGCCTTATCTCCGCCCGGATGCGAAGAGCCAAGTGACGATTGAATATGACGATAACGGCAAACCGCTCCGCATTGATACGATTGTGGTTTCGACACAGCATGACGAATTTATCGAAGCCAAGGGCATTACGCAGGAGGAAGCGGATACGGCGATGCAGAAACGCATCGAGCATGATGTCCGCACGATTCTGGTTCCGCGCGTAAAAGCGCAGTATCCGTCGCATGTTCAGGCGTTGTTTGACGACCGGATTGTTTACCATGTCAATCCGACAGGCAAGTTTGTCATCGGCGGTCCTCACGGGGATACCGGCCTGACCGGGCGCAAAATCATCGTGGATACCTATGGCGGCAAAGGGGCTCATGGCGGCGGTGCTTTCTCCGGGAAGGACCCTTCGAAAGTGGACCGTTCGGCAGCGTATGCGGCACGCCATATTGCCAAGAACCTCGTGGCAGCCGGTGTCGCTGATGAAATATTGGTGCAGGTATCGTATGCCATCGGCGTTGCGAAGCCGATGAATATATTTGTCAATACCTTTGGCAAGTCGAAGGTCGATATGACTGACGGGGAAATCGCCGCCAAAGTCTGGGAAATCTTCGACATGCGTCCGAAAGCGATTGAGGAACGCCTCAAGTTACGCAACCCGATTTATTACGAAACGGCTTCGTATGGGCACATGGGTCGTCAGCCGAAGGTCGTCCGCAAGGTGTTCAACTCGCGGTACAATCCGGCTCCTGTGGTGTGCGACGTCGAGCTGTTCACGTGGGAAAAGTTGGACTATGTCGACAAAGTCCGCGAGGCTTTCGGCTTGAAGTAAGATACTATCAAAACTATAAATTAATCTATTGTTAAACTATGCCTATGGCAAAGTCTCCACTTGGGGGCGTCAAAGTCTCCACTTGGGACGGTCAAAGTCTCCACTTGCCACAGGCAACCTAAAACATCAAATGTCATGAGTTACTACAAATGGCAACACAATGAGAAGCTGGGGGTGTATTTTCCCCAAGCTGTGGTGCAGGGGGAACCTGTCAGCACCAAGAAAATAGCCGAACGGTTGGCTAGAATCTCTACCGTGTCGCTGGCCGATGTGCTGGCTGTTCTGGCGGAAATGCCGGGCGTATTGTCCGACTATATGAGCCAGGGCAAGAGCGTTCGGCTGGATGGTCTCGGCACTTTCCGCTACACGTTGGAAACTACGGGCGTGCAGAATGAAGAGGACCGCGACTTCCAAAAGCAGTTGAAAGCCGTGCGTGTCAGCTTCGTGCCCCAGCGCGAAGGCGCAGTTTCCCGCGGCATTGCTGCCACCCGTCCCCTCGTTCCGAACGACATCGAGTGGATTGAGTGGCAGGGAAAGGACGAAGACCTCGGTGAGGATGAGGGAGAACAAGGCATCCCGAATCCGTAGAAGCTTTGGAAAAAGGGGGGTATCAAAGGGCAGCGGGCCTGCCTTTTGATGCCCCCTTTTTTTGTTGTGCCCCGGCGATTTGTGTTTTTTTGATAATTTTTGTGTGGGAAAATAGCTTCGCATATTATTTTTTAAGATATTTGTATTCCTAAACTTTAAGATGGAAGTTATGCGAAATGTTTTTTACACGTTAGGGTGTGTGGCTCTGCTTTTCTTAGGAGCCTGTACACCGAATGGGGGCTCGTCAGTTCCCTATGAATCGGTTCCGAACGACCCGATGAAGGCCCGTATCTACACATTGGATAACGGTTTGAAAGTTTATCTCTCCGTAAATAAGGAAACTCCGAGAATCCAGACTTATATAGCCGTTCGCGTGGGCGGAAAGAATGACCCTGCTGAAACGACCGGACTGGCGCACTACTTTGAGCATATCATGTTTAAAGGGACGCAAAAGTTCGGCACAACGAACTACGAAGCCGAGAAGCCGATGCTGGATGAAATCGAGCGATTGTTCGAGATGTATCGCAAAACGACCGATGAGGCGGAGCGCAAGGTGATTTATCACCAGATAGATAGTGTCTCGTATGAGGCATCGAAGCTGGCGATTCCGAACGAATATGATAAGTTGATGGCGGCTATCGGAGCGAACGGAACCAACGCTTATACGGGCTTTGACCAGACAGTTTATGTGGAAGATATCCCATCAAACGAGGTGGAAAACTGGGCAAAGATACAGTCAGACCGCTTCCAGAATGCCGTAATCCGCGGCTTCCATACCGAATTGGAGACGGTTTATGAAGAGAAGAACATGTCATTGACGCAAGATGGGCGAAAGATGTACGAAGCCGTACTGCAGGGTTTGTATCCGGATTATCCCTACGGGACGCAGACGGTGTTGGGGACGCAGGAGCAATTGAAGAACCCTTCCATCACCAATATCAAAGAGTATTTCAAGACATGGTACGTGCCGAACAACATCGCCATCTGCATGTCGGGCGACTTAGACCCGGACAAGACCATCGAGATTATTCAGAAATACTTCGGCAATATGAAGCCGAACGAGAACCTGCCGGCTCGTCCTGAACCGAAAGCGAATCCGGTTACCGCTCCGATAACGAAGGAGGTCTTGGGTCTGGATGCGGAGAGTGTGGCGATAGCTTGGCGCATTCCGAGCGATATCCAGTCGGATAACCTGATGGCACTGGCGAGTGCGATGTTATATAATGGGAAGGCAGGATTGCTGGATGTCGATTTGACTCAGCAACAAAAGGTGCTTTATTGCTATTCAGGTGACCTGGGATTGTCGGATTATAATACCTATATGATTGCCGGAGGTCCGAAGCAGGGACAGACTTTGGACGAAGTAAAGGAGCTTTTCCTCGCTGAGGTGGATAAGTTAAAGAAGGGTGAGTTTGACGATGACCTTCTGCAGGCGACCATCAATAACTACAAACTGGCGTATATGCAGCAGCTGGAGGATAACAGCAGCCGGGCGGATATGTTCGTCACTGCGTTTATTGACGGGGATGATTGGAAGGATGCTGTTAATCAGATTGACCAGTTGAGCAAAATCACCAAGCAGGATATTGTCAACTTTGCCAACCAGTATTTCGGGGACAATTATGTAGCAGTCTATAAGAAGCAGGGCAAGGACCCGAACGAAAAGAAGATGGACAAGCCGGAAATCACGCCGATTGTGATGAACCGCGACAGCTCCAGCGCCTTCTTGCGGGAGATTCAGGCATCGAAAGTAGAGCCGATTGAACCGGTCTTCCTCGACTTCTCGAAAGATATGCAGCAACTGAAGGCGAAGTCGGATATCCCTGTATTGTATAAGGAAAATACATCTAACGATTTGTTTTCGCTGATGTATGTCTTCGAAATGGGCTCCAAGAATGACAAGGCGATGGGAACAGCGTTTGATTATCTCTCTTATTTGGGAACATCCAAGAAGAGCCTGCAGGAAATCAATCTGGAGTTTTATAAACTGGCTTGTCATTTCGGTGTCCATCAAGGGAATTACCGTACTTATGTTACGTTGAGCGGTTTGCGCGAGAATATGCCGCAGGCAATGGCGCTATTTGAGGAATTACTTGCCGACGCGCAGGTGGATAAAGAGGCTTACACGAATCTGGTGAACGATATTTTGAAGAGCCGTGCGGATGCGAAGCTGAATCAGGGCTCGAACTTCATCCATCTGATTCAGTATGCCGTGTGGGGACCTAATTCGCCGGTAACCCATGTATTGTCGTCGGCTGAATTGCAGCAGATGAATCCGCAGGAGCTGGTGGACCGTATCCATAAGATTAATTCGTATGAACATAAAATCCTCTATTACGGCCCGGAAAAGCCGGAGGCGTTGGTAGAGATTATCAACAAATACCATCAAGTGCCGGATAAATTGACTCCGGTTCCGGAGGCTCCCGATTTCCAGATGCTGGAGACGCCGGAGAACAAGGTCTATTTCGCGCAGTATGACGCAAAGCAGATTTACTTGGCCTCTATCTCCAACCGCGGGGAGAAGTTCGACGCGGCTATCGAGCCGACATTGAATATGTATAACGAATACTTCGGGGGCGGTATGAACTCGATTGTTTTCCAAGAGATGCGCGAGTCGCGTGCGTTGGCTTATTCCGCCGGAGCCGCTTTGGTTTCTCCGGATAAGTTGGAATATCCTTATTATTATCAGACATTCATTGCGACGCAGAACGACAAGATGCTGGATGCTATCGCCGCATTCAACGAGATTATTAACAATATGCCGGAGTCGGAACGGGCATTCGATTTGGCGAAGGAGTCATTGATTACCCGTCTGCGTACCGACCGTATCACGGGCGACGGGGTGCTGTGGGCTTATTTAGATGCGCAGGATTTGGGCTTGTCGGTGGACCGCCGCAAGGCGTTGTTCGAGCAGGCGCAGACGATGACGCTCGACCAAATCAAAGCGTTCCAAGAGAAATGGGTGAAGGGCCGCACGTTCGTCTATGTCGTTTTGGGTGATGAGAAGGACCTCGATATGAAGGGGCTTTCTAAATATGGAAAGATTCAGAAGCTCAGTCAGGAAGAAATATTCGGGTATTAATTAAATAACAAAACTAAATTTAGTATGAAGGTAAAAGCTTTATTTGCTGCCGCAGTCGCTGCGGTATGGACAATGGGAATGGTGTCGTGCTCGAGCGAGCCGGCGACGAAAATTCCGGTGTATGGTTGGCAAGGTGAAGGCGAGAATGTGACCGCCGAATCTATCCAATCGGACTTCCAGAAGTGGAAATCGCACGGTCTGGATGGAATGTGTTATAATGCCGGCGGGTTCAATGCCGAGAAACATGCGCGGGCTGCCAAGATTGCCCATGAAAATGGCTTGGAGTATCATGCGTGGATTCCGAGTATGTTGAAGGGCGATGCCGACTCTACGTGGTATGCCGTGAACCGAAAGGGCGAATCGGCCTACACCGTGCAGGCTTACGTGCCTTATTATAAATGTATGTGCCCGAACAATCCGGATGTCATCAATTACTTGGTGACGGAGTATGGCAAGATTGCCGATATCCCGGAGGTGGATTATATCCATCTGGATTATATCCGCTATGTGGATGTTATCTTGGCGCGCGGCTTGTGGGAGAAGTATGGTTTGGTGATGAACGAGGAATATCCTACGGCTGACTATTGCTATTGTGACAAGTGCGTGGCTGACTTCAAGGAGGCTACGGGTATCGATATCAAAGCTGTCGAAGACCCATCGACTTGTCAGGAATGGAAGGAGTTCCGTTATAATGTCATCACGAATTTGGTGGGCAAGATTGCTGACGCTGTCCATGCAAAGGGCAAGAAGGTGAGTGCAGCCGTATTCCCCGGTCCGGAGTCGTATGCCAAGAAGTTGGTGCGTCAGGAATGGAACAAGTGGAACATCGACGCTTTCTTCCCGATGAACTACAACGACTTCTATTTGGAGCCTGCATCGTGGGTGGGCGAAGTTACGCGCGAAGAGGTGAACTCGGTCAACGGACGAGTGCCGATTTACAGCGGTCTGTTCATCTGCAAGGATTGGAAGAACAAGGCGAATATCAAGGACCCGGAGGGTCACGGACTGATTCCGTCGGAGATTGCCGAGGCAGTGCGCGGTTCGATGGAGGCTGGCGCAACGGGCGTGGCGCTCTTTATCCCGTCGAACATGACGGACGAGCACTGGGCTGAGTTCGACAAGGCTATCCATCAGACCTATCAGGTGAAGAAATAAATCTACGGCATGATGATGAGAACAGCGATTTTCCATACCTCCGATGTTATCCCGACAGCTAACTGCTTGGCTGCAAGTGGCATAGATACAGGTGGGTGGGGGGGGGGTAAAAACCTGATTCTCAGCAATAAAGAAGCTGTAAAAAATAATGTGAGCCCGTGTGCGGTGTCAAGGAATGGCACTGCGCACGGGCTTTTTGCGTTTACAGGGGCTCTGTCGGGATTTTTTCAGTTTGAAAAATGGCTGCAGAGTCTCTGTCAGCGTTTTTTCAACTCGGAAAATGGTTTCAGAGTCTCTGACGGCATTTTTTCAACTTGAAAAACGGTTTCAGAGCCTCTGACGGCATTTTTTCAACTCGGAAAATGGTTTCAGAGTCTCTGTCAGCATTTTTTCAACTTGAAAAACGATTTTCAGAGCCTCTGTCAGCATTTTTTCAGTTTGAAAAATGGTTTCAGAGTCTCTGACGACTAATTTCCTCCCCACGCTTCGGCTTCGGGGAAGTAAAGAAAGAATTAACTAACCTGAAAGCCGGGAATAGAGGAGCGTTCTTTGAAAAGGTGGGAAAGAAAGGGGGTGAAGATTCGGAAAGTATCGCTATCTTTGTAACCGAATAATTACCTAAAACATAAAACTATGAAGTTTCCATGGAAAGAGACCCCGATACTATACGGGGAAGATGCACGTCGCTTCGAGGAAGAAATGAAGCGCGTAGATGCGATGAGCGAAGAAGAGCGTCAGGCGAATTGGAAGAAATTGTGCAAAGATGTAGATGATTTCTGTAAAGAATGGAATGTAACAATTAAAATTTGAGTGCAATGGAATTGATTCAACTGACCTCCGACTATGAAATGAAACTATTCGATTGCGGGGATGCTGCATTGAATGGTTTCTTGTGTAATGATGCGAAATTGTTTTTGGAACATCAATTGGCAAGAACCTATTTACTATGCGATGGAGAAGAGATTGCAGCCTACTTTTGCTTGTTCAACGACAAAGTGTCGAAATTGGAAGTATCAAACAGTGCTTGGCGTAAAATCAAGAAATTGTTTCCTCATTCAAAACATTTTGGCAGTTATCCAGCGGTGAAGATTGGACGCTTTGCAGTTTCACTTCGGTATCGGAATCAAGGTTTAGGCGTTAAACTGATGCAAACAATCAAGCGTTATTTGCGTGAAGATAAGGGGTATTCTATGTTCCGTTTCTTAACGGTGGATGCTTATTTGACGGCTGTTTCGTTTTATGAAAAGAATGATTTTAAACCGTTGGCATCGGAAGGGAATAAAGGCAATACGCAAGCGATGTATTTCGACATGAAGTTATTGCCAAGACCGTAATCTCAGCCCCCTTCTTACTTACCTTTCCAAAAGCTCTTCCTCATTCCTGTCTTTCGAGTTTTATTGTATAACAGTTTAAATTGGAAAGATAAATGAGGAAGATTTTTATCTATTTGCTTTATGTCATGTTGTTGGGATTCCTGCCGACAACCGCCTCGGCGATGCAGATATTTGTCGAAACGCTCACCGGAAAGCGTATCACGCTGGAGGTGGAGCCTACGGATAAGATTGAGGATGTAAAGGCGAAGATTCAGGACAAAGAGGGTATCCTGCCGGAATTGCAGATATTGATTCTCTCCGGGGAAGTATTGGAGGATGATAAAACGTTGCAGGATTATTCTATACAGAAGGATTCGGAGTTGGAACTTTTTTCTCTTGTTATCTCCTCTGCAAAACAACTGGAACGCTTGGCTGAGTTGGTGAATGAGGGCAACGACTTCAGCGGTAAGACCATCTACTTGGAAAATGATATTACCCTTGACTGCGATGAGGATGAGGAAAATCAATGGACTGCGATAGGAAGCAACAGCAATCCCTTCAAAGGCACATTTGATGGACAGGGGCATACCATTAGTGGCATCTATATCGATAATGAAGAAGACTATCAAGGGCTCTTTGGTTATATAGAGAGTGCTACGATACAGAACCTCTCGGTGATGGATAGTTATATTAAAGCAAGAAATTATGTTGGCGGTATTGTGGGGAGTAGTTACAATTATAGTAAGGTGATTAAGTGTTCTTATAATGGTGAGCTGAACGGGACATATTCTTACATTGGCGGCATTGTGGGCTATAACAATCTTTATAGTATAGTATCGAATTGCTCCAATAGTGGTAAGGTGAGCGGAGTAGGTGCTTCTGTTGGCGGTATCGTGGGATTGGTCAGCAACAGTAGTGAGGTGTTGAACTGCTCCAACAGGGGAATGGTGATAGGAAGAGGAGCTAAAGTCGGCGGAATTGTGGGGAATAATTATTATGGAGAAAAGGTATCGAACTGCTACTATTTAGAGGGTACTTGCAATAAAGGTATTGGCTCTGGTTCAGGAGAAGCAGAGGAGAAAACCGAAGAAGAATACAAAAGTGGCGCGGTGGCGTATCTACTCGACCCTGAAGGGGATACTTGGGGACAAATTATAGGCACGGTAAATCTCGTGCCCCTCGCTTGTTTGAGTGAGGAGGAGAAAGTAGCGTGCAAGGTATATGCTGTAACCCTTAGCTACGAGGAAATGACAGAAACTAAGTATGGTAATAGCGATACCCCAATCACTCCGCCAACTGCTCCGGAGGGTTTCATTTATACATGGGAGCCGGAGTTGCCAGCCACTTTCGGCGAGATAGGAGACGAAACGACATTTACGGCTACACTTGTTGAAGAGCCGGAAGAACCCGAAGAACCGGAAACTCCAGACCCTGAAGAGCCGGAAACTCCAGTCATCCCGGACATGCCCGACTATTATAATATAATGATAGACGAATGCGAGGGCGTGACGGTCGATGCCAGCACCAATGTAGTGCGCGAAGGAACCAGCATGTCCTTTACGGTGGAGGTAGCCGAAGGTTATACGGCGGAAGAGATGGTGGTGAAGGTGAAACGCAGCCTGTTCGGTTATACGGAAACCGTAGAGCAAACGAGGAGGGCGTGTATGAAGTCAAGAATATCTACACCGATATCTACATTACGGTGGACGGCGTAGCAGAGGAGACCCCGACCGGCATCGAAGCCATCGAAGGCGCAAAGGTATATGCCCAAGAGGGCGCGATTTATGTCCGGACTCCGCAGCGTGCGCTCGTCACGATTGTCTCGATGAACGGAAGGGTAGTGAAGAGCAACGAGCAAATCGGACTGCAGCGATATGACCTGCCGCGCGGCCTCTATATTATATGTATAGGTGAGGAGCGGTTCAAGGTAAGGAACTAATCCGAGTGCCGGCCGGAATCGGGGAGATATTCCGGAGGATATCCCCTGATTCCGGTCGGTCTATTGCCATTTCCGTTTCTTTTTGTACCTTAGTCGGCAAAATCAGACAAAGGAAAAATGAAAATCAACGGATATTTTGCCGGACAATCGGCGGTAGTGCAATTCTTTGCGCTTTTGTTGTTTATTTTAGGCGGGAATCTCATCTCGTCGGTTTTGGGACTGACACTGTTCTATTCGATACATGGCACACAAGCCTCGATGGAACAGTATCCCGATATGCTCCGGTTGCTGCAGTTCATCTCGGCAATCGGCACGTTCTTGGTCCCGTCGCTTGCCTTGGCGTGGCTCTTCAGCCGTCAGCCCAAAGACTATTTGCAAATACGGAAGATAAAGGAGGGGCAGACGGTCGCGTGGGTATTGCTGAGCATGGTGTGTATCGTTCCGCTGATTAATTTGCTGACCTATTGGAACGGGAGCCTGAGTCTGCCGGAATGGGCAGCCCCGGTTGAGGCATGGATGCGCCAGCAGGAGGACACGATGCAGCATTTCACGGAGCTGCTGATTTATGGCGGCGGGTTCTCTCCGCTGCTTTCCAACCTGATTGTTGTCGCACTGACCGCCGCCGTCACCGAAGAGTTCCTGTTCCGGGGCGCATTGCAGCGCATTATCGGGCAATGGACCGCGAATCCGCACGTGGTTATCTGGATTGCCGCCATCATCTTCAGTGCCTTCCATCTGCAATTCTACGGATTTATTCCCCGAATGCTTTTAGGCGCCTATTTCGGCTATCTGTTGTTGTGGAGCCGGAGCATCTGGTTGCCAGTGTGCGCCCATTTCTTCAATAATGCCCTTAGTGTGATTGTCATGTCCAATGTGTCGCTGAAAGAGTACGAGCTGCTGACCGGAGAGGTCAGCGAAGCCACAGCGGGCGCGTTGGTTCTGCCGGCAATTATCGGTACGGTTGCCTTCCTGCTGGTAGCATGGAAGCTGCGGAAAGAGCTGTCCGCCGGCCTATAAATCCTTTTTCCGCAGGACGAAGTCTTTTCCTAAATACTTCTCACGGACGATTTCGTTCTCAGCCAACTGCTCGGCTGTCCCTTGGAACAGGACTTTCCCTTCGAACAACAGATAAGCCCGGTCGCAGATACTGAGGGTTTCATAAACGTTATGGTCGGTAATCAGGATACCGATGTTCTTATGGCGCAAACGGGCGACGATTGTCTGGATATCCTGCACGGCAATCGGGTCAACACCGGCAAACGGTTCATCCAGCATGATGAATTTCGGATTAATTGCCAAGCAACGCGCGATTTCCGCCCGTCGGCGCTCTCCACCCGATAGGCGGTCGCCCAGATTCTTCCGCACTTTCTGCAAACCGAACTCAGCAATCAGGCTTTCCAACTTCTCCTGTTGATATTCCTTTGTCGTATCAGTCATTTCCAATACGGAGCGGATATTATCCTCTACGGTCATTTTGCGGAAGATAGAAGCCTCTTGTGCCAAATAACCGATTCCGCACCGGGCGCGCTTATAGACCGGGAACTTAGTAATCTCCATGTCGTTCAGGAATATCTTTCCTTCGTTGGGCGTAACCAATCCGACGGTCATATAAAACGTTGTTGTCTTACCTGCACCGTTCGGTCCCAGCAAACCGACGATTTCTCCCTGCTTTACATTAATCGAAACATGGTTTACCACCGTTCTTGCCCGGTATTTCTTCACCAAATCTTCTGTCCGAAGAATCATTTGTTGCTCTTCCGCCATATTGCTTTTTCATTCTTTGTGGATGCAAAGATAATGCAAGTCGGGAATCGGACGAAATGAGTTTGCGTTTTTCTGCTCCGAGGGGCATATCTCTGCTTTTTTCAGCAAAGGAACGGAAATATTTTCAAAAGAGGAAGTTGAAATACGGGAATTTGAGCTACCTTTGTCCGTTCAATCGAGAAAATAAAAGGAAAAATGATTGTAAAAGCATTGCATCAAGTAGGCGAATACATGCTGCTCATGAGGAAATGTATCACCTTTCCGGACCGTTGGAGCATGTTCTTTAAACAATTAATAAAGGAAATATATAAGTTAGGCGTCGATTCGCTCTGGATTGTGGTGATTATCTCTATTTTTATCGGTACGGTGATTGCTATCCAGATTTCGTTGAACATCAGTTCGCCTTTAATCCCGAAATTCACCATTGGTTATACGACCCGCGAGATTATTTTGCTGGAGTTCTCCTCATCCATTATGGCATTGATTCTTGCCGGAAAGGTGGGCAGTAACATTGCTTCCGAGATTGGAACCATGCGTGTTACCGAACAGATAGACGCCATGGAAATAATGGGCGTCAATTCCGCCAATTTCCTGATACTCCCGAAGATGGTCGGTATGATGGTTTTCATTCCGGTCTTGGTTATCTTCAGTATGTTTACCGGCATCTTGGGTGGTATAGCCGCAAGTTACTCCTCAGGAACCAATATGACGCCCGCCTCTTTCGAGTTTGGATTGCAGTTTTACTTTAATCAGTTCTATATTTGGTATTCGATTATTAAATCGGTGGTTTATGCGTTCATTATCTCTTCGATTGCCGCCTATTTCGGCTACAATGTGCGGGGCGGGGCGCTCGAAGTGGGAAAAGCAAGCACGAATGCGGTCGTAATGAGCAGTATCATGATTCTGCTTGCCGATTTGGTATTAACAAGTATAATGTTGACTTGATGAAATTATGATTGAAGTTAAGAATATAACGAAGTCGTTCGAAGGAAGAGCCGTCCTTAAGAACATCAATGCGGTTTTCGAGAATGGAAAGACCAACCTGATTATCGGGCGAAGCGGCTCGGGAAAGACCGTAATGATTAAAAACATCATCGGACTGATGCGCCCCGATAGTGGGCAGATTCTTTATGATGGGCGAGACCTTACTTCGATGAATAAATCGGAACTGAAGGCGCTCAGAAAGGAGATGGGGATGCTTTTTCAGGGCTCCGCGCTGTTCGATAGTATGACCGTTCTGGAAAATGTCATGTTTCCTTTGGATATGTTCTCCAACGCTACCTCCAAAGAACGGCTCAAACGTGCCGAATTCTGCTTAGACCGTGTCAACCTCTCGGAAGCCGGTCATCTTTATCCGTCGGAAATCAGCGGCGGTATGATGAAACGTGCCGCCATCGCCCGCGCCATCTCCTTGAATCCGAAATATTTGTTCTGCGACGAGCCGAACTCCGGCTTGGACCCGAAGACCTCGTTGGTCATCGATGATTTGATTCACGACATAACCGTCGAGTTCAACATGACGACCGTTATTAATACGCACGACATGAACTCGGTGATGAATATCGGCGACAATATCATCTTTATCCGCGAAGGAATAAAAGAATGGGAAGGCAATAAGGAGCAGGTCATCACTTCCGACAATAAAGCCCTGAATGATTTCATCTTTGCTTCCGACCTGTTCCGGAAAGTAAAGGAGGTCGAAGAGGAAGAGTTGAAGGAAGGACATAAAATGTAGGGAGCAAATAATCGGACAACAGCTGTTGTCCGAATGTATCACAGCTGTTGTCCGTATGTAACTCAACTGTTGTCCGATTGTTACACAGTTGTTGTCCGATTCTTTGCTCGGCAGCTTTCTGACGAAAGGTCGGGAGAAAAAAGGGAAAAGGTCGGACAGAATAAGAAAAAGAATCGTCCCTATTGTCCATTCTTACGGCAATAGGGACGATTTGTAAAGCAGCAGGCTTATTTGATGACGATATCGAATTGGTCACAAGCTCCGGTCCGGTGCGCCAAATGTTTGGTTGCTGGCGAAATACCGAAAAGAGGAGAATAGGTCTTGACCTTGATTGTTTTCCCGTCCGGCATAAATTCCAAAATCCTCAGCCATCCGTCTCCGCCATTGCCTTCCCAGCCTCCACCGAGTACCTGTACGTTAAACATCATTTGATGCACCTCTTTTCCTGAGGCGTTATGATCGACTCGATAAGCGACAGAATTTTCGAAATCGCCCGGTTTTCCGGTATGTCCGCAAATCACCAAGCGGATATTGTTGGAAGGTTCAATTAATTTCTTCCAAATATCTTCTCCCCAGTTGCGCGGAGAGATTGTGTAACTTTCGTTTTCAATCCGTTCTCCTGTCTTTTCTCTCAAAAAAGAGTGCGTCATGAAAATAACCTTATGATTTTTGTATTGCGGTTCGGCAATTAGCTTTTTCGCCCAATCGAGCACCTCGTTTCTTGGGGCAAATTCGGTCGTAATTACCAAGATTTTTCCCCAATTCGGATGATTAAACTCAAAAGCCGCGTTTTCGATTGAAGCAATGCCGTTTCTATTGGGGAATGCACTGACGCAGATATCCCTCCATGCTGTATTCCTTTCAAAAGGAAAGTAGTCCGGAAAATGGGTTATCCCGTTTTCTGCGCGTTGATATCCGTAATCATGGTTCCCCGGAGAGATGATGTAAGGAACTTTACCGTCCAATCTTTTGAAAGAATGGGATACGGCTTCCCACATTTCGCGGCTGGTCTGATTGAGCATCTTCCGATTCCTTACGATATTCTCGTTTTGCTCGACAAGGTCGCCGGTACATAAAACGGCTTGTATGTTTAAATTGTCAATATTATCAGCAATCCAAGCCGTGCATAAATCGAATAAAGGCTGATTTAGGTCATATTTAATGTACCCTTGAGGATCTCCCAACAAAATCATTGAAAAAGAGTTGGGATTATCCAGATGTTGCTGGTCCGCCCTGTCTTGTGCTTGGGTAATATTCAGCAATCCAAGCAAACAACCGATGAAAAATACAAATCGTCTCATAATCGTAATTTAATTATTAGTCTTGCCAACCCGGGTTTTGAGTCAGATTCGAATTCATTTCTCTTTCTTTTGCCGGAATAGGCCAAACGCTTACATATTCTCCCACACTAAGATGCGTATAGGTCGTTTCTCCCCACATTTGCATCATGCCATTTGTGTTGAGCTCTCCTACTTGTCCGGAAGAATGGTCCCTGAATTTCCTGTCATACCATGTTCCCCAGCGGAGTTCATTAAAGAACATGGAATCTTCTCCGCCCAATTCCACGTAAAATTCCCGGCGAATACGTTGACGCATATCTTCTTGCCCTTTGACTGTCGTAGCCGGATAAGCCGGGTCATTCAGTAAAACATGTCCAGCACGCCGTCTTACCATGTTAACATAGGTGATTGCTTCATCTGTTCTCCCTAATTCATTCAGGCACTCGGCTCTTCGGAGCAGAATCTCAGCGTAGCGGCAAAGAATGATATCTTCTTCATAAACCCATCTTGTGGTGCATTCATCATATTCTGGAACATATTTCCGCCAAAGGTAATAAAACTTGGAATTGGTATCCGTACGAATGTCATAAGGTTCTCCTGCATCCAAAATATAAGGCCAACGTAGCGTCCAAGTATGGTTTCCTACACCTGCTTCATTGCCATTATAAGTGGAATAAGGTGTAATTATCGATTGCATCAGTCGCGGATCTCTGTCTTCATAAGCTTTTTTGATTCTTTCTTCGTTCCCTTGGTCAAGATACTTGCTCATGTCAGCACCATAAGCCACCATATTGTTGTAAAGAGTTTTATAATCGGAAGTGGCTTCCGTATCTCCCCATACGCCGTTCCCGGATTGGAGCCCGTCACGAAGGAAAAAGGCAACCCTTTCTTGGGGAGTCATCGAATGCCACCCCGGACAATACTTCTCCCAATCAAACTCTGAACCGTCTGCACACTCGAACATTTCTACAAAAGCTGGATTAGGAATATAATTGTTCCAAGCGGAGCCTCCGGTTACCCGGTTCCCATAATTAATCGCTCTGGGATTTCCCATACCGGTGGTTTCTATGCATTGAACGGAGAAAATCATTTCATCGCATTGTTCATTCGCCGGTTTAAAAAGCTGGAAGAAATCATCATTTCCCGGAGCACCGTTGCTCGGACTGTATAATGCGTATCCCAAATTCTCAATCGCTTCAAAATCGGATAGGGCTTTTTCGTAATCGCCTAAGAATTGGTAGGCTTGACCTCTGAATGCATAAGCAGCTCCTTTGGTTATATGTCCGTAATTGGTATCTCCTTGGGCATATTTGTTGGGGAGGTTAGGCTCGTTGATACAATCTGTCAGGTCAGAAATTACTTGATTCCATACTTCTTCTTCCGTCGAACGAGGTTTGGTCGCTTCGATTGGATCCACATTTTCCGTATAAATGGGAACACCTCTCCAAAGAACATTTAAATGGAAGTAAGCCCAAGCGCGTAAGAACTTGCATTCGGCTTTCAATTGTGCTTTTTCTCCGTCATCCATTTCCGGAACTTTGTCGATATTATTGATTACATCGTTTGCCCGATATACAATTGTGTAATAATATTTGTAATGAATAGAGACTTCATTTGTCGATGGAGTACAAGAGCCTGTTGTTACAAAGCAATTCGTCCTCCAATTTATGTCAAGGTCCATTACTGACGACATAGTGTCGAATACGATGCCCTGTGCTTGATCGTAGTTTTTGGAATATTTATCGTACAATCCGTTGTAAACCCCTATCGCTGCGGCACGGGCCAACACTGGACTTTCCCATACACCGGAACTCGAAATGCTATTGCTGGGCGTTGTATCAAGTAAATTGGAATCACAACCAGAAATACCCAATATTATTGCTCCGGTAACGGTTATAATTATATTTTTAATCGTTCTTTTCATAATTCTATAAGTTTAAAATGTAACATTAATACCAAATGCATATTGACGCATCGTAGAATATCCTACAGTTGTACGCATTTCTGGATCTTGTCCGGAAAATCCTGTGATGGCAAACAGGTTTTCTCCAGAAGCGTATATACGTAATCGTTCGACAAAGAACTTTCTGGATAATTCTCTCGGCAATGTGTAGCCTAACGTCAAATTGCGTAGTTTTATAAAATTGCCTTTTTCAAGATGCAAAGAAGAACTTGTAGAACTTTGTGCACCCGATAGGTTCACTAAACGGGGCTGTTTGGATGTCGTGTTAGTTCTTGGATCGGACGGATTCTCTGGATCAAAGAAATAATGGTCCTCTGCAACCGCATCGGGTATTGCATAACCAAATGTCGTTTCACTGGAATTTCGGGAAGTAGCATAATAATAAATGCAAAATCCAGCAGCTCCTCCCCAATTCATGGAGAAATCAAAATCTTTCCAAGTCGCGCTAGCATAAAGCCCGAAATTATATTTGGGCGACGTAGATATCCCTTGAAATTCGGAATCATAAGAATTTCCATAAATACCATCGCCATTTGCATCGGCATAAATATATTCACCGTACCAAAGTGCATTTTTGGCAATTACGTTGTAAGGTTGGAACGAATAACCGGCATCAACCATCGCTTGAAGCCATTTCATGTCGTTTTCTGTCCGAATCATTCCATCTTTTGGACCACCATTTATATTGACAGAGCCATCTGCATTGAAATAATTGCCATTTCCTTTATAAACATTAGGGAGGTAGAACTCATTTATTTCGTGTCCTTCTATGACGCGAGTGGTACTACCGGTGGAAACATCTCCGATATTGGTAGAATAAGCTGTATGATCAGCATTCCAACCGCTTTGCAGTTTGCCTTTATACTTGCTGACAAAATTTTTATTGAAAGAAAATTGACCTTTAATGGTATAGCTGAAGTTTTTGCCAATATTATCCTGCCAACCCAACTCAAATTCTATACCTCTATTGGTTACTTCTGCAATATTCTCTTTAGGAGCGGAAGCTGTACCCATTACCATATACATATCAGGAGTATAAAGAATGCCGGATGTCAGTTTATTGTAAACATCAATATTACCGTTTAGTTTATTATTAAAGAATCCGTAATCAATTCCGACGTTTGTAACAGCAGTTTCTTCCCATGTAAGGGCGGCGTTGGCAATCGAGGTGATGGCAATGCCGCTTGTTATGGCTTGTCCTATCGAATAGTTTGTAGAGGAATAGACGGATTGCCAGTCATAATTTCCAATAGAATTATTTCCTAACTTCCCCCATGATGCACGGAGCTTAAGATTGCTTAACCACTTGGCTTGTTTTGCCCATGATTCTTCGCTGATACGCCAACCAGCAGAGAAAGAAGGGAAAGCTCCCCAACGATAATCCGGGGCAAATCTGGAAGAACCGTCATAACGCAGATTAAATTCGAACAAATACTTGCTTTTATATGCATAATTCGCACGGCCAAAAACAGAACGGGCGGTATATCCTGTTCCATAACCGGTGGTGGAATAGGGAGTCGATGCCGCATCTAAATCATTTACATCGGCATCTGTCAATCCTAATTTGCTGACATCAGTGACTCTATATTCGTAACGTTGTTCCTCATAACCTATCATTGCCGATATATCATGGTCGCCGAATGTTTGATTATAGTTCAACAGATGATTTAGTTTGGTGGAATTTTCCCTTGTATAATACATATAAGAATAAAGTGTGGCAGGATCGGCCGCTCCTGTGGAATATGCATCCTTGGAAAAGCTATATTTACCGATAGAAGTATTAACTGTCTTCTTTTCTCTGCGTAGATCCTTATAATAAAAGTCGAAATTATAAGTAAAATGCTTTAAAAACTTGACTTGAGCGTACCAATCGGTATAGAGTTGTGTGTATTTATCAAATCCGTCCGTAACAGCCATATCCCATAAAGGGTTATGTGATTGCGGATCATCTTCCGGTCCTTCCGGCGCTCCATACTTTCCATCATAATAAGGATAAGTACAGGGAAGCATTTTTGCTGTGTTAAGTGAGTTAAAGAAACCACTTCCGGAACTACTGACATCTCGGTCAGTTACGTTCCCCCAAGTGCGAGTTCCAACGCGTAACCAGTCGGTGATATCGGAATATAGATTCACGCGACCCATATATCGTTTGTACCCGGTCTTTTTTACAACGCCGGGATTATCAATATAAGAAAAACTCATAGAATAACCTGTCCGTTTTTCTTTACCATTAAGCGATAAAGAATGTTTTTGCATCCATTGCTTTGTATAGATTTCATCCCACCAATCGGTATTCGGATAAGCAATATAGTTCGGATATCCGGAAGCTGCAATGTCATTGGGATTGGCATTGGCAACTTCCCATGTATTGATAGAGCTTTGAGAGAATATATCTGAATTGCCTACATTGTTGGCGGATTCATTCATCAATTTCATGTATTGAACATAATCTGAAATGGTATGGATAATCTTGAAAGGCTCATTATAAGATACGGTTCCATCATAGCTGATGTTTACTTTCCCCTCAGCTCCGTTCTTTGTCGTAATTAAGATGACGCCATTAGCCCCTCTATTTCCATAAATAGCACATGATGCTGCATCTTTTAGGATAGATACGTTGGCTATGTCCGATGGATTGACCATGCTGATGCTTTGTTCCATTCCATCGACAAGGATAAGCGGATCGGAATTATTCAATGTCCCTGTGCCACGTATGTTATATGAAAAGCTTTCTGCGTTCGGTTCTCCGGAACTTTGCATAATCTGGAGGCCGGGAGAGGCTCCATTTAGGATTTGAGAGGCATCGGTGACAGGTCTTGATTCTAATTTCTCGAAATTAACCGTAGCAACAGAACCGGTTAAATTGACTTTCTTCTGTGTGCTGTATCCGACAACGACTACTTCATCCAAAGCTTCTGCATCTTCTTTCAAGGTAATCGACAAATTATTGTCAGTGCCAACCGTTATCTCTTGCGTAAGGAATCCGATATAAGATATTTGTAAGACGGAACCGGTCTGGGCAGCTAAAGAGAAGTATCCGTTTACGTCAGTAATGGTTCCATTCGTAGTTCCTTTCACGATTATGTTCGCTCCAATGACCGGTTCGCCGTTTTTATCGGTAATTGTACCTGTTATTGTCTTTGTTTGTAAAGAGGAATCCAATGTTGAAGCCGTATTGTTTTTCTTTTTCATCAACATGATATTCTCGCCTTCGATGGCATAAACCACATCTGTGCCGGCAAAAAGTGCAGAAAGTACCTTTGCCGTTGTTTCGTTGACGGCATGGACGGATGTTTTGCGACTTACATCTACTTCGTTCTCATTATAAACGAATAGATAATTCGTTTGCTTTTCTATTTCAGACAAGACTTTTGCCGTTGAGACATTATTCACTTGGATATTTACCCGTATCGTCTGGGCATTTCCAGTAGCGAATACGCTCATTGTTGTTGATAATAACAAGGCACAGGTTAGTTTCATGGCTCGTGTTGTTTTAAATTGCTTTATTCTTTCAGGCAATAAAGGCCTATTACAAATATTCTTCATACATTTGCATTTGAAAAGTTAGTAATTCTGTTGATTATAGTGGAAAGTCAATTGTGTTTACTGACTTGTGGTTCGGAAGATGTTGCAGCATCTTCCGAATTTCTTTTTGTTCAGTTATTTTTCATAGGCAATCCGATTTAGTGTTCCTTACTTATTTGATTATTATCTCGTTTTTCTCGTCATTGATGGTATAATCGAACGAGTGGTTCAGTTGCAGTACTTTTAATACATGTTCGATTCCGTCTTTTATCCGGAATTTTCCGGAATATCGCTGGTTAGCCAATTCCTCCCTTTGAATCAGAATCGTTACATCATAGTATAGCTCCAACTGCTCTATTAGGTCGCCGATGCTTTCATTGTTGAAACAGAACAAACCTTCGCGCCAGTGGAAATAATTCAGGTCGTTTATGGGAGAAATTTGCAACGCACCCTCTTTATAGCTCAGGCATTCGTTGGGTTTTATCTTGAATATTTCCGGCTTTCCGGATTCTTGTACCGCTACGCTGCCATTAAGCAGGGAGGTCTCAAAAGTATCATCTTTCGGATATGCTTTTACATTGAATTCAGTTCCCAATACCCGGATGTCATATCGGTATGTTTTGACCGTGAACGGGGCTTTCTCATCGTATGTTACGGCAAAATAGCCTTCGCCTTCCAGCTCTACGGTTCGCGCATCCGTTGTAAAATGTTCGGGGAAGCGTAATGTCGAGTGCGAGTTGAGCCAAACTTTTGTTCCGTCAGCTAAGATTAGTTCAGCCCGTTGTCCGCTTGGCACATAAAGCGTTTGCATTTTGGCTTCCTCCTTTTGTGTACAGAGATAGAACAAGGCTCCGGCAAAAGCAATCGTAAGAATGGCGGCATACTTTAAAATGGAAAGGCCGAAGCGACGCGGATTGATTCGCCTTTTTACCTGAATTGCGTCATTATTCCAAAGGCTTATTTCGTAGAGCCGGCGCAGTGCCATATACTGCCGGCGGTTTTCTTCGCAAGCATCTATCCAACGCACCACTTGTTCTGTTTCTTGGGGCGAGACTTCACCTTGAATATATTTTAGCAGTTGTTCATCCATTTCTTTCGCTTTGTATATAGAACGAATCATACCGGAATATCCCTAAATCCCAAGTCCATTTTTTTTCATTGAGGGGATAGGATTCCCGATTAGCCCGACAGGTATCGCCAGATTCCGGTTATTTTTCCTTTTTAGCTGCCTTGTCTTATTTCTTTGTTGCCGACCTAAAAATCGGACAACAGCTGTTGTCCGAATGTATCACAGCTGTTGTCCGATTGTTACACAGTTGTTGTCCGATTCTTTGCTCGGCAGCTTTCTGACGAAAGGTCGGGAGAAAAAAGGGAAAAGGTCGGACAGGATGGGCAAAATAATGGGAGCACTTTTCTTTTATTCCTAAAATAGATGTACCTTTAGCGAAATATTTGTTGCGATATGTCGTCGATTTTGGGAATATTGTTCGGGAGCCTTGTTATTTTGCTCTATACGATTACGATTATCGGGCTTATAGTTGTGATTATAGCCGAGAACCGCAATCCGCTGAAGACGATTCCGTGGGTGATAGTCCTGCTATGTGCTCCCGGCATCGGATTGGTTTTCTATTTTTTCTTCGGGCAAGACAATCGGCGGAAGCGTCTGGTCGCACGAAAAACCTACAAACGTATAATCCATCGCCCTAAGCTGGAACGGCTGGAGGACCATCGTGCCGTTGTGCCCGGTTCCTGCAAAGAATTGGTTACGCTTTTGAACCGGAACAAGACGGCGCCGTTGCTTTATGCCGAGGATATCCGCATTTATACCAACGGAAAGGAGAAATTCAAAGACCTGTTCGAGGATATCCGCCAAGCGAAACATCATATCCATCTGCAATATTATATATTTTGCGAGGACGAAATTGGCACGGAGTTGCAACGTTTGCTGATACAGAAGGTGCGTGATGGCGTACAGGTCCGGGTGATGTATGACGACGTAGGATGCTGGAACGTGAAGGACCGTTTCTTCCGCGAGATGAAGCAGAAAGGCATCGAGATATATCCTTTCCTGAGAGTGGTTTTCCCGACGCTGACCAGCAAAGTGAACTATCGAAACCACCGGAAGGTTGTGGTGATTGACGGGAAGGTCGGTTATGTAGGCGGAATGAATGTGGCAGACCGTTACGTGAAAGGGATGAGCTGGGGCGTTTGGCGCGATTTGCATTTCCGGATGACGGGCAAGGCGGTACAGGGATTGCAGACGGCGTTCCTGTTGGATTGGTATGTTGTGAGCAAACAGGTATTGACTAGTAAAATCTATTACCCGAATCTTTCGACCGGGTCGCATATTTTGACGCAGATACTCACCAGCGGACCGGTAAGTCCATGGCGCACGCTGACGCAAGCCTATATCTATATCATTACCAATGCCAAGAAATATGTCTATATACAGACTCCCTATTTCCTTCCGACCGAGGGATTGAACCAAGCCCTCCAAGTTGCGGCGCGGGGAGGCGTCGATGTGCGGATTATGTTGCCGGAACATTCGGATACGAAGATGGCAGGTCTGGCATCGCGTTCGTTCTTTGCGGAAATGCTTCGGGCAGGGGTGAAGATTTATTTCTACCAAAGCGGATTTCTGCACTCGAAGCTGCTTTTGAGCGACGATTATATCACCTGCATCGGTTCAGCGAATATGGATTTCCGTAGCTTGGAGCATAACTTCGAAATCAATGCGTTTGTTTACCAACGGGACTTTGCCATCCAAATGAAGAAGGTATTCATGCACGATAGCGAACAGAGCCAGCGCATCACGCCGCGCGTCTGGTTGAAACGTCCGCTCCGCAAACGATTCTCCGAATCCTTCATGCGCCTCTTCTCACCATTGCTATAATCTTTCGCAGGGAGATTTTTACATTCTCTTTAAACATCGTATCTTTGGCGGTTGTTATTAAAATGAACAAAGGAGTATAAATAGAGGTATGTTAGATATTCAAGCGATTCGGGAGGACTTCCCGATATTATCCCACCAAGTTTATGGCAAACCATTGGTCTATTTGGATAATGGGGCGACTACACAGAAGCCGCGTTGCGTGGTCCAGAAGATAGAGAACGGATATTATAATGTAAATGCCAATATCCATCGGGGCGTTCACTTTTTAAGTCAGGAAGCGACCGAGGCGCACGAAGAGGCGCGAAAGGCAGTCCAGCATTTCCTTAACGCCCGCTCTTCCAACGAAATCGTTTTTACGAGGGGAACAACCGAATCCATCAATTTGGTAGCTTCCAGTTTTACGGACGAATGCATGTCGGCTGGCGACGAAGTGATTGTTTCTGTCATGGAGCATCATTCGAATATTGTCCCTTGGCAGATTCAGGCGGCAAAGAAGGGAATCAGTCTCCGGGTTATTCCGATGAATGAGAAAGGCGAGCTGCGGTTAGATGAATACAAGAAACTGTTTACTGAAAAAACGCGATTGGTTGCCGTAACTCACGTATCGAATGTCTTGGGAACGGTGAATCCGGTGAAAGAAATCATAGCGATTGCCCACGAACAAGGGGTCCCGGTATTAATTGACGGAGCGCAATCGACACCGCATTTGAAAGTTGATGTGCAGGATTTGGATGCTGAGTTTTATGTCTTCTCCGGTCATAAGATTTATGGACCTACCGGGATAGGCGTCCTGTATGGAAAAGAAGAATGGTTAGACCGGTTACCTCCTTATCAGGGCGGTGGTGAGATGATTGCCTCCGTTACGTTCGAGAAAACCGTTTTCAATGAACTCCCGTTCAAGTTCGAGGCAGGAACGCCGGATTATATCGGCAGTACGGCACTGGCTGAGGCGTTGCATTATGTGGAACATATCGGAATGGAACGGATTGCTGCTTACGAACAGGAGTTATTGCAATACGCCACTGAAAGATTAAATGCCATCAACGGGATGCGTATCTTCGGACAAGCGGCGGAAAAGGGAGCTGTCATCTCCTTCTTGGTGGGGAATATTCACCATTATGACATGGGGATGCTGCTTGACCATTTAGGCATAGCCGTCCGTACGGGACATCATTGTGCCCAGCCGTTGATGCAAGCCTTAGGAATAGAGGGTTGTGTCCGTGCTTCGCTCTCTTTCTACAATACAAAAGAGGAAATAGAGGTTTTGGCTGCAGGAATCGAGCGGGTAAAGAAGATGTTTTAACGTCCGACAGTCGGTACGTTGAAGGTTTCTTCGTAGGTATTCTGTTTGTCTCCGGTCTCCAACCGAATGGTATAGCGCGCTTCTCCGGATTTGAGTTTCGGGGAAGCGACCAAATTGACCCGGTATCGGATGATTTCACCCGGCTTGACGTTCTTTATCAGGAGAGGTTCAGAGCATAAGATGTCTTTCGCCTGCTTTTTGCCCTTCAACTCCGGAATAATCTGACGAATCTTTTCATTTCCTTCATTACATAGGATAAATGTGAGGCGGCAACGTTCGCCGGCATCGATTGCGCGGTTCCCATTCTCATCATCCAAGATAATATCCTGTATATATAAGGAAGGCACGCTTCGCTCTCTATAAGTTTCCGAATAACTTTCCTTGTTGGGATTGGTTGCGGCTGCGCCTAATGCCATTCCTGCCACACCGCCTACGACCGAACCAATCAACGACCCGCGCCAACCGCCGATACGATCGCCCACCAACGTCCCGGATACGCTCCCGACCATTCCTCCTGCCTGCATACCGAATTGCTGTTTGGTTTGAGGCGACATAGTTCCGCAGCCGCCCAACAATAAGAGGCAAGCAACAGATAGGGCTGTATATTCCAAGAATTTCATGACTATTTCCCCCTTTTATTATGAATCGATATACACTATAACAATCAGGCAAACCGGAGAGTTCACTCCGGCAGCAACAAAAAAGCCCCGCTTCCCAGCGAGGCTTCTTTGTGCATCGGAAATAACCAATAAAACTTTCCAATATCTTATCATCTTATATGCTTACATAAATTAGCAGTCCGGTTTTGGTCAAGCCATTATACTAATAGTGTTACGTTCTTTTTGACATTGCAAAGATACCGCGCCGCAAATAGCAGTGCAATACCTATTTATGAGTAAAAAATAGTCGGCGGATACCTGATTGTGAGGATAGAAGGTAAGAAAAGCTGGATTATCCCTCGTAAAATCGGGACATTAGCCGTACTCCAAAAGATTCATAAGCCAAAAGGACGCAGAATCTCTTCCGCCGGAATATGCAAGCGGGAGAAGGCAAAGAGTTTTTTGCCTAAGTCTTTCAGAGATGCGCCGATATGATATACCTCCGCTTGGTCGATTATCAGGAAACGGTCATGTACGTTCCGGATTTCCTTCACGTCAATAGGCGGGTATTGCGCGTTATGCCGTTCCCAATCCAATCGGAATTGCGGGGTAATTCGTTGCGTATAAATCATCGCATTCACGTCAGCCTTCCGTTTCGTTAGCAAAGTCAAAACGCTTTCATCTACATAATTATCTATTAAAACCAACGATTCTTTCGCGGAACGAACCAAATCCACTGCCAACTTGTACGCATCAAAGATTTGCCCTTCGAAAAATACCCCTTCAACGGGCGGAAGCGAGGAGCGGACAAAGAAATCTATCTTCTCTTCCGTCCGCGAGACACGTTGTTCTAACTGTTCCAACCGCTGGTTGATAGCGAACCCTTTTAGCAAATACTCTTTCAGTACCTTGTTTGCCCATTGGCGGAATTGCGTGCCTCTTATCGATTTGACACGATAACCTACCGAAATGATGACGTCCAGATTATAATAAGTGATTCTACGCCTTATGCTACGGTTGCCTTCTTTTTGAACTGTCAAGTAATCCTTGACAGTTGCCGCTTGCTCAAGTTCACCTTCCTTGAATATATTGTTTGTATGCAAACTAATATTCTGTTTAGTAGTTTCAAACAGTTCCGCCATCTGCGCCTGCGTCAGCCAAACCGTATCGTTTTCCAACCTTACTTCCAGCCGCACTTCTTCATTGGGCTGATACATGATGATTTCTCCTTTAGTTTCCATTTTCATATCGGGTTTTGTTATTTGCCGCAAAGGTATGGATTTTATGTAGGAAACAAAACCTTACCCTTTGTAAAATCGGTACATCTGTTGTACTTGGGCTTGGATTTCTTCACGGAGCCATCCCGGAGACAAGACCTCTATATCACCGCCGTGTGATAACAACTCTTGCAGAAAATCGAAGGTTGGTCGCAAAACATATTCAAAGACCGAATAGGTTTCCGTCTCTTCAATTTCTTTTTGAGTATGATGAAGGGGAAATGCCCGCAGATATTTATTCTGATTGTTGAATACTTTTATCCGTACTCTTTCGATATCATAGTTCTCATCCACAATGATTCCGAAACTTGCGTCGAAGTAGGCCTGCGGGTCAAATTCCTTTGGATATTTAAACATCGTCTCCGTTACAGACAATTCTTTGATTCGGTCGAGGGCATAAATGCGCAACCCTTTTTTAATCCGGTTGTAAGCCACTACATACCAACGCTGCTTAAATACTTTCACGCAATAAGGTTCGGCTTCTACCTCATTCGGATCATCTTTCCAATAGCTCTGATACATGAAACGAATCGTCCGACTATCCCGCATGGCTTCGATAATCGGCGTCAGGAACTCTCTGCCCGATGGGATATCTTCAAAAAGAATGCGCCGCTTCAGATGGTGACTTTCATTGATTAAGTTATTCACGGCAAACGTATTCAGCAGCCAACTCCGAACGCCCCCTTTCTCCATATCCTCTATATTTTCGATATAGTAATAGTAACCGCCCCGTTTATTGCATTCAATATTGATATCAAATATCTCCTCAATCGCTTTCCGCCAATTATGGAACGTACGCAACGGAAGGTCTTCACCTTCGCTCATTTCCGTACGCACCCATCGCTCATTAATTTCCTCAAACGTAATCTTCTTGGCGCGATAAATAACATCGACCAACCAAATATACCGGTTAAATAAGTCTTTTGCCATAGTTATAGATAAATCATCACTTGCGTGTAAATATCTTCTGCTTGAAGCAACTTCATGTCTTGGAGCGATAAGACGTCATCGTCCACAAAAAACGTGTGTGTGGCATAGCAAATATGCACTCCCCATTGCCGCATCGGATGGAATAACTCAATATCCCAATTCAAATTTTCCGACAAACAATCAACCCGGTTTTCCATCTCTGTTCCGTCAGATGCATTCACGCCCCAATAGCTGTGTGCATGAGATGTCAGGATATCCAATAGTTTCCGTTCCCTTGTCAGCTCTACGTTATCTATATCGATTTGCCAATATATCTTGCCTTCCAGCGCATAATCCTTATATATGTGCTCTCCCTCGGCAATGCGCTTGTCCAAATCCCGTTTTACATAAGCCACCTTGTCATACAGTTCGTGCATGGCGTGCAATAACCCGGTATTTATCCGTTGAATGTGCTCACGATTTTCTTCGGATTGAAAATCAAATATTTTGTCCAACAAATATTTCCGCTGCCGCATAGCCTCTTTTTGTTTTGCCTCATCGCGAGGAAATTTTTCCCCCAGAATGATGGCTTCTAATTCTTCTAAAGAGTACTGTTCCATAGCTGTTTGTTTAATAAAATGAATGAATGGTTAGAAGCGACAGGCAGTTTATCCTTACGGGCTGCCTGTCGTTCTGTTTTTCTATTTTTTCTCAGACTTATAAACGGTAAGCAGCCGGTCGATAACTGGAATCATCGGAGCTACTTCACTATATGCTTTTTCTAAAAAAGTTCTCTTCTCATCATAAGTCATATCAACGAAAGGTTTATCCGCAATATATTGCTTTTGGAAGACGGTAACTTTATCTTTGTTATTTATCGTACCACCTATCGTTTTTACTATCTGCTTATATTCTTCATCCGCCAAGAGACATTTTTTTAACGGTACGAGTTCGCCTTCCGTATGCAAATTGAGAGTATAAGTTTTTTCTGTCGCTAATTTGTTTACAGGTAAAGGCCACCATTCAAAATGGATTTGCCAACTCCATTCTTTATAATACACGAAAAAGAATTCACCTCCCTTTTTAATATTATTATTTATACCTACTTGCCGGGAGCCATTTGCCAAATCAGAAAAATAGGTTCGCGTTATTTCTTCAAGAGGATTGCAAATATTGTCTTCAATTTTAATTATATCCTGTTTTATCTGATTTATTCTTCTCGTCAGTTCTTCCAAAGCGTTGTTCGCTTTTCCCAATTTGCCGTATTGGGCAGAAATAGGTTCATTTTCTTTGATACCTAATTTGTTATATAATTCTTCTTTCATGACTTTATTTATTCCTTTATCTGTTTTACGTAATCCTAAAAATCCCTCTAAATAATCAATGTATTGTTTGATGCCGGTTATCAGCATCTCTTCCTTATGCTTTAAATTCGGCAGCACCTCTTCCCTGAGCCACGTAAAAATATCGTTACGATAATTCATGGGAATAAAACGTCCGTTATCATCCTCTGTCATATCCAGATACTGTTTGGCTTTATCCGTCAAGCTGTACGATTCAACCTTTTTATTCCCGTCGCTTGTCAAATAAACGACATAAATATTCTGAACAGAAATACCATGTTGTTTTACACTTTCGATATAACGTTCAAGTTGTTTATCTTGGTCAACTGCCCAATGTATCTTATTTTCAATAATCACGGCATACGATTTATCTTCTATCAGCCCGTCTATATACTCTTTCCCATATTCTATTTTAGGCTTCTCTATCTGAAAAGAAGCCGCAGGGCAACGATTGGAAATTATTTTGAGGAATGATTTCAATATCGGATAACTTCCATCTTCTCCTGTATATTTCAAGAATTTGATGAGGATTCTCGTATGCGCATTCTCATTAGCTCCCAACTCATCAATAATATTAAAATGATAAGGCAGCTTCGCTTTTAATTCTCGTAATTTCTGAATTACTTCAAACCAATCTATTTTTTCTTCCATATTCCAATGATATATAAAAAACAACTACTTACTTACGTTTTTCGGCATCCATGCTATTGTTTTGCCCATTCGCAAAGATAAACAGAAACTTTCGGAAACGGCTTCCCTAAGCATTGCAAACCTACCCGCCCTCTCTGCCAAACCCCGGCAGAGCCCCCACTTTTTCGCCCCAATCGCACGTTTCCCTTGAAAAATTCGTGGAAAAGAGGGGGGGAATGAGCGGAGGAGGATGGAAATGCGTCGCCTACATAGCCTCCAAAACGTGCAAAATGCTGTTTCGCGGACGAAATTCCATTTTGCAAGTCGTGCAAAGTCCGTTTCGCGTGCGAAATTCCATTTTGCAAGTCGTGCAAAGCCTGTTTCGCAGACGAAATTCCATTTCGCAAGTCGTACAAAGTCCGTTTCGCGGACGAAATTCCATTTCGTAAGCCGTGCAAAGTCTGTTTCGCGGGCGAAATTCCATTTTGCACGTTTTTGAAGCCAAATTCTTTAATAAAATCTAAAAATACAAACGGATAAAAGATATTGGGCTGAAAAATGCCTATCTTCGAAATCAATAAATAAAAGTTGTATTTAAAAAAGTAAGTATCATGAGCACAATCACAAAAATCAAAGATTTTTATGCCGATAAGTTGAATAACTATGAGTATGCTTATTTTACTACTGAATTTCTTTCTTTGGTAAAAGAGACTACGGCGGAAAAACTGCATATTGCTCAAAACGTGGTGGATGCCTATGCTGCGGATGCCGACACGCTGACTGATTTTACGCAGGAAAGCCGTATTTCGGACGAGACGGCAAAAATCGCGGATGTAGACAACCAAACGGATGATTTGATTATCTATATTTTTGATTCCTTGCGAAGTAATAAAAAGTCCCCGTTGGCTACCCGGAAAGCGGCGGCAACGGAATTGTACAACGCGCTGAAGCCATACGCTGGATGCTATCGGTTGGCGCAACGGCAAGAGATACAAGCCGTTCGGGGTATGCTGACGGATTTGGCAAAAGAGCAACTCGCCGCGCATGTGACGGCGTTGGGATTGGACGATGTGGTGGAAGCGTTGAAGGAAAGTGTGGAGCAATATGCAGCCTTGCTGCTGCAACGGGAAGAAGGGAAGGCTGAAAACGTGGGGGTTGTCAAGAAAGTCCGCGCCTCGCTGGTGGAACAATATGAATACATTACGACCATGGCTTTCGCTTTTAGCGTGGCCGAGCCGTCGGAAGAGTTGGACAATTTTATCCAAAAAACCAACCTCTTGATAGATAGTGCGAAAAAAGCCTATAACTTGCGGACGGGCACGAAGGGCGGAAAGGAGGAAGAGCCGACAGTGACCAATCCGAATGAGCCGGAACCGAATCCGGATGATACGGAGGAGCCGACGACCGACCCCGATGACAACCCATCGGGCCCGGGGATTCCGAATCCGTGATGGGGGATTGGAAGTTGGGAATTGAAAATTGAAAGTTGAAAATAGAACACAGAGCCGGCGGCTCTGTGTTTTTATTTTTTGGAGAAGCGGTAGATTCTCTCCTTTTGTTCTTGGAAAAGCGGCAGGACTGTGTTATTTTTGCAGCAATAACGAATAAAATATCACACAATGGAAACAACTGTTTTTAATCCGGTACAACAACATTTATTGACGATGTTCGCTTTTGATGGTTCGGAAGAACGTTTAAAGGAGGTCAAGGCGGTATTATATCAGCATTTTCAGAAAAAAATGGATGAGAGGTTGGATGAATTATGGGAGACCGGTGTGTTAGACCAAAAGAAGTTGGATGAGTTAAGAACGAAACATCTACGTACAGATTTGAAGTAATGAGCCGAATCGTTTTAGATACGAATAGTTTGATTCAGTGCATTCCCTCCAAGAGCCGATATCGCCAGATATGGAATTCGTTTACGGATGGGACGAATGAATTGTGTGTGTCCGGAGAAATCCTTAATGAGTATGAAGAGATTTTAGAGCGTTTAGCGGGTGTTGACACGGCTAAGCTTATTATAGAAACGATATTGAACAATCCTTATACTCTTCTTTTTACACCGTATTATCATTTTAATTTAATAAAATCAGATCCGGATGATAATAAATTTGTGGATTGTGCGGTAGTTGCCAATGCTAAATTCATTGTTACAGAGGATAGACATTTTGACTGCGTGAAAAGTTGCCCTTTCCCGAAGATAGAAATTGTAGGCCTGGATTCGTTTTTACACACATTGAAGCAGGACGAGTCGTAATATGAGTAAGAAATAGCTAATATCAGCGTGGAACCATTACCTACAAATGAGTATTAAAATGCTCTTTATACCTACTTTTTAGTATTTTACTGTCAAGCATCCGATAAATACCTATAACAAGGGATGCAGCTTCCCATTATACCTAACTATGGCGATTGTGCGCCGGTTTACCCCAACCTACCTTTGCACAAAATTTAAAAACGAGATGAAAAGATTAGCAAATGTATTGATGTTATCTTTATGTGCGGCGACCCCTCTGGCTGCTCAGGAGAGCCATCTTGAAAAGTCGGCAGCGGAGCAATCAGCCGAGATATATGCCGATGGATATGACAGGTTCCGCGTGGGAGGGTATGGTGAGGTGCTCGCCAACTTTATGGACTATGGAATCAATCGTTTTTCCGGCACGGATTATGGAAGCGAACGCGACCATCGGAATGCGATATCCATCCCGCGCTTTGTCTTGGCTTTCGATTATAAGTTTAATTCCAAATGGATATTGAGCGCAGAGATAGAATTTGAAGCGGGAGGCACGGGTACGGCTTACGAAATCGAAAACACCGAGAATGGCGAGTATGAGATGGAGGCAGAAAAAGGAGGCGAGGTTGCGTTGGAGCAGTTTCATATTACCCGCTTGCTGCATCCGGCGTTCAATGTGCGTGCCGGGCATCTGATTGTCCCGGTCGGCTTGACCAATGAGCACCATGAGCCGATTAACTTCTTCGGGACTTCCCGTCCGGAAGGGGAGACGACGATTATCCCTTCGACATGGCATGAGACCGGTATCGAATTCTTCGGGACATTTGGCAGAGGCTATGGGCGTTTTAACTATCAGGCAATGGTCGTGGCAGGCTTGAATGCCAACGGTTTTGAACGGGATACATGGGTTGCGGGCGGAAAGCAGGGACTTTTTGAAACGGACAATTTCACTTCGCCTGCTTATGTGGCCCGCTTGAACTATAATGGAGTGCCGGGATTGAAGCTGGGCGGTTCGGTGTACTATTGCAATAATGTAGCGGCCAATTCCGATAAGCCTCAGACCTTCTCGAATATCGACAAAGCGCCATTGTGGATTTATTCTGCAGATATCCAATACAAGAATAGGTATGTAACCGCACGTGGGAATATGATTTATGGCAATCTGCATGAATCGGAAGCCTTGTCGAGTGCTATCCGGGGACAATCGAATACGGTCCCTTACAGCCGTATCGTGCCTGTAGCCCGGAATGCCGTGAGCTATGGCGGTGAAATAGGCTTCAATCTGCGGGCGCTCTGTAGGGACAATCCCAAAGTGCCGGTTATCTATCCTTTTGTCCGTTACGAATATTATAACCCGCAACAGAAGGGAGAGGGGCGGCAGGTAATGGACTTGCGGAATAAGGTCAGTATGTGGACGGCTGGTTTGAATTGGTATGCGTTGCCTAATTTGGTGGTGAAAGCAGACTATACGACGCGCCAGATAGGGGGAGGCAAATACAATAGCGAGAACGAGTTCAGCTTGGCGGTCGCTTATATCGGATGGTTTTTAAGTAAATGATTAGAATACGAATATTAAATACAAGGTACAAAGATGAAAAAGATGAGTTTTTATTGGCGTAGTGCCCTCGCTTCTATGGTATTGGGTACAATGGTATGGTTTACGGCTTGTAGTGATGACCCGGAACCCAATCCGGGAGTGGACCCTACACCGGAACCGACGGATATTTATGATTATGCTTATACTGCAGAGAATGCAGCATCATGGGGAAACTATATGTATCAGGTGGCGCTGCTGCTGCGGAACGATGGCGAGAATCTGTATAATGACTGGGCAACGAGTTATGAAGGGGGCGCACCCTTTGCCGAGACCTTCAAGAACCATAGCGGGACCAACTTCCCTACGGCATTGAGCTGTGTGGAAGAGATGATTGCCAAGTGCGAGGAAATCGCGAATGAGGTAGGTTCGGCAAAGATAGGAGACCCCATGAATTTGTATAACTCCGGAGATACGCAAGCGGCGCTGTATGCTGTGGAGTCATGGTATAGCTGGCACTCGCGGGATGATTATACCAATAATATATGGTCTATCCGGAACTCCTATTATGGAACGGTCTCAGCGGATGATGCGAACGATAGCGGAGATATTCAGACGCATTCCATTTATCGCTTGATGGAGACATTGGACCCTGAACTGAACCAGCAGATAGATGAGGCTATCCATACGGCCGCTGAAGCGATACAGGCGATTCCGCAACCCTTCCGTAACAATATCAATTGTGAAGAGGCGGTCGCTGCACAAGAGGCATGCTTGGACTTGGAAGAGATTCTGCGGAGTGCACGGAGCACTATCAATGCAGCATACGCAACCAATGTGGATGATGCGCAGTTGGAGGCCATTGTCGCACAGTATGTGGATTATGTCGTGCTGCCTACCTATAAGGAGTTGGCAGAGCAGAATGCGAACTTATATACGGCAGTCCAAGCCTTCCGGGAGAACCCGAGCAATGAGGCGTTCGATGCGGCTTGCGATGCTTGGTTGATTGCACGTGAACCGTGGGAGAAGAGCGAGGGGTTCCTGTTCGGTCCGGTGGACTGGCGTGGTCTTGACCCGAATATGGACAGCTGGCCATTAGACCAAGAGGCGATAGTGAATATTTTGGAGTCGGGCAACTTCGATGCATTGCAATGGGGCGAGGAGGATAGCTCGGAAGATGTAGAGGCTGCCCAGAATGTGCGTGGCTTCCATACGTTGGAGTTCCTGCTCTTCATGAATGGCGAACCCCGCACGGTCGATTAATAGAGGCTATTTGAGTCATGATGAATCATTGGGCACGATTATCTATCGGGATAGGGCTATTGCTGGTGCTGTTGGTCGCCTGCGAGGAGGAGGACAAGATGGACATCGACACCGTGGCCGTACCAGCCAATTATGCACTGTCGGCAGGGACATCTACTATCTTTCTCAATTCCTCTACGGCTTATGATACGGAGGCGGATTGGGTATCGGGGATTTATTCCTCCCGCTTTACCAGTGGCGATGGGTTGTATGACGATGTGCGCACCAGCAGCAACAATCCCAATGTGGGCGGATTAGGTCCTGTATATGCAGGCTATTCGTGCGGGAGTTGCCATCGCAATGCAGGCCGTACGCGCCCTACCTTATGGAGCGAAGGTGGCTCGGGCAGCTATGGGTTCTCCTCGATGTTGGTTTATGTCTCTCGCCGTAACGGGGCGAACTTCAAGGACTATGGCCGTGTGCTGCATGACCAAGCCATCTATGGGGTAGAGCCGGAAGGGAAGCTGCATGTGGAGTATGACTATCAGACCTTCTCCTTCCCGGATGGGGAGACGTATGAACTGGCTAAGCCTACCTATACCATTACGGAGTGGTATGCCGACAGTATTGCCCCGGATGACCTCTTCTGTACGGTGCGTATCCCTTTGCGCCATGTAGGTATGGGGCAGATGATGGCAATCGACCGTACGGAGATAGAGGCATTGGCGGCACGGAGCAATTACCCGGAATATGGCATCAGCGGCAGGGTCAATTATATCACGGAGAAGGGCGTCACGGGCGTAGGCCTGTCGGGGAATAAGGCACAGCACTTGGACCTGACGGTCGAACTGGGCTTCTCCAGCGATATGGGGGTGACGAACAGCCGTTATCCGGAGGAGATTTGCGAGGGGCAAATCCAGATGTCGCAAGGGAGCATGATGGGATTGTCGTATGACCAACTGGATATTTCCGCTGAAGATATGGAGGACGTGGACCTGTATATGCAGAGCCTCGGTGTCCCGGCTCGGCGGAATGTGAACGACCCGCAGGTCATCCGGGGCGAGCAACTCTTCTATGAGGCGAAGTGCCACCTGTGCCATACGCCGACGCTCCATACCCGTCCGGGAGGCTCGACCCTCTTGCTGGGCACGCAGCTCCCTTGGTTGGGCGGGCAGACCATCCACCCCTATTCCGACTTCCTGTTGCATGATATGGGTTCGGAAATCATGGGCGTAGGGCTGAACGACAATTATGTGAGTGGGATGGCACGGGGGAACGAA
This sequence comes from uncultured Parabacteroides sp., assembly GCA_949289155.1. Taxonomy (GTDB): domain Bacteria; phylum Bacteroidota; class Bacteroidia; order Bacteroidales; family Tannerellaceae; genus Parabacteroides. Next base: position 64,763 of record CASEMX010000006.1, read on the forward strand.
TGGCGTACCACTCCGCTCTGGGGCATAGGTCTGCAAGAGAAGGTGAATGGGCATACCTATTTCCTGCATGATGGCAGAGCGCGTAATCTGGTTGAGGCGATTATGTGGCATGGCGGTGAAGGGGAGGCGTCCAAGAATCTCTTCAAGCAGATGAGCAAAGAGGAGCGGGATGCCCTCATCGCGTTCATTAATTCATTGTAAAAATACCCCATATATGGGTGTCACCAATACCCCATATATGGGTATCATCAGTACCCCATATATGGGTGTCATCAATACCCCATATATGGGTGTCGATAATACCCCACAGTGGGTGTTGATAATACCCCACTCGTGGGTATGGGTAGGACCCCACTCGTGGGTGTTGGTGATACCCCACTCGTGGGTATTGACAGTACCCCACTCGTGGGTGTTGGAAGTAACCGAAAATGAAGTAGAAAAACAGAAAACAGTAAGGAAATGAAACATCTATACTATATCATCATGATGGCACTCCTCTTGCTTTTGCCCCGCGAGGCAAAGGCTCAGTATGAGGAAGATACGGAGAATGGCGTAGTCTCGCTGGCAGGCAAGGAGGGCTTTTCCATCGCGACCAAGAAGGGCGACTTCGTGTTTAAGCCCTATTTGCTGGTACAGACCAGTGCGACGGTCAACTATTATGACGACGAGGGGCTGGACCCGGCGTATAATCAGGACAACGTGCATAACTCCGGGTTCGCCATCCCTTATGCCGTTTTAGGTTTTACAGGAAAGGCATTCGACCGTGTGACCTTCAACCTTTCCATCAATGCCGCCGGGAGCGGAGGGGCGATATTGCAGCAGGCATGGTTCGACTATGAGGTGAAAGAGCCGTTTGCCATCCGGGTCGGCAAGTTCAAGACACCATTTACCCATGCCTATCTGACGACCTTAGGGGAGACGCTGATGCCGACCTTGCCGGTATCGTTGACCTCGTCGGTGATTCTCCCTTACTCCTTGAATGCCGTTACGCCGAATATAGGCACGGGGTTCGACTTGGGTGTGGAGATACATGGTTTGGTCCGGAAGAAATGGGGATATGAGGTAGGTATATTCAACGGGACAGGGGCATCGGTCAATACCGCCGGCAAGACCTTCAGCGACGATTGGCATATCCCCTCCCTGCTGTATGCCGGACGCCTTACCTATATGCCTAAGGGGATTATGCCAGCCACGCAGGGCAATCCCAACCGGCTGCAGGAGGACAAGATGCTGTTCGGGTTGTCTGCCTCGCTCAATGTAGAAAGCGAGAGCGAGAGCACGAACGACTTCCGTGCGGGGGCAGAGTTCGCTTGGTTGAAGAACCGCCTGTATGTCGGAGCAGAGCTATATTATATGAATGTAGGATTTACCGAACGGCAGAAGATAGACCGGAGCTATAACTATCTGGGCGGTTATATACAGGGAGGATATTTCGTCATGGACCGTCTGCAGGCTACGGCGCGGTATGACTTCTTCAACCGTAACGGACTGGATGATGCCGGGTTCCTGAATATGCCGGCGGTGGGCTTCAATTACTTCTTCAAGGGATGCAACCTGAAGCTGCAAGCGATGTACCAGTTTATCGGACGTACCGGGCATGACACGCAGCTCGACCGGGATAATGACGACTTGGGCTTGGCAATGCACTCCGGCACGGTCATGCTCCAATATACATTCTAAAGGAGGCAAAGATGGGAAAGAGATTATTACCCTATATAATGAGTCTGTTCCTTATCCATATTGTCGCCTGCGATGATGGGCGGATATATGAGGAAGAGACCTTGATGGAGCAGGAGGGCGGGAGCGTCCGGTTGACAGGGCAATTGAAGGGACAGGCAAGCTGGGCGGAAGGATACAGTGTGGTCCTCGCAGGCTTCTCGGAGGATAGCGAATATGCCAAGACAGCCAAAGGCATCACGACCGATGAGGAGGGCAATATGGATATCCTGTTGGCAGGTATCCCCGGCGACGTAACCCGGATAGAGGTCTGTGCCATCAATCGGCTGCGCAAACGTATCGTCAGTTTCTATACCTATAATTATATAGAACAGGAAGACACGCTCTATCTGGATGCCGGAACCTTGAATGCAGGGATGTATCATAGCATCCAATCGGAGCTATTCGACCGCACCTGTACCAGTTGCCACGGGGGAAGCACATCGGCGGCGGCAGGGTTGTACCTGACAGAGGGACGGAGCTATGATGCGTTGGTTAATGTCCCTGCGGACAAGAGCGAGGATAGTTTATGCTTCGTCAAACCATACGATTCTGGAAAAAGTTTCTTACATTCGGTGCTGAATAGCGACATATCTGCCGATTGGGGGATGGACCATATCGATATGGTGACTTCGACAGACCTGTTAAGCCTGTTGGACGATTGGATAGATAATGGAGCAAAAGAGGATGAATAAAAGATAAATAGAGAGTTATGAATTATATAAGAAGACAATATGAAGACAAAGCGGCAGTAGCGCAAATCACAACCTTCACCGGGAAGGGAGGAACGACGGAATATCAGGTGATGTTATCGGTGACGGACCCGATGTTATCCTTCGAACAGCAGTTGCAATGCCTCCAGCAAGCCTATGTGTCGGTTGTTCGGGAGGAACTGGCGGACGATGCGGTGGCGGTATTCCGGCGTTATTTCCTGAGTGACGCGGCAAATCAGGCGGACATGGTTATGGCATGGGAGTGCGAGGATGCCTCTTGTGCCTTGTCGGTCGTGCAGCAGCCCCCATTGAATGGGACGAAGATAGCTCTTTGGATATGGTTCCAGACCGGCATTACGTTGGATGCCGGGAAGGGGGGACTGGTCGGGGCGATGCGCAATGGCTATCGGCAATACTGGACCGGCGGGGCATCCAATAGGGCGGCTAATCCGGAATACCAGACCCGCCTGTTGTTGAATGACTATGTGATGCAGCTCACGGAGGAGAATAGCAAGCTGGCGACTGATTGCATCCGTACATGGTTCTTTGTCCGGGACATCGATGTCAATTATCCCGGCGTAGTCAAGGCTCGCAAGGAGGTCTTCGTCACACAGAATCTGACAGAGAAGACGCACTATATCTCCAGCACTGGAATAGAGGGCAGGAATGCTGACCCTTCAGTTCTGGTCACGATGGATACCTACGCAGTAAAGGGATTGCAGCCGGAACAAATCCAATTCCTCTACGCACCGACCCATTTGAATCCTACTTATGAGTATGGCGTTACCTTCGAGCGTGGAACGGCGGTCCGTTATGGCGACCGTACGCAGCTGTTTATCTCAGGAACGGCAAGCATCGACAATAAAGGTGAGATACTGTATCCGGGAGATGTCTGCCGACAAGCCGCGCGTATGTTGGAGAATATCAGCGTTCTCCTTGCGGAAGCCGGAGCTGAGGTAAAAGACATTATGCAGGCGATTGTCTATTTGCGCGACCCGGCAGACTATCGGGCAGTCGAGCATTTCCTTGCCGAGAATTATCCGGACTTGCCCCATATCCTTGTCCATGCGCCGGTTTGTCGTCCGGGATGGCTCATCGAAATGGAATGCATCGCGGTTATCTCTTCCGAGGACGGGAACTTTAATCCGTTTTGACGGGAGGAAATAATCGGACAACAGCTGTTGTCCGTATATTACACAGTTGTTGTCCGTATGTTCAACAGCTGTTGTCTGAATGTTCACCAGTTGTTGTCCGATTCTCAGGACGGGAGCTAAGAAGAAAAATGTACGCTAAACTTCTAAAAATAGTTGGACTCATGGAACAAAAAGAGGTATCTTTGAAGCCGCATATACCTTTACAGTTAGATATTGTCATGTATAAAAAAGGGCTTTACAAGGAAACAGACAAGATGAGCGACTTGATTTGCGGGAACTATCCGATGGTTCTGGTGATGAGTCGCTTCGGTATCGCGTTGGGATTCGGTGAGAAGAGTATCGGTGAGGTTTGCCGGCAGAACAAAGTGGATGCCTATACCTTCCTGACGGTCGTTAATTTCCTAACGGAGGAGATTCAGCACGTAACGGAGGAGATGTTCCGCCGTTTGTCGCTCGAGACATTAATATTATACCTGCATAATGCGCACGATTACTTTTTGGATTTCCGTCTTCCGCATATCCGGCGCAAATTGGTCGATGCCATTTCTACCTGTCCGCCGGACGTGGCGTTCGTTATCCGGAACTTTTTCGACGAATATGCCGCCGAAGTGGATAAACACATGATGTACGAAGAGAAGGTCGCCTTTCCTTACGTGCACGACCTGTTGAATGGGAAGCAGGATGGGAAATATAACATCTCGGTATTCCGCCGGCGGCATGAGCAAATCGAGAAAAAGCTCTCCGACCTGAAGAATATCCTGATAAAGTATTATCCCGGCTCAGGAAGTTACCTGCTGAACAGCGTATTGTTCGACCTTTTCACGACCGAAGAGGACTTAATCTCCCATACTCGGGTAGAAGACAGGCTTTTCATCCCGGCGGTGCTGGATTATGAGAAACGTTTGCAGAAAAAGGATTGAATCATGAACGCGAATCTGAAGATAGCTATCATCGAGCCTTCGGCAATTATCCGTAGCGGATTGGGCAGTTTGCTCCGAAAACTGTCCGGCCTGTCGGTCTCCGTCTTCGAAATCTTGGAGAGGGAGTCGTTGGTGGAATCCTTGCGGTTGCATAAACCGGATATCTTGATTGCCAATCCGCAATGCCTGTTGCATCATTCGTTTCATCATCTGAAGGAAGAGAGCGGATGCGAGGAGTTGAAGTTTGTCGCCCTGCTATCCATCCTTTATCCCAAGGAGGGACTGCTTTCATACGACGGACAAATCAGCATATACGACGAGATGCCGGTTATCCGGCAGAAAATAGAGCAGCTGGTTGTCGTGGAGGAGGAGGCAACCGACGGTTCGGGCGAAGAACAGCAAAGCCTCAGTGCGCGGGAGAAAGAAATCGTGATTTGTGTGGTTAAAGGCATGACAAACCGGGAGATTGCCGACCGGCTTTTCTTATCTACGCATACGGTAATCACCCATCGGCGCAATATTGCCCGCAAATTGCAAATCCATAGTCCGAGCGGTCTGACGATATATGCGATTGTCAATAAATTGGTCGAGTTGAGCGATATCAAACAATAAATAGGCACTGAAACAGAATTGTAACAAGTATGTTTCTGCTTTGTAATAGGAGACAAATTATCTTTGCACCAAAAATTTGTTCCATGAGATTTAGAAATATTATACTTGTTTGCAGTTTGCTGGTTAGCTGCTCGGCGCTTTGGTCGCAAGAAAAACCGGCCAGTCGTTTGTTGTCTCGTCTCGATTCCTTGTTGACAGAGGAGGAACAATCGGAAGAAATGCTCGAACATCTGCGCAATATGCCGAATATCGAAGTCGGCAAGGGAATCTCTTTCGAGCCGCAAAACAAATTGTACAAGATGACGATGCGTTTCCGCATGCAGAATATGCTGGCATTCGACTTTGACGATAATTTCTCGCACACCGACACCGAAGCAAGGGTAAAACGTCTGCGTTTACGCTTCGACGGATATATTTTCTCTCCGAAACTGCTTTATTCTATCCAATTGGGCTTTACGCCTTACGATGCAAAGGACATACCGAACGGCAATGTGAATATCGTTCGCGATGCGATGGTCTATTATATGCCGAATGACCATCTGAGCTTAGGTTTCGGCCAGACAAAAATCAAAGCGAATCGAGCCCGCGTCAATTCTTCCAGCGCATTGCAGTTTGTTGACCGCAGCATTGTCAATTCGGAATTTAATCTGGACCGTGATTTCGGTTTCTTTGCGGAATATTACAAACCGTTGTTCAACGATTTCAATATGGCGCTGAAGGGTTCTATTACGTTGGGCGAAGGACGCAACTGGAGCGAAAGCGATAAGGGCGGATTCGCCTATACCGGCCGTGTCGAATTGTTCCCGCTCGGGCGATTCAAAGCCTTAGGTGATGTCGCGGAAGGGGATTTCGAACGGGAAGAAAAAGTAAAATTCCTTATCGCCGGAGCCTATTCCTTTAATAATAATACCACTCGCTTGCAAGGACAGAATGGCGCGTATATTCCGAACGATGAAATGCGCAACCTGCACAGCTATTTTGTCGATTTTATCCTGAAATATAACGGATTTGCCTTTTATACGGATTTTATGGGGAGGAAAACCGACAAACCGCTCTTCACGGGAGACCCTTCGACCTGCATTTATACCGGAAATGGCTTGAATATCCAGACAAGTTACCTTTTCCCGAAGAATTGGGAGATTGCGTTGCGTAATTCTACGCTATTCCCCGACAAGAAGGTCCAGCCGTTGGTCGGATATAAGAATTATAACCAAACAACCATCGGGGTTACTCGTTATCTGATTGGGCATAGCTTGAAGGTACAGGCGGATGCTTCGTATAATCATCAGGCGAATCCGGTCGACCCGACCTATAACCGTTGGGAATTCCGTTTCCAAGTGGAGTTGGGATTGTAATCAGAAAGAAAATAAAAACAGCCGCCGGCAGCGGCCTTTTGAAGGTCTACGAAAACCTCCTGCCGCTGGCAGCAGCTTCTTGAAGGCTTGCGAAAACGTGCTGCCATCGGCAGCGGCTTCTTGAAGGTCTGCGAAAACGTGCTGCCATCGGCAGCGGCTTCTTGAAGGTCTGCGAAAACGTGCTGCCATCGGCAGCGAATCAGCATCAATTGACGCCGACTTCCTGCCATCGGCAGCGGCCTTTTGAAAGTCTACGAAAACCTCCCGCCGCTGGCAGCAGCTTCTTGAAGGCTTGCGAAAACCTCCTGCCGCCGGCAGCGAATCAGCATCAGTTGACGCCGACTTCCTGCCATCGGCAGCGGCTTTTTGAAGCTGTTATCTGCTTCTATTTTACAGGAAAGATTCGTCCTATTGCTCTATCGGTTCGCCAAAAAGCGTGGCTGATGAGGCATTTGTGATTTTTACGTGGATAAATTGCCCGATATGATAGTTCTTCTTATCGAAGATGACCACCTTGTTTTGGCTGGTCCGCCCGAAGAGCTGTTCGCGCGACCGTTTGGAGAAGCCTTCCACCAAGACTTCAAAAGTCTTTCCGATATCTTTCCGGTTGCTTTCTTCGGAGAGTTTGTTTTGCAAATCAATCATGCCTTGCAAGCGACGGACTTTCTCCTCTTCCGGCACGTCATCTTCCAAATGTTTTGCGGCGTATGTGCCCGGCCGTTCGGAGTATTTGAATAGATAAGCGCTGTCATAACCGACTTCCCGCATCAAAGAGAGCGTCTCTTGGTAATCCTCTTCGGTTTCAGAGTGGAATCCGCAAAACAGGTCGGTAGAAATGGCGCAATCCGGAAGAATCCGGCGGATGGCTGCAATCCGGTCCAAATACCATTCGCGCGTATATTTGCGATTCATGATTTTCAGGATACGCGAACTGCCGGATTGGGCCGGCAAATGGATATATCGGCAAATATTCGGATATTTAGCAATGACATGCAGGGTCTCGTCGCTCATATCCTTCGGATGCGATGTCACAAAACGGATGCGCATATCCGGAGCTTCCAATGCAACCAACTCTAAAAGCCGGGAAAAATTAATCCGTTCCGTTTCTTTCTCGAAAAGATAGGAATTGACGTTCTGGCCTAATAGCGTAACTTCCTTGAATCCCTTTTTCCGCATGTCGCGAATCTCCTTTAAAATGCTGTCAATATCCCGGCTTCTCTCTCTTCCGCGCGTATAAGGGACGATGCAATAGGTACAAAAATTATTACATCCGCGCATAATCGAAACAAATCCAGAAATATGTACGCCCGGAAGTTTGAGCGGCATCACATCTTTGTAGGTCTCTTGTGTGGAAAGCTCCACGTTGATGGCCTTTTCTCCCTGCTCTGCGGCTCCAATCAGGTTCGGCAGGTCCATATAAGCGTCCGGACCGGCGACCAAATCCACGTGATGGTTATTAATCAGGTCATCTTTGACACGTTCAGCCATGCAACCCAATACACCGACGATTAAATGCTTCTTCTTTTTCCGTAAAGACTGGAAATATTGCAGGCGACCGTAGATTTTCTGTTCCGCATTATCGCGCACCGAACAGGTATTTACGAAAATGGCATCCGCTTCTTCCATATTTTCCGTCATTTCGTATCCCGCCATCTGCATAACGGAGGCTACAACTTCGCTGTCTGCTACATTCATTTGACAGCCATACGTTTCAATAAATAGCTTCTTTTCTTGATGATTGACGATAGATTTTAAGTCTATGTCCTGTTCTTTTTGAATCATTCCTAATTTGCTTTATAGTTAAATAATATTTATTTGAAAAAATATCTCGACTAACGTTTGTTTTATTCAAAAGCAAATTCTACTTTTGTAGCACAATAAACGTAAATTTTTTCATAGTTAAGGTTTTGGTTTGGATAAGGGCAGCTGTGAAGTTGCTCTTATCGTTTTTTATATCCCTATATATTTACCATATATTTATACTTATATCCAAGAAATCTTGTCACTTTATCAATCAGTTTGAAATTTATTCGTAAATTTGGAGTGCAAATTTAAGGAAAAGTTATGGATAATGGCGGATTTATTTATGTAATCATTATTGTGGCTCTTGTTCTCAAAGGAGTTATCGACTTTATTTGGAAGCGTTCGGCAAAGATGGATGAAGTTCTTCCTCCTTTTGACCCGAGGCAGCAACCGCAATCTGCAACTCCGAGGGAAAAAAAGAAAAAGAAGAATTCTACTACCGATAATATTCCGGTTTCTATGGTAAATGAGCCGGCAGTGCAGCCGGTTGTGGAGATTTCAGCCCCGAGTATTCAAGAGATTCAGACTCCTTCCATAAAAGAAGAAGCAGATAATCCAGTGATTCAAAATGTAGAGGATTTAAAGAAAGCGGTTATCTATTCGGAGATTCTAAATCGGAAATATAATTAAGTTATGTCCTCATATTCATATATTTTTGTATGTTTGCATAAGAAAAATAAATTATTACCTATAAACTAAAATATCATGACATTTAAATTTATTACAGCAGAAGAAGCGGCTACTTACGTTCACCACAATGATAATGTGGGTTTTAGTGGATTTACTCCTTCGGGTTGTCCGAAAGTAGTTCCGGGTGCGATTGCAAAGAAAGCAGAAGAAGAACATGCCAAAGGAAATCCGTTCCAAATCGGAATGTTTACGGGTGCATCGACCGGCGACAAATTGGATGGAGAATTGGCTCGCGCGCATGCGATAAAGTTTCGTACCCCCTATCAATCAAATAAAGATTTGCGTGCCGCGTTGAATTCGCACCAAGTGCAGTATTTTGATTTGCATTTGTCGGAATTAGCTCAAGATTTGCGCTATGGATTTTTAGGAAAAGTGGATGTGGCTATTGTTGAAGCAGCAGATGTAACGGAAGATGGCGAGATTGTTCCGACATGTGGCGTGGGTATTTTGCCAACAATCTGTCGGATGGCTGACCGCATTATTATAGAATTGAATGATCAACACCCGAAAGAGATTCGCGGAATGCACGATATTTATGAACCGGCAGATCCTCCGTACCGTCGAGAGATTCCGGTCTTTGAACCATCCGACCGTATCGGCCTTCCTTACGTTAAAGTTGATCCGGCAAAGATTGTTGGTATTGTAAAAACCAGTGAACCGAATGAAAATAAGCCTTTCGCACCGCTGGATGACGTTACATTGGCGATTGGAAAAAATGTTGCAGATTTTCTTGTGAGCGAAATCAAAGCAGGACGCCTTCCTAAAGAATTTGTACCGGTTCAGAGCGGAGTAGGAAACGTTGCAAATGCTGTATTAGGGTGCATGGGCGAGAATGAAGCAATTCCTGCATTCAATGTATATACGGAAGTTATCCAAGATGCTGTGATTAAATTAATGAAAGAGGGACGTGTGAAGTTTGCCAGTGGATGTTCGCTGTCAGTGAGCAATGAAGTAATTCATGATATCTATTCGCATTTGGATTTCTTTAAAGATAAGATATTGTTGCGCCCACAAGAAATATCGAATAATCCGGAGGTTGCACGCCGCTTGGGATTGATTGCAATGAATACGGCATTGGAGGCAGATATATTCGGTAATGTGAATTCTACGCATGTGTTGGGAACAAAGATGATGAACGGTATTGGTGGCTCTGGAGACTTTACACGGTCGGCAATGCTCTCTATTTTTACAACTCCTTCTACAGCGAAAGGTGGAAAAATCAGTTCGTTTGTCCCGATGGTATCGCATTTGGATCATAGTGAGCATTCGGTTAAAGTAATTATAACGGAATATGGTGTGGCTGACCTGCGTGGATTGTCACCGGTTCAACGGGCTCGTTGCATTATTGATAATTGTGTACATCCTGATTATCGTCCATTGCTGAATGACTATTTGAATATGGGAATCAAAGGTCATACGCCTCAGAATCTGAAATGTTGCTTTGCTTTTCACGAAGAATTTGCTAAAAGTGGCGACATGCATAATGTAAAATGGGAAGATTATAATTACTGATATTGATAGTTTGCTTACGAATATTAGTATTTGAAGATATTTCCCTAAGAATTTTAGAGGCCGCAAGAAGCGGCCTCTTTTCATATATAATAGTCCGATTAAAATATCGGATATATTCAATAGACCGTTGGATATATTGTAAAAATCATCGGAGATTTTCCCAAGAGAAAGGGATAGATAGCTAATATCGTCTTAGAT
>CASEMX010000007.1 GCA_949289155.1 uncultured Parabacteroides sp.
TATTTCTCCGACCGCATCATCATAATGTCCTCGCCTCGTATGCCGTGGTGTTCTTGCAGCATGGCTTCCAAAGCGCACAAGACAGGACGGACTACTTCACGGAACAATTCATCTTTGTTCGTGAAGTAGTTATAGATGTTTCCGACACCAACTCCAGCCAATTCCGCCACTTCGCGCATGGAAGTCTTGGAATAGCCTTTCTGTCCGAATTGCTGTCTGGCAACCGTCAATATTCGTCCTCGTATGTCTTCTTTCTGCACTTGCATTGATAATGATTTTACTTTTGCAAAGGTATAGAGCTTGAGATTGTCAGGCAATACCTATTTTTAGGGATTTTTCTTTCCCTTGTACGCCGTTTGCTATCATGAAAAACAATTGCCGAATTTTTTACTAACAAAAGGAAAATCTAATTCGTTCCTATTTATTATCGGTTTTTCATCAAAAATTCATAGCTTTGTGTCGTATTTCTTCCAAAAAGAAAGCGTATGAAACGAATTGCCATCAAAATAGGAAGCAATGTGCTGAGCCGGGCGGACGGGAAGCTGGACATTACGCAGATGTCTGCCCTCGTTGAGCAGATTGCTGGATTGTACCACAAGGGATATGAAATTATCCTGGTTTCGTCGGGGGCGGTAGCGGCCGGACGGGGCGAGATTGGGGCGGATGCTTCGCTCGACGAGGTCTCTTCCCGCCAGCTTTATTCCGCCATTGGCCAGGCGAAATTGATTAACCGGTATTATGATTTCTTCCGCGAGCAGGGTATCCGTTGTGGACAAGTCCTGACGCAGAAGGAGAGTTTCTCCACGCCGAAGCATTACGAGACGCAACGGCATTGCATGGAGGTGATGCTTGCGCATGGCGTGATTCCGATTGTGAACGAGAATGATACCATCTCGATTACCGAACTGATGTTTACCGACAATGACGAGCTGGCGGGACTCATGGCAGAGATGATGCATGCCGACGAGCTTGTCATCTTGAGTAATGTGGATGGCATTTACACGGGCAATCCTTCCGATCCGGCCAGTCGTCTGATCTCGGAAATCCGTCCGAGCGATAGGGTAGAGGATTACATCCAATCCAGCAAATCTACGGAAGGGCGAGGCGGCATGGCCAGCAAAGCGAAGGTGGCTATGCGAATCGCGGAGAAAGGGATACCGGTCGTTATTGCCCATGGGCGGCGTCCGCATATCCTGACCGACCTGATGGCCGGCAAGGCGGAGGTTCCTTGTACGCGCTTTATCGCTTCTTCTGCCACCAATCCTCCTTTGGACGAAGCTGTCCGCAAGTTATTGGAGCAAGCGGCCGGGGCGGTGCTTGCGGTACAATCGCTTTCGGAGGGAGAGGTTGCGGTGATATTGGAAGAGGTGGCTCTTCGCTTAAAAGCACAACAAGCGGAAATCCTTCGGGCGAATGCAGAGGATCTCATGCGAATGGAGGCCGCCAATCCGAAACGGGACCGCTTGCAGTTGACACCCGCCCGCCTCGCGGAGATGGCCGACGAGCTGCTGCAGGTGGCGCATCTACCTTCTCCGCTCCATCGGACACTGGCGGAATGGACGCGTCCGAACGGGATGAAGATTCAGAAGGTGAGCGTCCCCTTTGGCGTGGTCGGGATTATCTACGAGGCGCGGCCGAATGTCACGACGGATGTTTTCGCCCTATGCTTGAAGAGCGGCAACGTCTGTGTCTTGAAGGGCGGCTCGGATGCACAGGCTTCCAACCGGGCGTTGGTGGCGCTCATCCAGGATGTGTTGCGGCGGCGGGGATTGGATCCGGCGATTTGTACCCTGCTTCCTCCGGAGCGCGAGGCGGCGCAGGCTTTATTGCAGGCCGAGGGGCTGGTCGATTTGGTGATTCCGCGCGGCGGGAAGGCATTGATCCGTTCCGTGCGCGAGCAGAGCCGTATCCCGGTCATCGAAACAGGCGCTGGTGTCTGCCATACCTATTTCGACGCGGCGGGCGATGTGGAAAAAGGGCAGCGGATTATCTTGAATGCCAAGACGCGCCGGGTGAGCGTCTGCAACGCGTTGGATTGCTTGCTAATTCACCGGGATCGCTTGGAGGTCTTGCCGGAATTGTGCCGTCCGCTGGCGGAAAAGCAGGTCATCTTGTATGCCGACAAGGAGGCTTTCGCTGCTTTGCAAGGACATTACCCGAAAGAACTGCTACAACCCGCCACCGACACGAGCTTTGGCACGGAATTCTTAGATTATAAGATGAGCATCCGTACGGTCGGCTCGCTCGAGGAGGCCGTTCGGCATATCAACCGCTACGGCTCGCGGCACAGCGAGTGCATTGTCAGCGAGGATGAGGCCGCTATCCGTCGCTTCGAACGGGAAGTGGACGCGGCGTGTGTCTATGCCAACGTTGCCACCTCGTTTACCGACGGGGCGCAATTCGGCTTCGGCGCGGAGATAGGCATCAGCACGCAGAAGCTCCACGCCCGCGGTCCGATGGCATTGCCTGAATTAACTACCTATAAATATATCATCTCCGGAAACGGACAAATACGTACATAATATGAAGATTACAATTATCGGGGCCGGCCACATGGGGCGGGCCATTGCTTGGGGATTGGCAGAGGGCAGCATCGTGTCTGCCAAGGATATTACCTGCACGGCGCAGACGTTTGGCACGTTGCAGAAGGTGCAGATGAAGGGGCATCGCGACATCGTCGCCCTGCGCGACAATGTGCAGGCGGTGCAGGAGGCCGACCTCATCCTCCTGTGCGTGAAGCCGTGGGCGGTCGAAGGGGTCATCCGCGAGATTCTCCCGGCATTGAAGTTAGACAAACAGATTCTCCTCTCGGTGGCGGCGGGCATCTCGTTCGACCAGCTGGAGGAATACGTGGGCACACAGTCGGCGGCGCTTTTCCGCGTCATCCCGAACACGGCGATTGAGGTGAAACAGAGCATGACGCTGGTGGCTGCCCGGCACGCGTCGCCCGAACAGACGGAGCAGGTGCTTGCCCTCTTCCGCGAACTGGGGCAGGCAATGCTGATTGACGAGGCGCGCCTCGAGGCGGCTACGGCCTTGGCTTCGTGCGGGACGGCCTTGGCGATGCGCTACGTCCGCGCGTCGGTCGAGGCAGGCGTCGAACTGGGCCTCCGTCCGGACTTGGCGCAAGAGCTGGTAGCCCAGACGCTGAAGGGCGCCGCCGAGCTGCTGCAGTTCCACCAATCGCACCCCGAAGAGGAAATCGACAAGGTGACGACACCGGGCGGCTATACCATCCGCGGGTTGAACGCAATGGAACACGCCGGGTTCTCGTCTGCCGTCATCCAAGGGCTGAAAGCGTGCGTGGCGAAGTAAAGCATCTACAACGTGCTCTTCTGCAATACGAATAGAGAAAAGGACTCCTTCCCGCCGAAGAAAAGTTTAATCCATAGTGAGATAAACTTTTTATCCCTAAACAGAAAAGTTTTTCTCCGTAGGTAGGGAAGAGAGGCGAAGCATATGTCCGTAAAACTCCGCGTATAAGATAAGGAAAGGGCTATAAGGCCATACGTCCGACAACGGTATTGCCGGACGTATGGGGAGATATCAGCTCAGGGGTTGCTGGTAGAGGTAACGTTTGATACTCTTCTTCGGCGTCTTGGCAAACTCCTCTTTCTGCAGCTCAAACAAAGAAATCTTGCAATAACGGGGGACGCAGCGGTTGACCTGTTTGATGTAGAGTTCCATCTGCTCGTTGACCTGCTCCGGCGTGAGGTTCTGCTCCTTTATCTGTTTCCAATCGGGGTAAATCAGCGCCGTCAGTTTATGGGCATCGGATATGACCAGCGATTCAATCACCAGCGGCATATTGTTCAACCGGTTCTCTATCTCTTCGGGGTAAATATTCTGCCCGTTCGGACCCAGAATCATCGTCTTGCTCCGTCCGCGTATATAAAGGAAACCGTCGGAATCGACCGTACCCAAGTCGCCCGTGCGCATCCAACCATCGTCAGCCATCACCTCATGAGTCGCTTCCGGATTCTTATAGTATCCCAGCATATTGTTCATCCCTTTTACCCAGATTTCCCCGACCTGCCGCTTCGGGTCATTCGATTCGATGCGCACCTCCATGCGGTCAACGACCTTACCCACCGAACCGGGCTTGAACTCATCCCAATAGGCATAGGCAATCAACGGCCCGCATTCCGTCATGCCGTAACCCACTGTATAGCGGAAATGGATAGAGCGCAGGAAATGTTCCACCTCTTTGTTCAATGCCGCGCCACCGACAATCACCTCTTCGAAGTTATTGCCGAACGCTTGGTTCAACCCGTCTGCAATCTTCCTTCGGATAGCATTTCCGACGAAAGGGACCTTCAGCAGGAACTTGATTAACGGCTTATTGATGACCGGAAAGATATTATTCTTCACTGCCTTTTCAAGGATAAGCGGCACAGCCAGAATCAAACGCGGGCGCACCTCTTGGAAAGCCTTGGTGACTACGCTCGGTATCGGCTTGCCGGTGATGAAATGTACGTGGCATCCCTTATTGAACGAATTCAATACCTCAAAAGCCAGCCCGTACATGTGCGCCATCGGCAACAGGCAGACGATATTATCCCCCGCATGGATAAACGGAAGATGGTCGGCGGCAAATTGTGTATTGCTCCAGAGGCTGCGATACGGCAACATTACCCCCTTCGAATAGCTGGTCGTGCCCGAAGTATAGTTCAATACCGCCAGCTTGTCCGGCTCCTCCTGATAATAATGGATGACATCGGGGGTAAACAGCGGATACTTCTGCATCAGCAACTCAGGCAACCGGGCAGCCGCCTCTATCGCTTCCGGATGAGAAGCCTTCATCACGCTCAGGTCATCCAGCCGCACCACTAATTGGACCTGCGGAATCTCCTTTTCATCCAAGGCACTCCAGCTTGCATTCGAAACAAACAGCGCCTTGGCTTCCGAATGGTTGATGATATGATGGATATTATCCCTGTTAAAATCATGGAGAATCGGCACAGCCACCGCTCCATAGGTCAAAATAGCAAAGAACGTAATCGCCCAATTGGTCGAATTCGACCCCACGATAGCGATTTTGTCTTCCGGGCAGACAGCCGCTTTTTCCAGAAGGATATGCAATTGCTCTATCTGCCGTGCCACTTCTTTATAAGAATAGGCCGTCCCGCCGAAATCTGAGAAAGCCGCCAAGTCCCAATGGGCTTTCACACTCTTTTCCAATAATCCTAAAAAGCGATTCTCCATAAAGCCTCCATCTTTAACGTATTACACGTTACAAATCTACGGTTTTTGCAATTGTTTTGCAAATATTTTTAGTTAATACGTTAATTATAATTTCAGACAGATACTTTTTTCCTTTCGGAGATAATGGTTATCCCGCTCAAAAAGCCGGTTTGTCGCCCTGTTCGCCTGCGAGCCACCAATCAATCATCCGGCGGGCGATGCTCAATTTCTGGGGAAGTTCCGGCAGATTCTCCTTGGTAAAGAAAGAGCCGGCACTCAATTCATCATCCTGAAGTTTTATTGTCCCGCTGTCATAGTCGGCAAAAAAACCGACCATCAATCCGCTGGGATAAGGCCAAGGTTGACTTCCGAAATAGGTCAGATTCCTGATACGTAACCCCGTCTCTTCATAGACCTCACGGCACACACACTGCTCCAACGTCTCGCCCACTTCCAAAAATCCGGCGACCAGCCCATGAAAACTGCCCTTGAAATTGCGGGCATGGACCAGCAATACCTCCTCGCCTCTCCGTATCAGGACGATAATCGCAGGAGTAATCACCGGATAATACTCCTGCCTGCACGAATCGCAGTTTTTGGATATCAACGTATGGAAAGACAACGGCCTGCCGCACGCCGGACAATAACGGCTATTCCGGTCCCAATGCACCAACTGGAAAGCTTTTCCCGCCCGCTTGTACCATTCACGCGGCAAATAATCCCAGCTCGCACGCAATCCTACCCAACGATAATTATCCCCGACTGCCGTCTCATCCTCTACCGAAGCGGCACGTGCCGGGATATCCTCTTGAAAAGCAATCTCAAAATCCCTTTCATGTGCTATTGGAGCCTGCTCGCCGAACGGAATGCCATATTCCCCATCCACTTTCTCCAACAGCACTTTATCTTTATAAAACAAAAACCAGTAATACATCTCTATCCCTTCTCTGTCATTACTATATTCAGAATATCGGAACAAAATTACAAATCTTCCCACAAAATAAAAATCCGAACCTATTCCTGCAAAAATACTTTTGATAAAGGGTATTCGATACTCTTGGCAAAGGGTCATTATGACTGTTGAGCAAGGGTCATTATGACTGTTAGGCAAGGGTCATAATGACCCTTGAAAGGCTCTCCCGTATGTTTCTCCATTTGGGCAACGTGGAATATATAGACCACGCGCAAATCTGGCTCAATTACCAGTATCTCTATTATCTCTATTTTATATCACTTTTTTTTGAAAAAAATCAAGTAAAGTTTTGCAGGTATCAAAAATGTGTATATCTTTGCAGCGTAAAGATGGATTAAAGAGATAGAATACAAAAGATCTATAAATCCTTTTTTTCATAGTTAAGGTTTTGGTTAATAGGAGGGGACTGCTCGTGGTGAGTCGTTCCCTCCACTTTTTTATTTAAAAGGGTACGATAAAGAAAAAACACAGAGACGGAGGAAAATACTCCGAGCTCTGTGTTTTTTATCTGTTTCAATACACGTTCTTTTAAGAAATAGGATGATTTTCTTGGAAAAGCTTCAGCCGTTCATCCAATAGTGCATATTGATTATCCTTTATAAAAGAGGTACAAGCACGCAATCCCTCCTGTTTACTTCCTGTCGTACTGAGCGAAATTGCACTGACGCCGTAATACATCAGTTCTTTCATCAATTCCCCGCCGGTCATGCCCGGATAAGTAATCGTAAAATAGAAACCATCGGCAATCGGTTTGTCGAGGTCGTGGTCATATACAATCCGGAAACCATATCGGGTGAATATCTTCTTCAACTTCTCTGCCCTACGACCATATTCCCGGATTTCAGATACGAAATCGAATGTCCCGTCGGAAGCGGCTTTGAACATTGCCGCCAGCGCATATTGTCCCGAATGGCTCGTTCCCGAAGAGAGCGCATAGAGCACGCGATGGATATAAACCGTTCCGAATGTACCGCCACCGTACCGCTGCGTCAATCCTTCATATGCGCGGTGGTAAAGCTTGTCTGAAATAGCCGTGATTCCGATACGCTGCCCGGCATAACTGAAGACCTTTGACCCAGAGAGTTGCATAATATAATTATCGGTATAGAGAGCAATGGTCGGCTGGAAAGGAGGTTCGAAGGGTTTACTCAAGTCTTTCCGGAAGTCCATGGCGAAATAGGCCAAATCTTCTATGACAATCACATCATACTTATTCGCTACTTCTGCCACAATCTGCAATTCTTCGTCGTTCAGACAGAACCAAGCGGGATTATTCGGGTTAGAATAAATCAGAGCGGCTATATTCCCTTTGCTCAAATATTCCTCCAAAATGCCGCGCAGCTTATTGCCTCGATATTCATATACATCAAACGAAGCATAATGATAACCCATAACCGTCACCTGCTGCTTCTGTACCGGAAAACCCGGGTCGATGAAGAGAATCGTATCCCTTCCCGGCATACATTGGCCGCAGACCAAGAACGAAGCGAATGTACCCTGCATCGAACCGGTCACGGGAACGCATCCTTCCGGCGAAATATCCACATCGATAAATGCCTTGATAAAACGCGAAGCCTCCTTCTTCAGCTCCGGCAGTCCGTTAATATTCGGATAAATCGAAGCTACTCCCTGCTCCAATGCGGCAATCTCTGCCTTCACTCCTACCTCGGCGGGTTTCAATCCGGGAACACCCATCTCCATGTGGATGAATTCCGTGCCCGTCCGTTGTTCCAATTCCGTTGCAATTGCCACGACCTCACGAA
The DNA here is from genome assembly GCA_949289155.1 of uncultured Parabacteroides sp. GTDB lineage: Bacteria > Bacteroidota > Bacteroidia > Bacteroidales > Tannerellaceae > Parabacteroides. The sequence continues at coordinate 7,921 of CASEMX010000007.1, forward strand.
TCGTCGCCTTCCCAAAGTCCGGCAAATGATAACTTTCTATCACCTCTTGCGCCGTCTGATAATCTACCGGCGTTTTCTTTTCTCCCATGCTATATTGAATTTAAGATACTATATTAAATAATAATCCACAGACCGTTCCCCGTAACAGCCTGTGGATGCATTTCTTTATTCTTTTACTTTCAACCACTTGTCGAGCCATTCAAAGAAGGTGCGTTGCCAAAGCACGCCGTTCTGAGGCTGCAATACCCAATGGTTCTCATCCGGATAAATCAGCAATTCTGCCGGGATACCGCGCAATACGGCAGCATTGAAGGCAGCCATTCCCTGATTAGCCAAGATACGGTAATCTTTTTCTCCATGAATACACAAAATCGGCGTATCCCATTTATCGACAAACCGGTGAGGCGAATTGGCAAATGTTCGTTGCGCTGTCTTGTTCTGTCTGTCCCAATAAGCGCCGCCCATATCCCAGTTGGCAAACCACATCTCCTCTGTTTCCAGATACTGCATTTCCATATTGAAAATACCGTCGTGCGCAATAAACGCCTTGAAGCGTCCGTCATGATGACCAGCAAGCCAATAAACCGAGAAGCCTCCGAAGCTGGCTCCTACACAACCCAAGTGCTCTTTGTCCACGAACGGTTCTTTCGAGAACTCGTCGATTGCGGTCAGATAATCCTTCATACATTGCCCACCATAGTCTCCGCTGATTTGCTCGTTCCATTCTTTTCCAAATCCCGGCAACCCGCGGCGGTTCGGAGCTACGATGATATAATCGTGCGCCGCCATGATTTGGAAATTCCAACGGTAAGACCAGAATTGGCTGACGGGGCTTTGCGGTCCGCCTTCGCAATATAATAAGGTAGGATACTTCTTGTTCGGGTCGAAATGCGGAGGATAAATAATCCACGTCAGCATCTGTTTGCCATCGGTCGTCTTCATCCAGCGGCCTTCGACCTTCCCCATTTCCATTTGGTCGTACAAATATTTATTCTCGAAAGTCAACTGCGTAGCTTCTCCGGTAGCAGGAGCCACCGTAAAGATTTCGTCTGCTGCACTCATCGAATGGCGCAAGGCAAGCAACTTATCACCCAGCAGAGCGACACCGGCGTAATCGTTCATCCCCGAAGTAATCGGACGATACGTACATGCATTTACATCTGCCGCATAGATTTGTATCTCACCATGCCAAACGCCAGTGAAGTAAATATTGGTGGCATCTGCACTCCAGCAGAACTCATTCACGCTCGAATCGAAATCTTTGCTGACAAACCTCTTTTCACCAGTCTCCAAGTTCATGACCACAAGGCGGTTCTGGTCCGACTCGTAGCCGTCATGCTCCATGCTGAGCCACGCGATGCTCTTTCCGTCGGGCGAATACTGCGGGTTCGTGTCGTATCCCATCATGCCTTCGCTGATATTGACCGTTTGCTTCGTATTCAGGTCATATACATAAATGTCGGAGTTCGTCGAAAGCGCGTACTCCTTCCCTACTTTCTTACGGCTGGTATAGGCTACCTTGTCAGATGTCGTATTCCACGCCAATTGCTCGATACCGCCGAAGGGTTTCATTGGCGATTCATACGGTTCGCCCGCCATAATGTCTATCGGATTCGTTACTTTGTCGCCATCGAAGTCGGCTACGAACGGATGCGGCGCAGTCGTCACCCACTCATCCCAATGCTTATACATCAAATCGGTCACGATGATTCCGGTAGTCTTGTCCAAATCGGGATATTTGTCCTGCGTACTGGGGACAGTCTTGACTTGTGCAATAAACAACACCTTCTTCTCGTCGGGTGAGAAGGCGAATCCTTCGATATTCCCTTCATAGTTCGAGAGCTGTCGCCGCTCAGTTCCGTCCGGATTCATCTCCCACAGCTGGCTTGTTCCGCTTTCCGAGGAGAGGAACGCAATCTTCGCGCCATTCTTTATCCATTTCGCTTCATTTTCCGAGAAGGGCGTCTTGGTTATCTGCCGGTTGTCCGACCCATCGGCATTCATCACGAAGATTTCCCGGTTGCTTTTGTTCTCCGGCACACTGTAATACCCTACCGAGTAAACAATCTTATTCCCATCCGGCGATACGTTCGCTCCGGCGATGCGTCCCATCGCCCACAGCGCTTCGGGCGTCATTCTGCCCTCAGGTATTTTCATATCAGACCGGCCTATCACCGGGGTAGCCGGTGCGGCCTCGGCGTTCGTTTCTTTCACTTCCGGCTGCGAGCAAGCGCCCAGCAATACGGATGTCGCCATAATCATTGTGCTTAATGTTTTGTTCATTGTCTTTACAATATATTTATATTTAGGTGCGAAAGTAGTAAATTAATTTCTATCTTTGCACATCTTTATGAGGAAGAAGAACAAATAATCACTTAAATAACAAAGAATCATGAACAAAATCTGGTTAATGGCCGCTACCGTTTGCTTCTTGTTGGCATTCGGTTCTTGTAAACCTAAGCAGAGCGCTTACAAAGCTGCCTATGAACAAGCAAAAGAGAAGGAGACTACCGCTCCTGTAACAACAACTGAAGATGAAGTTGCAGAAGAGACTTATGAAGAGGAAGAAATCGCACCGGTTTCTAAGCCGAAAACAACCAGCACGACCACTCGCTCGGAGCGCATCACTGCCGCTGAGGGCGAAGACGCCAGTCGGTTGAAACGGTACAGTGTGGTTATTGGCAGCTTCAAGAACAAAACGAACGCCTATTCACTGAAAGAGCGGATGCAGAACGAAGGCTACAATGCCGTTTTGGGCGAGAACGAACAGGGTATGTTGCGCGTGATTGTTTCCAGCTTCGACGATAAGGCCGACGCTGCTGCGAGCCGCGACGCCATCAAAGCAAAATATGCGCCCAACTTCCAAGATGCTTGGTTATTGGAGAAAGCCTACTGATTTGCATTGAAAATGGAAAGTTGAGATTTGGAAATGTCCTCTGTGGAGTAATTTTCAATCTTCAACTTTCCATTTTTAATTTCCTTCCCCACTTGAGTACTCCGCCATGATGAGCGCGATTACTTCCGAATAGTTCGCCATCCCGCTGGAGATTCGGTTTCCTTTCAAATACATAGTATATATACGGTTTTGGAGCTCCCCGATTGTCGGGTTGTAGCGCGCTTGCCAATGAGCGGCTTCCTCGCGATAGAGTTCGACCACTTCGGGGCGTAATTTGCCGACCCACGCCTGATAGTCCTCTTTCGGCAGGGCGCGGCGGGCGTTCGACAGCACATGGGGCAGCAGCGCGAAGTATCCGGAGAAGCGTATCTCTTGCCGGGCAGAGCGCGTGCAGGTGCGGTAGCTGTAATAATTGGCTTCGGCTTCGTTGGCGATGCCTAAGACGTGCGCCAGCTCGTGGGCGTAGGTCGAGGGATATTCTACTGGGAGCAAATCGCGGTTCAGATGATACTCGATGAAGAAGGGACCGACATACCCCGACACGCCGACGGCACTCATCAGTCCGGAGAAGAGCATCGCCTTCGGGCGGAGGTATCCGCGAGGGGCGACCAATCCGTAACGCGGCGCCAGTTCACGGTAAGCCACCTTGATTTCATCCGCTACCACCGCTTCGGCAGGTTGCGTTTCCATCGGGCAGTAGTTCCGGTTCAATGAGTCGGCATACGCCTCGATGAATTTCCGGAAATCCGCCTCGTTGTAGCTGCTCCGTTCCACTCCGGAGCGTTCGTAGAAGTCCACGCGGGAATAATTGAGTCCCCACGCGAGGTAAAACCAGATATATACCCACACCAGATAAACGACTTCGCGCCGCAGCATCCGACGGACTCCCCGATGGCGCACCACAGCGACCAGCGCATAGAGCAGCAGCCCTGCAATGCTCCCGTAGATAAAGACATCGCCCACTGAAAAGGGCAAAAGAGAGGAGAAAAAGGAGAGCCCGCCCGACACGGCAGGGTAAATATGCCGCGCATACCACTCCCCGCCCCCCGGCAGGAGCATCACGCCCCAGACGGAGAGCAGCAGCACGGCTTGTACAATATAACGAAGGCGCATCGGCAGATGAACCGCTATTTCGTCTGACCTAACACCTTGTTCTTCGCCACCGTCGCTTGGAATTCCTTCAGGTAGAAGGGCTCGAAATAGGCGACGTCCTCGAAGCGCCCTGCGGCGAATGCCTCTTCTGCCAACGGAACCATGTTCGCCGCCAGCGGGTCGATATGCTCGATGAAAAACGCATGGGGCGAGGCGATGACCTCACGGCATTTTGCCGCGCCGTTTCCGAAGAAGCAGACCGTGTGCCCCTCCAGCCACTCGGCGTAGGTCTCTGCCGTCACGATATCGGCGCTCGCCGGTCGTACCACCTGCCGCGCGTCATCATAAATCGCCGCATACACCTCCATCCGCCGCGCGTCGAGCATCGGGCAATACAACGCCCCCTCCTCGCGGTGCAACTTGAGAGCAGTCGCAGCCAGCAACTCCAGCGTCGGGATGCCAATCAGCGGAATCCCATATCCGAAACATAAGCCCTTCGCCATCGACACACCGATGCGCAGCCCCGTATAGGAGCCGGGACCGCTGCTCACTGCCACCGCATCCAGCCGCAACCCCTTTACCGCCATCTCCTTCAGTGCCTCTTCCACATACACGCCCAGCAACGCCGCGTGCGCCTGTCCTTCATACGAAGTTTTCTCAAACAACACCTCCCCGTCGGTTGCCAAGGCTGCCGAACATACGTTGGTCGATGTCTCCAGATTCAAAATACATGCCATAGTCAATATCTTTTCTATCGTTTACTAAAATTCATCCTAAAAATTGATGTCCGTCAGACCGAAGAACAATTTTTCAGCCTAAAAATTGATAATCGTCAGGACGGATATCAATTTTTCAGCCCTCAAATTGACGCCCGTCAGGACGGGGAACAATTTTTCAGCCCTCAAATTGATGCCCGTCAGGACGGGGAACAATTTTTCAACCCTCAAATTGACGCCCGTCAGGACGGGGAACAATTTTTCAGTCCTCAAATTGACGCCCGTCAGGACGGGGAACAATTTTTCAGCCTTCAAATTGATAATCGTTCGCCGTTTTGTCAATTTTTCTACATAAAAATTGTTCCCAATATGCATTGGGAACAATCCGAAATCATTATTTAATTTAACCAATTACTTCTTGAACAGTCGTGCGGCCTCGCCTACCCAAAGCACCAGCGACGAGGAGCCGATGATGATGCCCCAATCTTTCCACGAGAGCGGGATGACGTTGAACATCGGTCCGCCGAACGTGACAATCAGGTACTGCCCCACCAAAATCAATGCCGCCACGAAGAGGAAGCTCTTGCACTCCTTCAAATCGGCAAACGCCGAGCGGCCGTCCATGAAGGCCTTCGCGTTGAACATGTTCCAGAACTGCAACATGACGAAGAAGCTGAAGAACCACGACAAATCGTGCGCGCTCAAGCCCTCCGACGAATGGAAGTGGAGCAACAAGCCCATCAATACGATTACGAAGATGATACCCACGCTGAAGATTCGGTACGCCATCGGCTTGGTAATGATAAAATCGCCATCCGGACCACTGCGACGCGGCTTGTCGTTCATCACGCGCTCGGTCGGAGGCAAGGATGCCAACGCGCCGGCTGCGAACGTATCCATAATCAGGTTCACCCAGAGCATCTGCGTAATGGTCAACGGCGACTCCGTACCAATCAGCGAACCGAGCAGCACAATGAGGCACGCCGCCACGTTAATCGTCAACTGGAAGAGCAGGAAGCGCTGGATATTCCGGTACAACGAACGTCCCCACATCACGGCGCGGGTGATGCTCGAGAAGGAATTGTCCAAGATGGTAATGTCGCTCGCCTCTTTTGCTACCGACGTACCGTCGCCCATCGAAAGGCCGACCTGCGCTGCCTTCAACGCCGGAGCGTCGTTCGTACCGTCGCCCGTCACCGCCACGACTGCGCCCTTCTGCTGGAGCAATTGAACCAACCGCTGCTTGTCGGTAGGCCGTGCGCGGCACATGATTTTCAAATCCAACACGCGGTCGAGTGCCTCCTCATCGCTCAATGCCTCGAACGCCGGACCGGTGATGATGTTGCGGTCGGTGTCCTCCGGTTTCCAGATGCCGATTTGCCGGCCGATTTCACGCGCAGTACCCGGCGTATCGCCCGTCACGATTTTCACCGAAATGCCTGCTTTCATACAGCTCTGCACTGCCGCCGGCACATCTTTGCGGACCGGGTCCGAAATCGCCACGATACCGATATAGGTCAAATCGACCGTCGGCTTCAAGCGGCCATCGGCATACGGCGCATCGTCGACATCGGCATCGTCCAAAATCTGATAGGCGAAACCTAAGGTACGCATCGCTTGGTTCTGATAAGCCAAGAGCTGCTGTTCGATAGCCGGGCGAGCTGCCTCGACCGATACCGTCTTGCCCTCCATCGCCACGCGACGGCTGTTGGCAAGGACAATCTCCGGTGCGCCCTTCACATATAATATCTTCTTGCCCAAGAGCGGGGATTTCACGACCGTCGCCATATACTTCCGCTCGGTCGAGAAGGTCAGCTGGCTCACCACCTCTGCCCCCTCGCGCAACGGGAGGTAATCGACACCCTGCGCATCGAGCCACAAGAGCAACGCTGCCTCGGTCGGGTTCCCCAACGTCTTGACCGTGCCGTCCGCGCGCTCCAAGTTGGCTGTCGAATTCACGGCAATGCCCTCTTGGATGACTTTGCTGAGCTCGTCCGAGCCCAACTTCTGGTCCGCGAGGTTATAGAACTTCGTTTCATGCACCTGCATCTGGTTCTGCGTCAGTGTGCCGGTCTTATCCGTACAGATGACGGTCGTAGCGCCCATGGTCTCGCAAGCGTGCATCTTGCGCACCAAGTTGTTGGTCTTCAGCATACGGTTCATACTCAACGCCAAGCTGAGCGTCACACTCATCGGAAGCCCTTCCGGAACCGACACCACAATCAGCGTCACGGCGACCATAAAGAAATTCAAGAGATGCGAAATCCACTCCATCACCGAGTAAGACTGACCCGAAAGAATCATCTTGCCCGCCAAAGCAACGAACGTCACCACCGCAATCGTATAGCCCGCTTTACTGATGACATTCGCCAGCCCCTTCAACTGTATCTGGAGCGGCGTGTCGATATTGTTGTCAATCTGCGAACCCTCATAAACCTTGCCGTAGCCGGTCTCGTCGCCGACCTTCTCGACCTCCATCACGCCGTGACCGTCCACGACCGTCGTGCCACGCATAACGACATTCGACGGATAGGTCGCATCCTTGTCGAAATCCTCTTCGCGGGTAGTCTTTCCGATGAGCGGCTCACCCGTCAGCGTGGATTCATTAATCTGTAAGGATACCGCCTCCAAAAGACGCCCGTCGGCGGGAACCTCTTCGCCTGTCCCTAAGATAACAATGTCCCCGACCACAATATCGCGGCGCGGAACCTCTGTAATCTTACCGCTGCGGATAACCGTGACCAGTATGTCGTCGTTCACCGTGTTCAAGACATCAAAAGCGCGGTTGGCTTTCACCTCGAAGAAGAAGCCGACGCAGCTCGCCAGCATAATCGCGAAGAAAATGCCCAATGGTTCGAGGAACGCGCTCATTCCCGCCGCCTCCGGTCCCCAGCAATGCACACCGGCAATAACCATCGACAGCACCCACGCCACTAATAATATCCGGATAATCGGGTCTTCGAATTTCTCTAAAAACTGCTTCCATAGTGAAGTCTTCTCCGGCGGAGTCAAGATATTCTCGCCATGCAATCTGCGACTTTCCGCCACCTGCTCAGGACTGAGTCCCTGATACTGTTGTTTATTTTCCATTTCTCTAAAGGGTTATTTTAATACCGCGCAAATATACCTATTTATTTCGAATTTCGATTTGATTCGGGGAAATCGATAACTTTTTTGGAACAATACACCCACTCATAATTACGCCATGTCAATCTTTCATAGGAGATAAGCAGGATTACCATACTGCGGGAATGACATTACCATAGTATGGGAATGGGATTACCATAGTATGAGAATGACATTACCATAGTATGGGAACGATATTACCAAAGCATGGGAATTTCGTTTCCCATAAGGAAACTCCCAAAGTACATAGGATGAAAGCGGAGTTTCTTTGGCAAGAAAGGGAATGGAGGCTACAAATTGGCAGCGAAAGGACAGTCTGAAGCAAAAAAAGGCTTACCTTTGTGGAAATTAAAACATAAGCATGGAAGTAAATTATCGTCACTTATTCGGCGTGGCTTGCATGGCATGGCTCGTCGGTTGTACCTCTCCTTCGGTCGAGATGGGAGATTTAAACGTAATTCCTTTACCCCAAGAGGTTTCTCTACACACTGCGGATGAGCCATTCATCATCCGTTCCCAAACAACGATTGCCTATCCCGACGGAAACGAAAAGTTGGAGCGCACAGCCGGCTTCTTGGCTTCCTCCATTGAAGAGGTAACAGGGATTCGCCCGGAAGTCCGTAGCGGAGCGGGTGGCAAAGGGTGCATCTCCCTCGCTGTTTCGGAAGAGATAAAGGAGCAAGAGGGCTACCGGCTGCAGATTTCCTCCGACGAGGTCCGTTTGCTGGGCGGAAGCGAAGCAGGGGTGTTCCACGGCATCCAAACGCTCTTCAAAGCATTGCCGATTGTGAAGGGGAGCGACTGTCTCGCTGCACTTCCTGCCGGAGAGGTGGAAGATTTCCCCCGTTTTCCCTACCGGGGCTTTATGGTCGATGTAGGCAGGCATTTCTTCCCGGTATCCTATTTAAAGCAGATGATTGACATGATGGCGCTGCACAATATCAATTACTTCCATTGGCATCTGACGGAAGACCAAGGCTGGCGCATAGAAATCAAGAAGTATCCGAAGCTGACGGAGATTGGTTCGGTGCGCGACTCGACGATTATCGACCGTGTGACACGCGAGTACGACGGAATACCGCACAGCGGATTCTATACGCAGGACGAAGCCCGCGAAATCGTGCGCTATGCAGCCGAACGGTTCATTACGGTCATCCCCGAAATAGATATGCCCGGACACATGATGGCGGCATTGGCCTCTTATCCGGAGTTAGGTTGTACGGGCGGTCCTTATCGGATTCCGTGCCAGTTCGGTGTTTATCCCGAAGTACTCTGTGCCGGGAACGAGCAGACCCTGCAATTCACTAAAGATGTCATCTCCGAAATCCTCGAAGTATTCCCATCTGAATATATTCATATCGGAGGCGACGAATGCCCGAAGGTCCGCTGGAAAGCCTGCCCGAAATGCCAGGCTAAGATTCGGGAGTTAGGCCTGAAAGATACGAAGGAACATACGAAAGAGAACCAGCTGCAGACCTACTTCATGGGGGAAATGGAGAAATTCATCAACGAACATGGGCGAAAGGTTCTGGGATGGAATGAAATCCTCGAAGGCGGACTGACGGACAACCTGACGGTCATGTCGTGGACCGGCACGGAAGGGGGCATCGAAGCAGCACGCCAGCACCATCCGGTGATTATGACGCCGATACAATTCCTCTATTTCAGCAATCCGCACTGGAACAAGCTGGCAAGTATCAATCGGGTGAAGCGCGTGTATCTGTTCGAGCCGGTCCCCGATGAGCTGACGCCCGAAGAGCAATCCTATATCATCGGGACGCAAGCCTGCATGTGGACCGAATGGACGGCGGACAGCCTGAAGATGGAGGAGCAAATCCTGCCGCGTATGGCAGCGCTCTCGGAAATCCAATGGACATTGCCGGAGAAGAAGGACTTCGAACAGTTCAAGAAACGGCTCCCTGCCCTGTTGGATAAGTATGCCGAACGCGGATATGACTATAAAAAGGATATACTCGATGCGAATATTCCGGAAATGCCTGCCGATTCGCTCCGAAAGAAATCGTTGGCTCTCTAAAATTATACGCTAAGATGATAAAGCAATACCTTATATATATATGTATATTGTTTGCGCTTGCGCTCCCTGCCGGAATGCAAGCGCAAACAGCACCGACCGATTCGGTCGTCCCGGCCGATAGTGTGGCGAAGCCGACGCTCATGTTGGACGGGAAGCCGATGACCGAACGGCAAATGAAACGCTATTACAAGCAACTGCGCAAGGATTCCATCCGGGCGACCAAAGATGTGTGGTGGTCCGTACTGGGCGGTCCCTCTTATACTCCGGAGGCGTCGTTCGGCGTAGGCGGCGCAGTCTTGGCAAGCTTTCGTTTCCATAAAAACGATACGATTACGAAACGCTCGTTCATCCCTGCCGGCGTGAATGCCTCGTTAAACGGAACCATTGTCGTAGCCGGAGCCGGGACGCTTTTCTTCAATGAGAACAAATTCCGTATCTATGTGAACTACGGATTCCGCAACGAGCCGTCGCATTACTACGGGAAAGGATATGAATCCATCGACCATGTCGAACGCGGCGACTCCACGACCAAATACCACCGCACCTATTTCCAATTCTACCCGCGTTTCGTCTGGGAAATCAAACCGCATATCTTTGCCGGGACGCTTTTGGACCTCAACTTCTCGAAGGCGACGGATATTAATCCGGTAATGGCTGCTGACCCCTATTTCCAGAAGTTCAAATCCAAATACCTGAACGTGGGTGTCGGAGGATTAATCCAATACGACACACGCGATGATGTCGCTACGCCGACACGCGGTATGCTGCTCAGCGCAATGGCAAAAGTCTATGGGAAATATTTAGGAGGAGCCTATAACTATGAAATGTTCGAATTGGAATACCGCCAGTTCAAGAATATCTTCCGTCCGCGCAGTACGTTGGCTTGGGTGGCAAGAACGCAGATGAGCGTAGGCGATGTGCCCTATTCCGAATTGCCTTCGTTCGGCTCGCCGTTCGACCTGCGAGGCTATTACATCGGGCAGTATCGGGACAAATCGATGGCGTACGCGATTCTGGAATACCGCCACATGTTCGGCTCTCCGGCGGCTTACCGGAGCGGGAACTTCTGGGCGAAGTGCGGATTCGTGGCTTGGGTCGGCACGGGGACCATCGGGAATGCGCCGATTGTCGATTGGAGCAAATGGAAGCTGAACTACGGTGTCGGACTCCGCTTTCAAATCCAGCCGGGAAAGAACTTCCGCCTCGACTTCGGGAAAGACCCGGACAACAAAGGCATCTCTTTTTATATGAATATGACAGAAGCATTCTGATTTAAGTAACTTTTTCCAAACCCTTGGAAAAGCTCCCGTTGGGGCGCGGGAGGATTTCCAAACCCTTGGAAAGGCTCTCGTTGGTGAGCGAGAAGGTTTCCAAACCCTTGGAAAGGCTCTCGTTGGCGAGCGAGAGGGTTTCCAAACCCTCGGAAGAGCTCTCGTTGGCGAGCGAGAGGATTTCCAAACCCTTGGAAAGGCTCTCGTTGGTGAGCGAGAGGATTTCCAAACCCTTGGAAAAGCTCTCGTTGGTGAGCGGGAGGATTTCCAAACCCTTGGAAAGGCTCTCGTTGGCGAGCGAGAGGGTTTCCAAACCCTTGGAAAGGCTCTCGTTGGCGAGCGAGAGGGTTTCCAAACCCTTGGAAAAGCTCTCGTTGGTGAGCGGGAGGATTTCCAAACCCTTGGAAAGGCTCCCGTTGGTGCGCGGGAAGGTTTCCAAACCCTTGGAAAGGCTCCCGTTGGCAAGCGAGAGGAAGCTCTTTGCCATGCGACAAGGTGCTTCCGCCCATTTATGCCTTCCTCAGGATTAATCCAGCATCTTCGGATTGAACAAAAGGTAACCGATATTTACCCCGACATTGAAATTATTCTTCGGATAGCTATATCCGTTCGCATACACACTGATGCTTGCGAAAGGCAGGTGGAGCACAATGGCAGCTTCGCCCATGTATTCGAACGAACGGAGGAATTTCCCGTAATAGGGCACTTCGACTTGCGCCCCGTCATAGATTTGAGATTGTTTCTTTATCTCGTACAATGGGGCAAAGCCATATAGGTCGAAACGGAAATGGAGCAGACGCCCGAACTTGACGATAGGCGATATGCCCAACGCCGCATACTGATTCGCCCGAAAAGCTTCATTAAAGACGATATTGCTATGAGGCGTCGGCGTAAATCCCGGAGCCTGCAGGACGGACGCCGTATAATTAGTCATCAGATTTTTGCTGGAGAGGACGATTTCGCCCATATAGCCCAAATTAAAGTAGGGATTCAGCTCATGGTACTGCTCCCAATGCCCTTTCATCTGCAACCAACTGTGGGTATTCCTATCCACCGACAATTCGGGATGGTCGATGGAGATATATTTCTCGGTTCCCGTGACATACTGCGCATTCAGCACCCGCTTCGTTCCCGTAGTCGGATAGATTTTCGTATTCAGCGAATTTTCCTCGATATTCAATGAGCCGGCAAAGAGGTTGTAGCGGCTATGCTCGAAGTTCGCATTGGGAAAAGAGATATTCGAGTTCAAGAAATAGAAGTCGTTCAGATGCCCATAGGCCAGCCCGATTTCCGCCTTCGCCCGATTCAGGAAGGGGAAACCCAACTTCACCTTCGTATATAATTCCTTTTGTTTGATGAATGCCGGGACCACATCCTCGTAGAACAGCGACTGGCTCTCCGAATAGCGCTTATACGAATAGACGCCCTGCACATTGATATAGGTCGGTATGCGGGTCTGCAAATACATCCTGCCGTTCAGCATCACGCCGCTGAAAGAGTTCCCGACTTGGAATCCGGCATCGGTGTCGATGGCATAACGCCCCAAATAACGATAGCCCAACCCTAAATAGAGCTGGTTGGCTTGGTGTGAAGAGACATTTCCTCCAAGTCCGATATTGATTTCGTCGGTTATCTTGACATCCAGGTATAAATCGAACGTTTTATTCAATCGGTTATAAATGGCATGGGGGATTATCTCCTTTATCTTCGAATAGGTCAGGATTTTGAAATAGACCCGCTTGAACTCTTCCATCGAGAACTCGTCATTGATGTCGCGGTGCAATTGCGACTCGATATACCTCTTCTGGGATTCCGATACGCCGGTGACATAGATATTCTTGAAGACGAGCGGAGGCAGGGAGGCTTTATAGGCCTTGCGACGCCGGTTGACCTCTTCCAACGGGACTTCACGAGGAACCCGTTGCTTGATGGAATCAATCATCGAGAGCGTACGCCGATACCCGATTTCCATAATCTCTTTCGCTTTGGGAAAATCCAGCAACGACACGTCCGAGAAGACAAACTGCGCAATCATCCCCTCTTCTTCGGGAATATCATAATCGGTCTTCTGCATAATCATCGACTCCAACTGGTTGTACGGGTTTTCCGAAGGCTTCTTATCGGTTCCCGAAACGACAGAGCCGAAGATGAAGTCCGGATGAAACGCCTCCTTCATCGGTTTGACCGGGAAATTGTCGTAAATTCCTCCATCAAACAACGGCACATTGTCTTTCCATATCGGCTTGAAAAAGAAAGGGAACGTCATCGAGGCACGAACGGCTTCACCCAAATCCCCGCTCTTGAAAACAATCGGTTTCTTGTTATAGATGTCCGACCCGACGCAGCGGAAGGGCACGAACAGATTGTCGAAATTCCACGCCGCCTGTGCCGTTGCCTGTGCATAGAGCGCCATAAACGCTTGGTTCATCTGGATAGGATTAATCAGGCTCTGGGGCAGGAAGTTGGTCTTCACCTGCAACGAATCGGAGAAGTCGATAGAGAAATGGGCCATCTCCGGCGTCGGGTCCGGCTTCCGGAAATAATACATATAATCCTCCTCGACCGTGCCCGTCTGCCAATAGCCAAACTCTTTCGACAAGAGCAGCTCCAGCATCTCGTCCGGCGTATAGCCCATCGCATAGAGGCTCCCGATAATCGCCCCGATGGAGGTTCCGGTAACATAATCGATAGGAATATTGTTTTCTTCCAACGCCTTGATGACCCCGATGTGCGCCGCACCCTTCGCGCCGCCACCGCTCAACACCAAACCGACCTGCTGCGCACTGCCCGTACACAAGCACAGGAAAAGAATACCCACAATAAGAGAAATCCGCTTCATGACCGCCCTCCGATTACTTTTTTACTTCTGAAAACGCTCGTAAAGATAGGATATATTTTGGGATTTCGGATGCTTCTCCCTGCAGGATAGCTTGGTTTTTCCTTTTTTATTCCATTTTCAAACTACCCGAAGGTCCGTTTTTCTAAAAACAGTCCTACTGTACACTGCAGTAGCCCGGTCTTTTCAAAAACATGCCTACTGCAGACTACAGTAGCCCGGTTTTTCCGCCGACACGCCTACCGTACACTACGGCAGCCCGGTTTTTGCCCAAAACAAAGCTACTGTACACTGCAGAAGCACTGTCTTTCCGAAAACCCTCCTACCGTACACTACAGTAACCCGATTTTCGACCAAAACAAAGCTACCGTACACTGCAGAAGCACTGTTTTTCCAAAAACCCTCCTACCGTAGTCTGCAGTAGGACAATTTTTCCGGCGACAGTGCTACTGCAGTGTACAGTAGAGATGAAAAATAAAAAAACTGGACCTCCGAACCTATCAGACATAAAAATGGGCAGAAATGTTTCACAACATCCCTACCCCAAAAGCTTAAATCTAACATTATGTAATAAATTCCCAAATGGGCTTGAATATATTCGTTCTTCCCAGATTATTTCCCCTCTTTCAGGAAAGAAGGAATCAGGGAAACCAAATAAATGGTCCCGACCAGCAAAATGATAACTGCGCCGACCTGAGTCTGCATCCAGTCAGAGGCGATACCCATCAACAAAGGGAAGATAGTCCCACCGAACAATCCCATAATCATCAGTCCCGACACCTCGTTCTTGCGCTCCGGCAAATGAAGCATCGCCCGGGACAAAAGCATCGAGAAAGGATTGGAATTACCCAAACCGATAAGGGCGATACAAACATAATGCGCCATAAGCGAATCGACAAAAAACAGACCGACTACACCTGCAAGTATCATCAGAATGCTTCCCGTAAAGACATGTTTGGTCGGAAGATAAGCCAACAGGAATGCGCCACTGAAACAACCGATGGTACGGAAGAGGAAATAGATGCTCGTAGCCAATCCCGCGCCTTCCAAGGACATATCCAAGCGTTCCATCAACAATTTCGGTGCAGTTAGATTGGTTCCTACATCGATTCCTACATGGCACACAATACCAAAGAAGGAAAGCAACACTATCTTATCTGCCAACAACGCAAAACATTCGCCGAACGTAGAGGTCTTTTCCTGACCGCTTGACTTCTCGTCTATCTTCGTCATGCCTAAGCACAAAAGGGCAATGACAGCAATCACCAAGAAAATCAAGAACAGCAATTTCCAATTCCCGAATGTAACAGCCGCCCATCCTGCCAAAATCGGAGCCAAGAACGAAGCAATGGCTTTAACAAACTGCCCCAAAGTCAACGAACTTGCCAGACGTCCGCCGCTCACGATATTGGAAAGCAACGGATTCAAGGAGACTTGCATCAATGTATTCCCGATTCCCAAGAAAGAAAAAGAGAGCATCATCATCGGGAAAGAGTAATTGATTAACGGCAGAAGCAGAGCGATGAAAGTAACCGCCAAACTAAGCAATACGGTTTTCCTTTGCCCTATTCTGTTCATCATCATTCCGGTGGGAACCGAAAAAACGAGGAACCAAAAGAAGACCATCGAAGGCAAAAGGTTCGCCAATGTATCCGACAATTTGAAATCAGCTTTTACATAATTGGTGGCAATGCCGACCAAATCCACAAATCCCATGGCGAAGAAGGAGAACATCACCGGGATTAACATCCATATCGTATTTTTTTGCTGTGTGCTCATAACTTTATCATTTTTCTGGATAAGCAGGCCATGCGCCCTCTTGAGTACAAACGAATGCAGCGGTATCTACCGCGATTTGATGGGCTTCTTTCAACGATTTTCCAGCCAAAATAGCGGCAACGAAGGAACCGGAAAACGAATCGCCCGCTCCTACGGTATCAGCCACTTTCACTTCCGGTGTCGGGATAGTCGAAACTTCATCCGGTGCATAAATCGAACTGAACTTGCTTCCGGCAGTCAGGATGACATATTTCAGATGGTATGTTTCCAATAGCTGGCGGCAACAAGCCTCGTCTGTTCCTTCCAAGCCGAACATCGGACGGAGCAATTCCAACTCTTCATCGTTAATCTTTAAGATATTCGCCTCTTTCTCCAATAACGATTGGATAAGCTCTTTCGAATAGTAATGCTGACGGATATTGATGTCGAAGAAACGTAGCGCCTCTTTAGGAGCCTGCTCCAATAGCGCAGAAAGCGTCTTCCGTGATTCCTCCGAACGTTGCGCCAACGTACCAAAACAGATTGCGTCAGCCCGTTTCACAATAGAAATAGCTTCTTGTGTCAAAGGAATATGATCCCACGCCACACCTTCTATGATGTTATAGGTCGGAATCCCCTCTTTCAGTTCGACCATCACACAGCCTGTGGGGTATTCTACAGTCGAAATACAATGTGCAATGTGATTCTTGTCCAGTTCTTGAAGTATTTCCGCGCCATAAACGTCATTGCCTACCGCACTAATGGCATATCCTTCCGCTCCGGATTGGGTGGCATGATAAACAAAATTGATAGGAGCCCCTCCGGCTCTTTTCCCATTCGGGAGCACATCCCATAATAATTCGCCGATACCTACGACGACAGCTCTTTTATTTTCCATGATTCTTTCAGGTTTTAAATGGATTAATGAATTTCCAGCAAAAATAGTAAAAAAAGAGAGAAAAAAGTATCATTCCGCTCATTTCTCCTTTTTGTTCGTTCAAGTTGGTTTTGCTATCTCTGAAGGAAGACCAAATCATCTTCTTGCAAAAGCGTTGGCTTCGCTCGTCAACGAAGAGATTGAATCGCTTCCTTTAATTCTTCCCGCTGCACAGGAGAAGTTCCATATTGGACATGGTTGATTATCCCTTTTTTGTCTATGACAATTGTGAGCGGATAACCATTCGAACCGATGAGTGCGGTAAACTGCCTATCATTAATCAAAGAAAAGTAATGTTCGTGTTTTCATATTATAATCGTATTAATAAAAAAGAGGATAATGAAAAACTCATTACCCTCTCTTTTCTTATATTCTGTATTAATTATTCAGAAACGACAGTGAAAGGAATTTCAACCGATACTTCCTTGTGCAATTTAACGGTTGCTTTGTAATCGCCAACCTCTTTCACGGCATCCTTAATATAGATAATCTTACGATCAACGGTATAACCTAACTTAGCTAATTCTTCAGCGACTTGAATATTGCTAACCGAACCGAAGATTGTACCTGTCGAGCTGGTCTTAGCACCGATAGTCAATTTAACATCAGCCAATTTAGCAGCCAATTCCTGAGCATCAGCTTTAATCTTAGCCAATTTATGAGCACGTTGCTTCAAATTTTCAGCCAATACTTTCTTAGCAGATTCTGATGCGATAACTGCTTTACCCGTGGGGATTAGAAAGTTACGTCCGTAACCCGATTTAACGGTTACGATATCGTCTTTGTAGCCCAAATTAGCTACGTCTTCTTTCAAAATAACTTGCATATTCTGTCTCCTCTTCTTTTATTATTTCATCAAATCTGTTACATAAGGAAGCAAAGCCAAGTGGCGAGCGCGTTTAACCGCTTGTGCCACGCGGCGCTGGAACTTCAATGAAGTACCGGTGATACGACGCGGAAGTATCTTTCCCTGCTCGTTCAAGAACTTCTTCAAAAATTCAGGGTCTTTATAGTCGATATATTTGATACCGTTCTTTTTAAAACGGCAATATTTCTTTTTCTTAACGTCAACTGTAGGCGGAGTCAAATATCTAATTTCTGATTGTGTAGCTGCCATAATTAATTCTCCTTTGTTTCTTTAGATGATTTCAAATTTCTTCTCTTCTCTGCGTATTCTGCCGCATATTTATCCTGACGGAAAGTCAAGAAACGGATTACGCGCTCATCACGACGGAAATTTACTTCCAAAGCTTCAATCACTTCCGGATTTGCCTGAAATTCTATCAAGTTGTAGAAACCTGTAGATTTCTTTTGAATCGGATAAGCCAGCTTACGCAAGCCCCAATTTTCTACGTTTACGATTTCTGCTCCTTGCTCCTTCAAGATACCGGTGAATTTATCTACCGCTTCCTTCATCTGTGCATCAGACAAAACGGGAGTTAAAATGAAAACGGTTTCGTACTTGTTCATTACTGATACTGTTTTTATTTGTTATTACTAAATTTTGCGGTGCAAAGGTACGCTTTTTTTTTGATTCACCAAACCACCCTACAAAAAAGATACGAGTATATAGCCATAATTGTCCCGTTCCTCAAGAAAAATGTCGGTCGTTTTTCCGAAAATGTCCAATATATTTGAAAAAACGACCGATATTTTTGGAGATTATTCCATCCCTTAGAACGGATAACCGATAGCCAAATGGAAACCTAACCCGTCTTTGAACTTAGGAATATTATAGTATCCCTTTTTCCCTGTTTCGTAAGGAACATGGAGACCGATTCCGCAATCGACACGTACGACAATGAACTGCAAATCATAACGCAATCCAACCCCAGTTCCCAGTGCAAGGTCTTTCAAAAAGTTTCCCCACTTCAATTGACCGCCCGGCCGGTTCGGATCTTCATGGATTAACCAGATATTTCCGGCATCAAGGAACGCCGCACCATATAAGTCGGCAAAAATAGGAAAACGATATTCCAAATTGGCTTCGAATTTCAAATCTCCAGTTTGGTCGATATAGCCATATTGATTGTCAGGATCCGGACGAAAACGACCTGGTCCGATACTTCGTATGGTAAAAGCACGGATACTATTGGCGCCTCCGATATAAAACTGTTCATTATAAGGCGTCGTATGGTTTTCTGCATTTCCATAACCATAAATTACTCCGGCGCTTAACCGTCCTACCAAATTATGTCCTTTTGCCAGCTCTCGATTATAACGGATTTCTGAACTAATCTTGAAGAACTGCGAAAAGACATTCCCTAAAAGTTGCTTATTCTCCTTCTTAAAACTCTTTCCTGCCAATGCATAAATACCGCTAAGGATATTTCCGGACTGAGTTACAGATGTCTGCCACCAGATATGATGCTTTTTCTCTTTAATCGGAGAGTCATCGTAAGTATAAGTATAACTCATTGAAGGCACAAACTGGTCTTTTAAACTTAAATATAACGCCTTATTGGCATTTGTAATCGAATCGAATGTTTCTGTTGTATGTTGCAATTTATTATATGCCAATTTAAACGGCGTAACCGAATGATGACTTGTCGCAGAACTTTGGAAATCTAACGTCGCTCCTCCGCCAAAAGATAACATCTTGAAGAATTTGGCACGATTCATCTGGTCCGCATAAATTCGAAAGGTAGTACTGGAGGGATATTGCAGATTGCGCTCCAAATAACCGGGGAACAAAAGCTGAGGAAGAGTCAGCGTACTACTGAGCCCTATCTCATAACTATTCATTAACGAGGAGGTTCCTCCCACTCGCTTGCCCGTCTGCCATTCGTAAGAACCTTTCAATTGAATGCCAAATGTCTCTCCTCCGCCGAATATATTCCGGCGCGTCATACTAAAGATAGCTCCCGGTCCGGTCTGGTCGTTGCTTTTTGTCGTTACATTGAATTCCAATTCGCCATCCAAGGGCAAATCGTATGCTGCATTAATCCGAACGTCCAACGTATCACATCGGCGAGTAGTATCATTGGGCGTATATTGCAATTCCGCATACTTAAAGATACCTAAGCGGGAAAGTCCGGTTTGCGTATCCTGTTGCTTTTGGAACGAATAGCGGTCGCCCGTCCTGAATTGCAATTTCCGATACAAAACGGCAGGACGCACACGCAATTTGCCCTCATAAGCAATCTTCAAATCCTTATATACAAGCGTATCAGTAGGCCGTTCATTATTATATCCATTCAAGGCTACGGTGATATCTCCGATTTTCCAAGAGCGCAAAGCCTCGCGCGGCATTCCAGAAGAGGGCGTAACGCGCAAAGCAACCTTTCCCGGATGGCGAGTAGTATCAGCCTGATAAGTGATATATTCCGGACGAAAATAATAATACCCATTATTCCTCAACAACGAACTGATACGCTGGCGCTCGGCTTCCAGTTGCACAACATTAAAGTTATCGCCTTTATGCAATAACGACGCCATTTGGTGCGAGCGAACAATTGTATCTGTCCGATGACGAAGCCGCATGTAACGAATACTATCGTATGTATATGGCGCTCGCATGGTTATTATATACCGAATCTTGGCTTGTTTTTCATCTTTTGGATTCGGTATCAGTTCATACGAAGCATTTCCCCGAAAATAACCATATTCCTTCAATAAATTCTGGGCTACTTTAACTCGGACATCCGGATTGACATTTGAAATCAACACGGGTTTAGCTGCCAATTTCTCGAACATCCACCGACCTATCTTTCCTTTCTTATTAATTAACGCATTATACATCCATAATCCAAAAGGGAAAGGCAAACGGACAGATGAACTTCCCAACAGGGCATTGTTCGGCGGGAAATCCAATGCGGCTTGAATCTCGGCTAACGTATTTTCTCCGGCTTCGGTCGAATCCATTTCGAATACCTCTACCTCTTTTATACCTGTATATAAGATTTCCTCTTCCGGCAGATTCTTCGTCACCGAACAGGATGTAAGCAATCCAATCAGCCAACTTATACCTATTATATATATATTAGTTTTCCTTGTCATCTTTCTCCTCGTCCTTCACTGGTTTTACTTTATTCCGCTTAAAAATAAACAGCTCACGCATATGTTGCATCTTTTTATGCAAGACGATACCCGCACCTGTTTCTGTCAACTCACCTTCCAATAAGCTTTCATAATCCTTATTATGGAAAATCTTCACATAACGTGTGCCGCTTGGGTCCAACCGATATTCAATAGATATATTATCTATGAATGGCTGAGCCTGCCCTTGGTTGATATCTGCTCCTGTTGATATCCTTCCGCCCAATACGATACGTATCCTGTCGTTATAAAACCGTTTGGCAAAGCGGAAAGAATAATCCGTCCGTTTGTTCCCATCTCCATTATCATCATAACTTTCCATACCGAAATTAATATCTACCGACTTCAATGCGCTTCCCGCGATATTATTAATTTCACTTTGCAAAAAACTATTCAAAGCCGCACCCATATCCAAATTGGCTTTTCCGGTAGTTGTCCCGCTTCCCAGATACATTCCGGTCACCAACATGCTAATCGCCTGCTTTGCCCGTTCATCCTTTCCCATACGAGCTAACTGCTCTTGGACCGTAGCATCTTCCGGAGCCTCGAGGATAAATTCCAATCCTAAGTTTTCCAATTGCTGGCTCAATTCGATTCCCACATCGAAGTTTACCATTCGCGTACTTTGGTCATCCAAGGTTACAGATGTCCGAACCCTTTCCGTAGCGGTTATGTGCATTGTCGGATTCATCAAATTACCGTTCCATTGTACATAACTTCCGTTTTCCACATTGAATTCTTTTAATGGAATGACAGGCAATGAATATTTTATAATTCCGCTCGAAAAAGTATAACGTCCGTTCAGGAACATATCTCCCATCGGCGTGTATTGAAACGAAAGGTCACCTCCGCCTTCCAAATTGACATGGCTGGATTGGTCCGGAGTCAAATCGACATTCGCCTGTACTGCTTGGTCGATATGCACTGTCATCAGCATATCCATCCCACCCAAAGGCATCGCAGGAACTCTCTTCCGGCGGCGCAATAGGGTATCTTCATCAAAAGAGGTAAACGTAACCAAACCCGACAGGCGTTCCTGTACCGTCAATGGGGAATCTTGTAACACATAGGTGAAATTTGTTCCTCCCAACAGGTCCAAATCCCCGCGCATGACCAATGCATCCAGCGGGCCACGGACTGAAGAGGCCAGATTAACGAATATCTTTCCATAGACCATGCTATCCTTTTTCCGTTTCGTATCCAATAGCTGCATATTGTCCGCCCTTAGATTCAAATCCGCCATCATTCTGTCCATATTCGCAAAGTTAACCGTCCCGTCAATGACAAATGGATTCTCTCCATTAGCATAAATGCGATATCGGTCGAACCAGACTTGGCTATCATGGATTTCAATATCTTTCGGCTCAAAACGCAGCGTTGTATTGGCAGGTGCAAGATACAATTCCGCCGAATCCAAACGGAGGAACCCTTGGATATCCGGACGGGCAGCGGTTCCGGAAAGTGTGATTTCGCTTTGCATGTTCCCTTTCAATCGGGTCATTCCGTCAGGAATAAAGGGATTCAGCATAAGCAAAGGAAGCGAAGTCACAGAGAATGTTCCTTCCAGATTATTCTCCAATCCGCTTGCATAATAAACAGACGAGTTCACTATTTCCTTCGTATCCCGGAACAGATGCATATCCACCTGATGTTCGTTTTCTGCCAATGGCAAATAGACCGCACTGAACAACAAATCCCCTATTCTTCCGCCCTCGTAATGCAATGAATCGATATTAATCCCGGCAGACATCGTATAGGAATTATCCGAAGGGACATATTGGATATCCGCATTGAGCCGTCCGCTTATATTCGGCATATACGCAGAAAATCCCTTGGATATTTCCTCCAAACGCACCTGTCCCAATGCGGCATTTATCCCATGATTCCCTTCTGTCTGTTGACTCTGTATATCCAAGAACGCACCCTCTTCCCCTTGCAGCAAGAAGTTAGCCAAGATATCCTTTTCATTCCTATAAATGATATAATTATCCGGATTCAAGGAGAAAGTATTAAAGGCTAATATCGGATGTTCCGGGAAAAAGTGGATTCGCATACCGCCTGCCTCCTCTTTTCCGACCTTCGCGCCGAACAGAATCCCTGTCTTGCCTTGCCCATCTTTAAATTGCAACAACGCATCGGCAAATCCTGTCTGCAACTGCCCGCTCAAATCGGCAGAGAAGGGAGCCTGCTGGCGGAATTTGTTTTTCCGGATGCCGGCATGGTAAAAGATACCCACCGTATCTTGCCACACGTGCATTTGCATCGTATCGACAAGGAACGTATCGCGTAGCAGATTATAGACACTCGCATCCATCCGTATGCCGGTCTTCGGGGAGGTATAGGCATTCAAATTCAGGTGTTGGAAATCCAATCCATAAATTTGGGAAAAGGCATACACCGGGTTATCCTTCTGCGCATTCAATTCCAAATGCAAATCAGGCAGCATCGGGCGGATTAAAGCCAAACGGACCAACGAATCGCGCTCCATCTGCTTATCTATCTCTGCCGATATCCGGTTCATGTGCCGGCTCAATCCGTTTATGCCCGTATTGCCGGTCAACTTCATCGACAAATCGCCGGCTTGGAAGGAGACGAAAGTCGAATCGCTCTTCGTCCGGGCTTTCAGCGTCAATGTCTTTGGATGGGCTACATAGGTTCCGGATTTCAATTCCCAGTTTCCCAAGGTCAAATCCGCATCATACCTGTCTTTCAAATCCGTTTCCGCTTCAGCCCATAGATGGAACGAGGTAGAGAAGGGTTTCTCGCTCAGATGCAATCCTTCCAAGTCGAGATGCTGCATATCGGCAATCAGCATCGCCTTGATATGTTCCTTTTTCAGCGAGGCATTCAACGAGATATCCATTTGCGCCAGCGGGTAATGGCTGACCACATCCACGTAGGCAAGTTGGTTTTCCAGCGAGGCGTTTAATCGGATATCCGAGACGGAGGAGCTCCCGTAGTGCAAATCCTCAATCCGGCTATCTACTTTTGCCCACGTCAACGAATCGAACACATTCAACCCTTTGCCCTCCGCTTCCAGCGACGCGCTCATCCAATACAGCGAATCGTTCGGGAGAAAATGCACCGGTTCTAAGCTATCGACGCGCAGGTTGGCCCTGTATGCCTCCGCCGACACGTCATACGCCGCGTGGAGCCTAACCTTTCCCGTTCCCTCCTGCAACATCATGCGGGTTTCGTACTTTTCTCCTTCAAATGCGGCATTCCCGCGCAGCATCATGTGATGCGGGATGGCAAAACCGGCGCGCGCATCCGCCGGCAGGAGATTCAGGGCAAAATCCAAGTTGCCGGTAAACAACTTCAGGTCAAAATTCCCTTGCCGCCGCTTTTCGTCCGCCAGCGAAAGGGCTGTCCCATTCAATTGAAAGTCGAATGCGCCGGGCAGATGCACTTGCATCCGTTTCAGCCGCATTTCCTCCATGTTCCCGGAGAGAACGGCATCAATTTGCAACGCCTCTTCAGGGAAAGTTTTCAGAAAATCCTCCGGGAGTCCGGCAGCGAACAGCGACAAATCCCCTTTCCCGAGTGCGCCTTTCAGCTGCACAGCCATGTTTCCTTTTGGATTTTCACCCAAAGCCGAATAAGGGAGCGTAGCTTCCAGTCCGATTTCGGAATGAAGCGTTTCGAGCGATAAATTCGGCACACGCAACACGCCCCGTTTGCCTTCGGCATCGCCCTCGAAGCGTCGCACGGCCAGTCCGGAGCGTTCCTTCAGGGTCAATTGCTTGATGGTTGCGGCGAGCGAGGTGCTGTCATAATAGATGTCTTTCAAATCGACCGTGACGTCCGACAGACCGATGTGCGAAGGGTCGAATCCCGGCCGGACGGCCTCCTCGCTGGCATCATAGCGAACCGACGAGGCAAGCAGGCGGAACGAATCTGCGCCGTAGCCTGATTTTCCCAAGTCCACCATTCCGCCGCGCAGCCGGGCAGAGGTGATGAATCCGGAGAGCCGCAGCGTATCGTGGGGGATTTGCATTGCCAACGCGACACGAGTCAAATCGATTTTCTGCAAATTGAATTTCCAATTGACCGGCGCTGCAGCGGTCGTATCGGGTGTCGCCGCCGTATCGGTCAGAAGCAACGTCACCGCTGCATCAGAAAGTTCCAAGCGATTCAGCGTCGCACGCTCCGAAGCCAGACTGATGCGGTCGGCTTGCGCTTCGAAGTTGCCGATGAATCCCTTTATCGCCATTCCCTCCAATAAATCTTTGGTATCGGCATGTACATTCCGCAGCTCGACCGCCTCCACCAGCAGTTCGCGGCTCAGCAGCGGCCAAGGGCGGATGCGGAGGTTCAATTCGCCTAACGACAGCAGCGTATCGGCAGGGAGCGTGTCGCGCACCAGCTCTATCCCGCGTATCTCCAATTGCAAAGGGAAAGAGAGGCGGATGCGCTCGATGCCTATCTTCATCCCCGTCGCTTGGCTGGCATATCGCGCCGCCTGACCCACTGCATAGTCCTGAAATGCGGGAATATACAGCAAGACTGACAACAACAGTACGAGAACAAACGGTATGCCTATAATGAGTCCTATCCTTTTAATCCAAATCCTCATACAATCCTGTATTTTGCCCAAAGATACGATAAAATTGCCGAGACGGGAAAGGATTACCCCAAAATACAGACGACGGAAGCCCTGAAATTTGCCCGCGAAAGGGAAATGCAGCCCTCAAACTGCATCCCGCCGAAAAATGTCTCTTGATATACTGTATATTCATTATCATTAGCAAAAATAACTTATGATATACTGTATATCACTTATCATTACAAAAATCTACTATTGATATACAGTATATCAGTAATGAAAATAGAAAAACAATATAGATATACAGTATATCAATAATGAAAACAGAAAAAGTATATGTATATACTGTATATCGATAGTAGAAAACAAAAAGTGATAACTGATATACTGTATATCCATAAAGAAAATCAAAAAAGATAACTGATATACTGTATATCCATAGATAAAATGAAAAAAGGTAACTGATATACTGTATATCTATAGATAAAATCAAAAAAGGTAACTGATATACTGTATATACATAGAGAAAATGGGCGGTGATGCGGATTGAGGGGTGTAAAAAAGCATTTCCGCCTGAAGCGATAGCATTTTGCAGGCTTCAGGCGGAAACAGATTGCGCCGGGAAACGGTTCTCAGTGTGCGATTGCCTCTTTCAATCGGGCGATAGCGCTTTCGGGGTTCGCTTCGGTCGTCAACAGCTGGACGAACTTGCTTCCGATGATGCCGCCGGCAGAGTTTTGTGCCGCCGCTTCGAAAGTCGCCCTGTTGCTGATTCCAAAACCGACCAGCCTTGGGTTCCGGAGGTGCATGGCGTTAATCTTCCGGAAATAGGCCTGCTTTTGCTCGTTGAAGCTCTGTTGCGCGCCGGTCGTTGCCGCGCTCGATACCATGTAGATGAACCCGTCGGTGTGCGCGTCAATCTGCCGGATACGTTCGTCGGAGGTTTCGGGCGTAATCAACATAATCATCTTGATGCCATAGCGGTCGGCGAGCGGCTTGTAATCCTTCAGATAGTCCGCGAACGGGAGGTCCGGGATAATGACGCCGTCCACACCGACCGACACGCAAGAACGGCAAAAGCGTTCGAATCCGTATTGCATGATAGGATTCAAATAGCCCATCAAAAGGATAGGCATCGTGATGCCCTCCGTACGGACATCCTTCAACTGCTCGAACAGGAGGCGAAGGCTGATTCCGTTGCGCAGGGCGATGGTCGACGCCTCCTGAATCACCGGTCCGTCCGCCATCGGGTCGGAAAACGGGATGCCAATCTCGACCATGTCGATTCCTTCGCGCTGCAACGCCTGCAGGATGCGTACCGTATCGTTCAGGTGAGGAAACCCCGCGGGATAATAGATGGAAAGAATGTCCTGCTTTTTGTTCTGAAATAAAGATGTGATTCTGTTCATGATTCTTTTGTTTTTAATTGGTGAATAAATGTATGTAACGCCGAAGCGTCTTTGATGCCGGGCGTCGTTTCGAATCCGCTGTTCAAATCGATGCCCGCCCACTTCGGATGCCGGAAACTCCGCAGCGCGGCAATGCTATCCGGTGCGATGCCCCCGCTCAACAGGAAGGGAGTCGCCCCTTGATAGCTGTCCAACACAGACCAGTCGAACCGCCTCCCCGAACCGCCGTATCCGTCGCACTTCGTATCGAAAAGGAAATAATCCACCAGCCCCTCGTAAGGCTCCGTTTGGCGCAAATCCTCCTGCGAGGCAATGGAGATGGCTTTAATCAGCCGCGCCTTTCCGTTCAATGCCCGGCAAACCTCGGGCGATTCATTGCCGTGCAGCTGCAGATAATCCAACCGGTATTGCGCCATCTTCCGAAGCATCTCCTCTATCGGCGCATTGACAAACACGCCGACGCGACGAATCCGGTCGGGCAACACCATCGCTTGCGCCGTATAATATCGCGCAGACTTGGGATAGAAAATGAATCCCATCCACTGGATATCCCCAGCCGCGACCGCCAGCATGTTTTCCGCCTCCCGCATTCCGCAAACCTTCACAATCATTGCCCTATCTCCTTCCAAGCGTTAATGAACGACGCCAGCGTTTCGCCCGGCTGTTCCGTTTTCATAAACGTCTCGCCAATCAGAAAGCCACGATAGCCCAGCTGTCGCAGACGGTGCGCGTCGGCAGCCGTCCGGATTCCGCTCTCCGCCACCAGCAAAGGGCAGAGCTTCGCCGTTTCCAAATGCTCCTGTATCGCCGACATCCGTTCCGCAGCATTCGCAATATCGACATGGAACGTACCTAAGTTCCGGTTATTGACGCCCAGCATATCGACCTCCGGAGAGAGATACGCGAGTTCCTCTTCCCGATGAATCTCCAACAACACCTCCAATCCGAGTCCGTGCGCTTTGGCTGCCAACTCCCGGCACGCCTCCACCGATAATATCGCGGCAATCAGCAAAACTGCATCCGCCCCGCACCGTTTCGCCTCATACAGTTGGTATTCGTCCAACACAAAATCCTTACGGAGCAAAGGCAAACGGACAAGCTGCCGCGCCCGTTGCAAATCCTCCAGCGAACCTCCGAAAAATGCAGTGTCCGTCAGGATAGAACAGGCAGCCGCTCCGTTATCTTCATACGCCGGAACCACATCCGCGACATCGGCTCCCGGATGCAACCAGCCTTTCGACGGACTCTTCCGTTTAAACTCCGCAATGATGCCCGTAGGCGACGATGCCAAAGCCGCCCTCATCGAACGGCACGGAACATTCCCCGGCAATTGCTCCACCCAACCGCGCAACTCCTGCAGTGGCAGATTACCTTTCCGCTGTTCAATCTCCTTCAGCTTATGAGTTACAATCGTTTGCAATATATCGTCCATAGCTATTCCCTTTACCTTTAAATTTACCCAGCCTGATTTATCTCCAATGCCTTACGCAGCACCTGCAACGCCCTGCCGCTCTCCAGCGATTCCCTTGCCTCAGCCAGACACTCCTCGATGCTCTTCTCCGGACAAATCACCCGGATAGCGAACGCCGCATTCACCATCACACAATTCTTTTGCGGGACAGTCGCCCGGTTTTCCAACACTGCATCGAAGATATGCGCCGCCTCTTCCGGTGTCTCTCCGCCATCCAAATCCGATGCTTTACAACGAGGCAATCCCAACATCTCCGGCGTATAAATCTTTTCTTTGTCCGCCATAGCCACCTTGAATTCATCCGTCAATGAGATTTCATCATACCCATCCAAACTATGCACCACAGCAAACTGCGTCCCGCTCTCCTGATAGGTATAATTATAGAGCCGAAGCAACGGCAGGTTATATACGCCCAATAATTGATATGTCGGCAAGATAGGATTCACCAGCGGACCCAACATATTGAAAAAGGTTCTTACGCCCAAATGTTTCCGTACCCCGGCGACAGCCTTCAATGCCGGATTGAACAACGGAGCATGCAAATAAGCAAACCGGCAAGCCTCCATCGAACGGCGCAGTTGCCCAACGTCCGTAGTGAACCGCATCCCGTGCTGTTCCATTACATTGCTTGCCCCACTGACCGAAGTCGCACCGTAATTCCCATGCTTCACTACCGGATATCCTGCGCCGGCAACGACGAAGCAAGCCGCCGTACTAATATTAAATGTATTCTTTCCGTCACCGCCTGTGCCCACGATATCGATAGGGCGGTACTCATTCAAATCCACCGGAACGCGCATCTCCAACAACGCATCCCGAAAGCCAGCCAATTCCTCTACGCTGATATTCCGCATCAGGAACACCGTTATCAAACTGGCGACCTGTGCCTCTGTATATTTGCCGGCAGTGATTTCCTGCAGAATGCGATGCGCCTCATCTCGTCCCAAATATTGATGCTCGAATAAACGATATAATGTCTCTTTCATCTCTTTAAGTTTTCAAGTTTATTTACCTTTATAATCCACCAATCAGGCCATCTCCAACCAATTTTGGATAATCCTTTTCCCCTGCGGAGTCAATACCGATTCCGGATGGAACTGAATACCTTTTACATCGTAGCATTTATGCCTTAATCCCATAATCTGATGTTCTTTGGTATCGACAGCTGTAATCTCCAGACAGTCCGGAAAATCCTTTCGGGAGACTACCCAAGAATGATAACGCCCCGCTGTAAATGTCTTTCCCATACCGGAAAACAACGGTTCATCTGCCACCACCTCAACCTCCGATGTGACTCCATGATAAACCTCCGGAAGATTCAATAATCGCGCACCGAACGCCTCGCCGATAGCTTGTTCTCCCAAGCAAATACCCAAGATGCTCTTCGTCGGCGCATAACGACGAATCAAAGGCAATAACAAGCCCGTCTCCTCCGGAATGCCCGGTCCCGGCGAAAGCAATATTTTATCATAAGCTCCGATTTCTTCCAAAGTAATCTTATCGTTACGGCGCACATCCGCCTCAACTCCTAATTCCCGCACAATATGTAATAAATTATACGTGAACGAATCATAATTATCAAACAACAATACCTTCATTTTATTCCCTCAATTATGTAAAGCCTCTGCCAGCAAAATCGCTTTCTTCAAGGCTCCCAGTTTATTATTTACCTCTTGTAATTCTCGTTCGTCATGACTTTTCGCAACAATGCCGGCTCCTGCCTGATAATACAGGACATTGCCCCGACTGATGAACGAGCGGATAGTAATAGCCTGATTCAAATCGCCATTCAATCCGATAAACCCGATACAGCCTCCATAGGCTGCCCGGTTATGCGGCTCTATTTCCGAAATCAATTGCATCGCCCGGACCTTCGGTGCGCCGCTTAACGTCCCTGCCGGGAATGTATCGATAAAAGTCTTGATAGAAGAGCTGTCCGCATTAATTTTACCGGAAACACGCGAGACCAAATGAATCACATGACTATAATATTGCACCTCTTTATAGAAATCTACATGCACCTCATGGGCATTCCGCGATAAATCATTGCGAGCCAAATCGACCAACATAACATGTTCGGCATTTTCTTTCGGGTCTTTCAGCAATTCTTCTACCCGTTGCTTATCTATTTCCACATTTCCTGTGCGGAAAGCCGTACCTGCAATGGGGTCGATATTCGCAATTCCATCCGTCACTTTGCAATGCGTTTCCGGAGAAGAGCCGAATATGCGGAAACCTCCGAAATCAAAATAAAACAGATAAGGCGACGGATTCACACTTCGTAAGGCGCGATAAACTTTAAAATCATCTCCCGTAAAAGGTTGTTCGAATCGCCGGCTCAAAACAATTTGGAAAACATCGCCGCGTAAACAGTGCCGGATGCCTTCGCGTACCATCGCTTTGTACTGTTCATCTGTAATAGGAGACGATTCTTCCCCTTGCCGATGAAAATTGTAAGAAGCATAGTTCCGATTGTCGATGCACGTTTCCAATTCATTCAGATGACTCGTTTCGCCCTCCTTTAATAATTCCACTAAAGTCAGTTCATTGCGAAAATGGTCGAATATAATCAGATATTTATAAAGGATATAAAGAATATCCGGCGCATCGTTTTCAGCATGGTGCGACTCTTTTACCGGAATCGGTTCAAAATAGCGGACAGCATCGAAAGCCGTATAGCCAAACAATCCGCACCGTCCGGCATCTTCTCCTTCGACTTGAAAGCAACGAATGAACTCGTTCAACGCATCTTCTACCCGATAAGAGACAACGTCCAAGGGTTTAACCTTCCGGCTCCCATCAGGAAATTCAAAAGTCACTTCATCATTATTTACACCAAATTGAGCCAGTGGATGCAAGGCGATAAATGAAAGGCTATTCTCATTCCCATGAAAATCCGAGCTTTCCAATAGTGCTGATTTAGGATAATTGTCACGGACTTTCAAATAAATGCCGACCGGTGTCTGCAAATCTCCCAACACCCGACGCACCGTCGTTCGATAATAATACGTATTCATCATCTCTTCTTCTATTTATTGGTTCATCGCTTTAATATAAGTCTCCATATCTTTATCGCCCCTTCCGGAAACCGTCAGCACGACTATATCCTCCGGGCGGAATTGTATCTTCGGCAATACGCCCAACGCATGCGAACTCTCCAAGGCAGGAATGATTCCTTCGATGCGCGTCAAAAGAAAAGCCGCTTCAAGAGCTTCATCATCATTAACGGCAATCACTTGCGCCCGATGTGTGGCTGCTAAATTCGCATGCATCGGTCCGATTCCCGGATAATCCAATCCGGCAGATATAGAATAGGGTTCCTCTATCTGCCCGTCTTCATTCTGGATAACGTATGTACGCGCTCCATGAATAATTCCTTTCTTCCCCAGTTGGATTGTTGCCGCCGTCTTGCCAGATAAAACTCCCAATCCACCGGCCTCCGCCAAAACAATTTTCACACGGGAATCATCCAAATAATGGTAAATCGTCCCTGCGGCATTGCTTCCGCCTCCAACACAAGCAATCAAATAGTCTGGATAATCCCGTCCTTCATGTTCTTTCAATTGTTCCCGGATTTCTTTACTGATTATCGACTGCAACTTAGCCACCATATCCGGATAAGGGTGCGGACCGACAGTCGAACCGATGATATAATAAGTATCCGCCGGATGGCAACACCAGTCGCGGATTGCCTCGTTTGTCGCATCTTTCAAGGTCATATTTCCCGAAGTAACCGGGACCACTCTGGCTCCGAGCATTTCCATTTTCTGCACATTGATATGTTGCCGCTCGACATCCGTTTTTCCCATATAAACTACGCATTCCAATCCTAACAAAGCACAGGCTGTCGCCGTCGCTACCCCATGTTGTCCGGCCCCGGTCTCCGCAATAATTCGCGTCTTTCCCATGCGCTGCGCCAACAATGCCTGTCCTAAAGCATTATTTATCTTATGTGCTCCCGTATGGTTCAAGTCTTCCCGCTTCAAATAGATTTTACAACCATAATGTCCGCTTAATCGCCGAGCAAAATAGAGCGGTGACGGACGCCCTACGTAATCTTTCAGCAATCGTCCATACTCCCGACGAAAAGAATCGTCTTCCAAGATGGACAAATAATTCTCTCGCAATGTTTCCACACACCGATGAAGAATTTCCGGGATATACGCCCCGCCAAACTCACCATAATAACCATTTTCATCAATTTGATACGTTCTCATATTTGTTCTTTTTTATTTGTTTCAAAATCTCTTAAACGAAAAAAGCGGTCTGCCGCAAGTGCGACAGACCGCTTTTTATTTTATATCCTTTCGTATATACATATAGGCCTTCGTCTCTTACGACTTATTCA
Source organism: uncultured Parabacteroides sp. (assembly GCA_949289155.1). GTDB lineage: Bacteria > Bacteroidota > Bacteroidia > Bacteroidales > Tannerellaceae > Parabacteroides. Next base: position 40,400 of record CASEMX010000007.1, read on the forward strand.
AGTTGTACGAGGCGCCACCACCAATATGTATTTACTATAAATGTATTCATTTTTTCTTTTTCCTATTAATTCGACGCAAATATAGAGCATCTCCTAATATCTTGCAAGAAAAACATCCATTATTTTGAAAAAAATTTCAGGAGACTCATCTATAAATTTGTCGCCATAAAACCAAGGGCTACTTTTTCACATGCCTTTATTCATAAAAGCCGTATCTTTGCATCCGGATAAAATAAGGTAAATAGTAATGAAAGTTTGTATTGCCGAAAAGCCCAGTGTGGCTCGTGAAATTGCGGAAGTATTAGGAGCAACAAAAAAAATGGATGGTTACATAGAAGGAAACGGTTATCAAGTAACTTGGACCTTCGGACATTTGTGTACATTGAAAGAGCCGCACGATTATACTCCAGAATGGAAACGATGGGCTTTATCCTATTTACCAATGGTTCCGCCGCGCTTCGGCATTAAGCTGATTCCTAATCCAACATACGAACAGCAGTTCAAAATCATCGAATCGCTCATGCAAAATGCGGAAATGATTATCAATTGCGGCGATGCCGGACAAGAAGGCGAACTGATTCAACGCTGGGTCATGCAAAAAGCCGGAGCAAAATGTCCGGTATATCGGCTGTGGATTTCGTCATTGACCGAAGAAGCTATCCGCGAAGGATTCCAGCAACTGAAGGAGCAATCGGAATTTAATCGGCTGTATGAAGCCGGACTCTCAAGGGCTATCGGAGACTGGCTATTGGGAATGAACGCCACACGGCTCTATACTTTGCGCTATGGGCAAAACCGGCAAATATTATCCATCGGTCGCGTCCAAACTCCCACTTTGGCTTTGATAGTAAACCGGCAAAACGAAATCGAAAATTTCAAACCGGAGCCTTATTGGGAATTGAAAACGCTGTACCGTGGCGTTACTTTCTCGGCGACCAAAGGGAAATTTACCCGCAAAGAGGAGGGTGAAGCATTTCTCGAAACTGTGCGTAACGCAGATTTCACCGTTACCGATGTTTCCGAGAAGAAAGGGAAAGAATATGCTCCGCGTCTGTTCGACTTGACCTCTTTGCAGGTTGAATGTAACAAGAAGTTTGCCTTTACTGCCGATGAAACATTGAAATTAATCCAATCACTTTATGAAAAGAAGGTCACGACCTACCCTCGCGTCGATACTACGTTCTTAAGCGATGATATTTATCCGAAAGTTCCGGCGACATTGAATGGTCTGGCGGATTATGCGGAACTCACGGCTCCTTTAAAGGGCATCAAACTCCCGAAATCGAAACGGGTATTCGACAATTCCAAAGTAACGGACCACCATGCCATTATACCGACGGGGGTCGCAGCCCGCAACTTGACCGAGAATGAACGAAAAGTATATGACCTTATCGCCCGCCGATTCATCGCGGTTTTTTATCCGGACTGCGAAATCTCGACAACGACCGTATTAGGGAAAGTAGATAAGGTGGAATTCAAAGCAACAGGCAAACAGATATTGAAACCGGGCTGGCGTGTCGTATTCGGAGCCGAACAAAAAGATACAGAAACCGAATCTCCTTCCGATGAAGAGGGGGTATTGCCTGAATTTGTAAAAGGAGAAAGCGGCCCTCATCAACCTATTTTAAAGGAAACATGGACAACTCCACCGAAGCCCTATACTGAAGCGACACTTCTTCGGGCAATGGAAACGGCGGGTAAATTAGTCGATAACGACGAACTCCGTGATGCGTTGAAAGAAAACGGTATCGGAAGACCTTCTACCCGCGCGGCTATCATCGAGACGTTGTTCAAACGGAATTATATCCGAAAAGAACGTAAAAACCTTTTTCCTACGGCTACGGGGAAAGAGTTAATCGGCATTATCCAAGAGGAATTGCTCAAAAGCGCGGAACTGACCGGACTGTGGGAAAAGAAATTGCGCCAAATAGAAAAGGGGACTTACGAAGCCCGTACGTTCCTTGAAGAATTGAAACAGATGGTCAATCAAATTGTCCTCAATGTGCTCTCTGACCAGACCGGGCGGAGCATCACCATCGAGCAGAAACAGGAACCGGAAAAGGCTGAACCGAACAAAAAGACCAAAAAAGAACGCAAATCGCGCAAGAAAACGGCAAAACCCATCTGCCCATTATGCAAAAAGGGTTCCATTTTAAGAGGAAAAACAGCCTATGGATGCTCGGAATACAAGAATGGCTGTACGTTCCGATTGGATTATGCTACCTACGGAGCAGACCTTTCCGACGAGCAACTGGCAGAGGTCATCAAAAATCTCCCGATTTCTTAAATAGTTTTCCTTTCAATAGTTAAAATAGAATAGAAATGTGTTTTCCCGGAAGCGGGGAAATGCATTTCAATTTTGTTTTATACTTTCCCAGATGCGGGAAAACGTATTTCAATTTTATTCCATACTTTCCCAGATGCGGGAAAACGTATTTCAATTTTATTCTATACTTTCCCAGATGCGGGAATGTATATTTTAGATACAAAAAAAGGATGTGCCGAAAGACACACCCTTTTCTACCTCTTTTTGTCCAAATAAATCTAATTTATGGAATCAGATGATGCTTACGGAAAATCTTCTGAATAGATTCCAACGCACGGTCTAATTGCTCCTGCGTATGCGTGGCCATCAATGAGAAACGAATCAAAGTATCTTCCGGAGCAACTGCCGGAGAAACCACAGGATTCACAAAGATGCCATCCTCGAACAATTCTTTTACAATTAAAAACGTCAAATCGTTATTACGGATAAATAACGGAATGATAGGAGTCTCCGTATGTCCGATTTCGCAACCCATATTGCGGAAACCATCCAATGCATAATGCGTCAATTTCCACAGATGCTCGATACGCTCCGGTTCATTCAGCATAATATCCAATGCTGCACCCGCTGCAGCCGTTGCAGCCGGCGTATTGCTGGCACTGAAAATATAAGAACGGGAATTATGGCGCAAATAATTGATTGTCGCTTTATCAGCAGCGATGAATCCTCCGATAGAAGCCAACGATTTGGAGAATGTTCCCATAATCAAATCGACATCGTTCGTCAATCCGAAATGATTGCACGTTCCGCGCCCATGATCACCAAGAACGCCGATTCCGTGTGCTTCATCCACCATAACACTGGCATTATATTTTTTTGCCAAAGCTACGATTTCCGGAAGTTTTGCAATATCGCCTTCCATGCTGAATACGCCATCGATAACGATTAACTTGACTTTATCAGGTTCACACTTCTGAAGTTGTTTCTCCAACGATTCCATATCGTTGTGTTTATACTTCAACTTCGTAGAAAAAGATAGGCGATGTCCTTCGATAATAGAAGCATGGTCCAATTCATCCCAAAGGATATAATCTTCACGACCGGTAATACAAGAAACAACGCCCAAGTTCACTTGGAAACCCGTAGAAAACACAATAGCTTCCTCTTTACCTACGAACTCAGCCAAGCGTTTTTCCAATTGGACATGCAAATCCAATGTTCCATTTAAGAAGCGAGAGCCCGCACAACCGGTTCCGTATTTCTTAATCGCTTCGATTGCTGCTTCTTTTACTTTCGGATGGTTGGTCAATCCTAAATAGGCATTCGAGCCAAACATCAACACTTTCTTTCCATTGATGGTAACTTCAGTATCTTGATCGCTTTCTATCATTCTAAAATAAGGATAGATACCAGCTGCCATTGCTCGTTGCGGAGCATCATACTTTACTAATTTCTCTTGTAAAAGTCCCATATTATTGTATGAAGAGAATTTAATTTATCCACATAACTGTTTTATAAGAACTTGGATTAATGCTAATCCGCGAATTCCTGTTTATCTATCAGCGAATTCAGCCGCAAAAGTAGTAATTTTTTCACTTCTTCTATTCAAAAGGCTTAAAAGTTTTATTAAAAGCAGTATTTTTGTTGCCGCAAAATGTAGGAATAGCAGAAAAAGGTTATTAAATGAAAGTGCAGACAATTATCAATCCGATAGCCGGAGTCGGCTCTAAACGAAAGATTCCGAAGATGATACAGCAAATGTGCGACGAAGCCGGATTCGATTTGACAATTACATTTACAGAATATGCCGGACATGCCAGCGACGTCACCCGGAAAGCGATAGAAAAAGGAGCCGATTGCATCATTGCAGTAGGAGGCGACGGGACGGTGAACGAAATAGCCCGCGCAATGTTACATACAAACGCGGTATTAGGAATCATTCCTAAAGGTTCAGGCAACGGCTTGGCACGGGAATTGCATATTCCGATGGAACCTAAAAAAGCATTGGAAGTCATCGCAAAAAGACATTTGACGACTATCGATTGTTGCAAAGCCAACGGGCGCGTATTCTTCTGTACTTGCGGAGTAGGATTCGACGCTGCTGTCAGCCAAAAGTTTGCCGGGGAGAAACGACGGGGCTCATTGACCTATATAAAAAACACTATCGAAGAATATCTAAGTTACAAGCCGGAAATATACGATTTGATTGTAGATGGACAGGCTTTGCAGGAAAAAGCATTCTTGGTGGCTTGCGGAAATGCTTCGCAATATGGGAATAATGCTTACATCGCTCCTCATGCCAATATACAAGACGGACAAATGGATATTACGATTCTCTCGCCCTTCTTGCCGATTGATATCCCACCTTTGGCGATTCAGCTATTTACTAAACGAATCGATAAGAACAGTAAGATACGGACGATGAAAGCCGCTTCATTATCGATTATCCGCCAAAAACCGGGAGTAATGCATCTCGATGGCGAACCCATCATTGCCGACAAACGCATTGATATCTCCGTTATTCCCCAGTCATTGAAGGTGTTCACTCCGGAAGTCATCTCATTCCATAAAGAGGTCCATCATTTATTCGGGGAAGTCTCCCGCTTCTTTGACAAGCAATTGCCCTATATATTCAAATAAAACGGCAGAGAACGGAAACCTATCCGTTTTACCATATATTTATAGGTATAAAACAAAAAATTCTTCGGCATAACTTTTTCTTTTTACGCCGAAGAATTTCTTGTTTTATCCTATCTTTTCCTGTCAGACCAAGCCCAATTCGTATAAACAAGCCTGAACCTCTTTATCACTTCCGGTATGTTTGCCCAAATCATCGGAAAGCTTTATGCACTCCCGCCATTTTTGATTCGTATTCATCTTACAACGCGACAATTTCATCACCACATTGGAGGGCTTATACCCTGTATCATTCGTCAGATTAGTCCCGATTCCAAAAGCACAACGGATTTTTCCTTTGCAATAGTTCAATATCTTCAGCGATTTCTCGAAATCCAGTGCATTACTGAATATGATTGTCTTGGTCGTTGCATCGATTCCCAATTCCCGATAACGGGCAACCAATTGGTCAATAAACTCGAACTCATTTCCGGAATCGCAACGGACTCCGTCAAACAATTTGGCCTGCTTCCGGCTGAAATTGGTCAAAAACGATTCGGAAGTGTAGGTGTCGCATAGAGCTGTTCCCAAATCTCCGTCATACACATTGACCCAATTTTCCAACGCCATGTAATTGGCATGTTTATATCCGAATTGCGCACCATGAAACATGAACCATTCATGCGGATGGGTCCCCATCATCAGCATATTATACTTCTTGGCAAAATGGCAATTGGACGTTCCCGTACAATAGCGGGCATGTTGCTTCAAATAGCCAATCACCTTGTCCTGTACTTCGAATGAAAAGCGACGCCGCGTCCCGAACTCTGAGAACGAAAGCCGATGCTCATTCGATATATCCACCTTTCCTCTCAACCGCTCCAATACCTGCTGCTCATCTGCCACATGCCCTAAGAATTGGTTCCGCAATTCCGTGACTACAGCCAATAAAGGGACTTCATACAGAGTTACCTTATATAAATAATCAGTCGCTTCGATATGCAAATGCTGCTCTTCGTCCAAATAGGCAGTTACTTTATTCGGGTCGAACGAGAACGAAGAGAGCCATTCCCAATAGACCCGCGGCAGGAAACGGCAATGGCTGCACATATACTCCAGTTCCTCTTCCGTCAGACGTACCTTTGCCATATTCTGTATCTCTTCATTCAGCCGTTGCAGGAACTCTTCCGAATAGCGGGTATCATCCCTGTCCTTAAACTCGAACGTTCCCATGGCATACGGAAATAATTTTACATAAGCATATGACGTCGTAAATTTATACAAATCTGTATCTAATATCGTATTCAAAATCATTTTCCCATCAGCTTTTAAGAAATTGTGCGTAAAGTTACATTTTGTTTTAGTGCAAGCCTATTTTTGGACGACAAAATTCATTCGCCACGAAAAAAGACAGGGTTCCATTTGTGTATTCAAAAATAAACTTTACCTTTGCAGCGCATTTGAGGGAAGATGCAACAATACAGAATGAAGAATTGCCCAGGTGGCGGAATTGGTAGACGCGCTCGTTTCAGGTGCGAGTGGCTTTGCGGTCGTGCAGGTTCGAGTCCTGTTCTGGGCACAATTCGAAAAGGTTGGTTCTCCGATGGACTAACCTTTTTTTATATGCAATATTATCCTCAACTTAATCGACGAATATTCACAATGAAACTAAAATACATCCCGCTTTTATTGGCTTTCTCCGCACAACTCTGCCCAGCGCAACAGGAATGGCGCAACCCTTTGGACTTTCCTCTCCTGCTTGCCGGGAATTGCGGCGAGCTCCGTCCGAACCATTTCCATGGAGGAATCGATATGAAAACGCAGGGCGTCGTAGGCAAAGCCGTACATGCCGTGCAAAAAGGCTATGTTTCCCGTATCTCTGTCAGTCCGTGGGGCTATGGAAATGCGTTGTATCTGACGCATCCCGATGGAACCACGACGGTTTACGGGCATCTGGACCGCTTCGCTCCGAAAATAGCCGATTACCTTTGGACGAAGCAACACGAACAGGAGCAGTTTGCCGTCAATCTCTATCTTCAGCCGGAACAAATCCCGGTCGAAGAGGATGAAATCGTAGCGTATAGCGGGAATACCGGCAGTTCCGGCGGGCCTCATGTCCATTTTGAGATTCGCGACACGGAAACCGAAGAACTTATCGACCCTCTCCCCTATTACATGCATCTGATTAAAGATACCCGCGCTCCGAAAATCTTAGGGCTGCTGGTTTGTCCGCTGGATGGCAAAGGTATCGTCAACGGGAAGACAAAAAAGCAGGAAATAAAGGTAACCCACGATGCAAAGGGTAAGCCTGTCGTTCAAGCGAGAATAGAGGCGTGGGGAAATATCGGGCTGGCTATCCGGGCGAACGATTATATGAATGAGACCGGCAATATCTATGGCGTGAAAGAGACTATCCTGAAAGAAGATGATGAGGTTATCTTCCGGGCCTATATCGACCGCTTTGGTTTTGATGAGAACCGGTTCGTCAATAGCCTGACGGACTATGCGCTTTGGAGCAAACGCCGTATCTTTTACATGAAGTGTTTTGTCGAGCCGGGCAACCGGCTGCGTTTCTTGGAAAGCAGGAACAGGGGTATCATCTCCATCGATGAAGAGCGTCCCTACCATTTCACCTTCCTCTTGAAAGATGCATACGGCAACCAGACCCGGATGCAGTTGACCATCATCGGAAAAAAACAATCCATTCCGGAGGCCGATACCGAAGGGACCGAACTGTTCCACTGGCATAGCACCAATCTCTTCGGGGCACGTGGCATCCGCATGAAGATTCCTCGCGGGAATCTCTATACCGACCTGAATTTCGCCTACCGTTCGCGGGAGGAAGAGGGCAGGTTGTCCGCCGTACATATCCTCCATAACGAGCCGGTCCCGTTGCATCGCCAGGCTGATTTGTCATTACGCATCCTGAAAGATACGGTTCCCAATAAATCTCAATATGGAATCGTGCAGTGGAAAGGCCAGCGGCGCAGCTGGATTGGCGGCACGTACCGGAAGGGATGGATGGACGCCAAGATTCGGGAGTTGGGCACTTATACCGTTGCTGCCGATACGGTCGCTCCCAAAATCACTCCGCTCAACTCTTCCGGATGGATGACGAAGGGTACGCTCCAGTTCCGGTTGAGTGACAATCTGAGCGGCGTGGATACCTACAAAGGGACTATCGATGGAAAATTCGTCCTTTTCCGGATGAGCAACAAGTCAGTAATCACTTGCCGGTTGAAAGAGGAAAATCTTCCGCGGGGCAAGCATCGGTTGCACCTCTTCGTCACCGATGCCTGCGGGAACCGCTCGGAATATGATTACGCTTTCACTTGGTGATACACTGCCGCTGCGGCGTCGGCGCAACGCTCTCCGTCGATAGCGGCAGAGACAATCCCTCCGGCATAACCGGCTCCCTCGCCGCAGGGGAACAATCCGCGGGTCACGACATGCTGCAGGTCTTCCGCGTTTCGGAGGATACGCACCGGCGCAGAGGTACGGGTCTCGACGGCAAGCAGCACCGCCTCGTTGGTCAGGAAGCCTTTCGATTTCTTACCGAAGACCTGAAACGCCTCGCGCAACCGTCCGGTGATGAAGCGCGGCATCCATTGGTGCATATCCACGCTCACCACACCCGGCGTATAGGAGCTCTCCGGCAAATCAGCCGACCGCCGACCTTGGACGAAATCGCCCATCCGCTGGGCAGGCGCATGTTGGGTCCCTCCTGCCTGTTCGTAGCACAGCCGCTCCAACTCCTGCTGCATCTCCATGACGCATAGCGCATCGGCGGGGTTCCATTCCCGGTTCAATATCGCGGCGCAATCCTCCGGGCGCACCTCGACCACCATCCCTGAATTGGACCAGCGCGAGCCTCTATTGGATGGCGACATGCCGTTTACCACCACCTGATTCGCTCCGCTGGCAGCCGGAACCACAAATCCGCCCGGGCACATGCAAAAGCTATATACGCCTCGCCCTCCGACCTGCGTCACGAAGCTATACTCTGCTGCCGGAAGGTATTTCCCGCGCCCTTCACGGCTATGGTACTGTATCTGGTCAATCAGTTTCGACGGATGCTCCAACCGGACCCCTACGGCAATGCCCTTTGCCTCCACGCCATACTTCGCTTCATATAAATAATGGTACACGTCGCGCGCCGAATGCCCTGTCGCCAAGATGACCGGTCCCATGAACTGCCGGCCGTCCTCACACTCGATGCCGACCACCTCGTCGCCGCGCCGCACGAGCTTCGTCATCTTCGTTTGGAAATGCATCTCCCCGCCGCTCCGCAAAATCTGGTTCCGCATGTTCTCGATGACGCGCGGCAGGCGGTCTGTCCCGATATGCGGGTGCGCATCATATAATATATTGGTACTCGCCCCATGCTGGCAGAATACCTGCAGGATTTTCTCGACCGAGCCCCGCTTCTTGCTCCTCGTATAGAGTTTTCCATCCGAAAACGCACCGGCGCCACCCTCTCCGAAACTGTAATTCGACTCCGGGTCCACCTTCTGTTCCCTCGAAATCCGGGCGATATCCCGTTTGCGGTCGCGCACATTCTTTCCGCGCTCCACCACAATCGGTTTCATCCCCAACTCAATCAGTCGCAGGGCAGCAAACAAGCCAGCCGGACCTGCCCCGACCACTACCACCGGTTTTCCACCGCTTACGTCCCCGTAGGAAACCGTCGGAAACTCCGGCTCTGCGGGCAGCTCATCGACAAACGCCTGCACCGTCAAATTCACCACCACCTGCCGTTGCCGGGCATCAATCGATTTCTTCAGGATACGCATTCCCAGTATGCGCTCCGCCGCGTCGCCCGTTTCCCGCGCCACCGCCTGTTTGATTTTCTCTGTATCCGCAGCCTGAAAAGGCAGCACCCTAAGTCGAACCTCTCGAATCATATTTTTCAGTTTTTCGTATGTTTACTTTATCCCTGTCTGTCAAAAATGCCCGCCAAGGTACGAATTTTTGGCTATATCCGCCAATCCGCCGCCCCAATTTCCTGTTATGGAACCCCTCATTTCCCGTTTTCAAAGGTCCCGCGTAGTGCGAATTAAAGGTTTTTCATTTTTCATTACTGAAATACATTCTGTCAGGAAGGTTTTTCATTTTTCATTACTGAAATACATTCTGCCGGTAAGTACTTTTCATTTTTCGTTACTGAAATACATTCTGTCAACAATGTTTTTCATTTTCCATTATTGAAATACATTCTGCCGATAATGTTTTTCATTTTTCATTACTGAAATACATTCTGCCAGTAAGTACTTTTCATTTTTCATTACTGAAATACATTCTGTCAGGAAGCACTTTTCATTTTCATTACTGAAATACATTCTGCCACTAAGGTTTTTCATTTTTCATTACTGAAATACTGTATGTCAGGAAGCATTTTTCATTTTCATTACTGAAATACTGTATGTCAGTAAGCACTTTTCATTTTTCATTACTGAAATACTGTATGTCAGGAAGCATTTTTCATTTTCATTGCTGAAATACATTCTGTCAGGAAGCATTTTTCATTTTTCATTACTGAAATACATTCTGTCAGTAATATTTTTCAATTTTTCTTCCCATCGAACAGTTCGACAGCTCTGTTTTTCCAAAATGAAGGGGAAAGGGGACGGCGGAAAAAAGAGATTGAGGTGAAACGGTCCTTCTGCTTTTATCTGTATATTTGCTGCAGGAATTTCAAAAGGAAAAGTCATGAAGAAAAAGAGTGTCATCATTGTTTTGCTGTTTGTCACCGTCTGCATTTGGCATGGCGTGGAGCGGCTCGCCCTTCAGAGCCGGGACCAGCTTTGGCGCGACGGACAACTGTCGGAAATCGCACAAGAGGTGGTTGCCATTCCGCTGCGGGCAGCGGGGATGCAGTTGACGGAGGTGCGGAATCTGTCGCGCGAAGGAAACGACCTGTTCCTGATTAGCCGGGAGCGGCTGTATCGCTTCGACATGCAGGGGCGGCTGGTCTGCCCTATCACGCAGCCGGGGCAAATCCGGGTGGCACACTATATGATTGACGCCGCGCACAGGCAACTCATCGTGCTGGGCAATGCGGACGAGGTGCACTATTATGATTTCGACGGGAATTTGCTGATGGCAACGCGGCTGGACGACCGGCGGGAGGGCTACCAAGTGCTCGCTGCCCTGCTGCACCGCGACCGCATCTATCTGATAGAGAAAACCAGCGAGGCGACCGACGGGGAGAGCCGCCGGAGCGTGAAATGCCAAGTGACGACCTACGACACCCTGTTCAATGCCTTGGAAACGCGGGAGCTTTCCCAAGAGCCCCTGACGCAACCGCACTATACCTTCCCGCTCTACAATCTGCATCTGAATATCCTTCCGGACGGGGAAATCTATGGCTACTCCCACCCTTCGGAACCGGAGTATCTGTTGGGCGACACCCTCGCCCTCGCGCACAAAGAGAAGGAAACCGCGCAGGGAAGCGTCCCGCTCTATCCGCTCCAAATAGGCGAACGGTACTGGCTCGCCTGCAACCGGCGATTGGAATCGCAGGCCTATCTCTATTGCTGGGACAGCCGCCGGAACCGGGGTTGGCAGCTACAGAAGGGTTTCGAAGATGATTTTTACCATACCGGCTACGTGACCGAACTGCTGCCGATGGATGCCGGAGGGGATTCCTATTATTATTGTAAAGCGGGGAATGAAACAGGCGGGGATTTCCCGGAGGCAAAGGATTCGACCGTGGTGTTTATCGTGAATCTGAAAGGATAGCCCCAAGCTTACGGAGCAATACGGGAGCGGCAAAATCGTCCAACTCGCCGACAGCTACCGGACGGTAACGCGTAGACAAACCGCCCTCGCTGTCCACTTCGACCAGATAGCCTGTCGCCAAGAGGACCTGATGCGAGAGGACATGCCGCAGCTCCGGCGTCCGCTTCCGGATATGCACCCTTCCGCAGCCCTCGAAAATGCGGGCGACCTCCTCCCGACGCAGCAGTTCATCTGCATCGCACGCCGACTCGGTCTCGACCAACGGGAATTCATACAGTCCCTGCCAGATATCCCCCTCCGCCCGACGATGCAGCCAAGTCATACCATTATATAATATATAGAAGTAATGGAAATAGCGCGTCCGCGACTTTCCCTTCTTCTGCCGCACGGGATAAAGTTGCGTCTCATGCCGGGCAAAGGCGCTGCAAACCTCGGAGAGCGGACAAACCTCGCACGACGGATTGCGCGGCGTGCAGACCAATGCCCCCAGCTCCATGATGGCCTGATTATATACTCCCGCCTCTTCCGGCAGAAGCGACTCCGCCGCCGCCGCGAACTGCTTCTTTCCTTCCGCCGTATCCATCGGAACATCGATAGCCAGCAACCGTCCCAACACCCGGTAAACGTTCCCGTCCACCACGGCATAACGCATTCCGTAAGCAAAAGAGACAATCGCCGCCGCGGTATAATCGCCGATGCCTTTCAAAGCCCTCACCTCCTCGTAGGAGCGAGGAAACTCACCCCCGTAATGCTCCGCCATGTATTTTGCCGCAGCATGCAGGTTCCGCGCCCTACTGTAATAGCCCAGCCCCTGCCAATAGCGCAGAACCTCGTCTTCGGACGCTGCGGCAAGTGAAGATATGTCCGGAAACCGCCTGACGAAGCGGCGGAAGTAATCCAACCCCTGCGCGACACGCGTCTGCTGTAAAATAATCTCTGAAATCCAAATGATATAAGGGTCCGAAGAATGCCGCCACGGAAGGTCGCGTTTGTTCGCTTCATACCACGCTATCAGTCTCTCGCTCACGAATAAATGATAATTTTCATCTGCCATACAAATCTCCTTAACTGATTGAATACTGCAAACATACGCAGATTCGACCAAAGCGCCTACGCATTTTTTATAAAAAATTACTTCGCCACTTCAAGAAAAAGCTATATATTTGCATTCCAAAAATTTAAAGTCAATCATTTAATAATTATAGACATGACAAAAGCAGATATTGTTAACGAGATTTCAAAGAGTACTGGAATCGACAAACAGACAGTCTTAACAAGCATTGAATCATTCATGGAGACTGTAAAAGGCTCATTAGCAAAAAATGAAAATGTATATTTGAGAGGGTTCGGTAGTTTCATCGTAAAGAAAAGAGCACAAAAGACAGCTCGCAACATCTCGAAAAATACAACAATCATCATTCCGGAACACAATATTCCTTCATTCAAACCGGCTAAGACCTTTATGAATGATGTGAAATAAATAAATAATAATACGTTTAATCTTTAAATTTTTATTGCAATGCCAAGCGGAAAGAAAAGAAAAAGACATAAAATGTCTACGCACAAACGCAAAAAAAGACTGAAGAAGAATAGACATAAGAAGAAGTAAGTCTATTTTAGCGTGATAAAGAACAAACTTAACATGAAATCTGTTAAGTTTGTTCTTTGCTTATAGGAAAATAACAACATTCTTTTAAAAATACATCAGAAGTGATTAGTGAATTAGTAGTTGACGTTGAACCCCAAGAAATGGCCATTGCCGTATTGGAAGACAAAAGCCTCGTCGAGCTTCAGAAAGAGGCGCGGAACTTGGCATTTGCTGTCGGCGATATCTATTTAGGCAAAGTAAAGAAGCTGATGCCGGGGTTGAATGCGGCGTTCATTGATGTAGGTTATAAAAAGGATGCATTTCTTCACTATCAGGATTTAGGTTCCAATTTCAATTCGCAGCAGAAATACCTGAAAACAGCCCTGTCAGATTACAAGAAATTGCCCACCATGCAGAAGGCATCTATCTTCCCGGAGATAGATAAAGACGGAAGTATCGGAGATGTGCTTAAAATCGGACAGGAAGTTCTGGTGCAAATAGCCAAAGAACCTATCTCAACGAAAGGTCCACGTTTAGCATCTGAACTGTCATTTCCCGGAAGATATATTGTTTTAATTCCTTTCGGCGACAAAGTTTCTGTCTCCTCAAAAATTAAAACAGCAGAAGAGCGTGCCCGTCTTCGCCAACTTATGCAAAGTATCAAACCGAAGAACTTCACGGTAATCGTCCGTACTTCTGCTGAAGGAAAAAGAGTGGCGGAACTGGATCACGAATTAAAGACATTAGTGAAACGCTGGGAAAGTTGTGTGGCCAAATTAGCAAAAGCCAAAGCTCCGTCACTGCTTTACGAAGAGACCGGACGCGCTGTCGCTTTGCTTCGGGACATATACAATCCTTCGTTCCAGAACATTTATGTAAATGATGTAGATGTATATAACAGTATTCGAGCTTATGTGAGCTTAATCGCTCCGGGAAGTGAAAATATCGTGCATTTATATACAGGAGAGCTTCCTATCTTCGACAATTTCGCCATAACCAAACAGATAAAAGCGTTATTCGGACGAACCGTAACCTATAAGAGCGGCGCTTATCTGGTAATCGACCATACGGAAGCCATGCACGTTATTGATGTAAACAGTGGAAACAGAGCCAAAAGCAGCGACGACCAAGAAAAGACAGCTATCGATGTCAATATCGCAGCGGCGGATGAAATAGCCCGCCAATTACGTTTGCGAGATATGGGCGGGATTATTGTCATCGATTTCATTGACATGCACGACAATGCCAACAAGCAAAAGCTTTTCGAGCATATGACAAAGATTATGGCTAGCGACCGCGCCAAGCACAATATCTTGCCATTAAGCAAATTCTGCCTGATGCAGATTACCCGCCAGCGCGTTCGTCCGGCAATGGATGTAGAAACAACAGAAACGTGTCCCGCATGCTTTGGAACCGGAACGGTAAAATCTTCTATCCTATTTACCGATAGTTTGGAAGGGAAAGTAGATTGCTTAGTCAATAAACATCATGTGAAGAAATTCACCCTGCACGTACATCCTTACGTCGCAGCCTATTTAAACAAGGGCTTTTTCCCTTTAAGTTGGCAATGGAAAATGAAATACAGCCATGGCCTAAAGATTGTCCCCAATCAGAGTCTTGCTTTCTTAGAATATAAGTTCTATGATGAAGACAAGAATGAGCTGGACATGAAAGAAGAAAAAGAGATTAAAGGATAAGCTAAATGTGATAATGCATCGACTCGTATGCATTATCACATTTTTTCTTTCATAAAAACGGAACTATTTTCTGAAATAATTGTTCTTTCCTAAAAAACATTCTATATTTGCAGCATGAAACAGTTTCTATACATAATCGGATTTCTTGTAGCGATACTTCTCCTTTCTCCAAGCGAGAAAAAGGGAATGGTTCCTGCCTTTACTCAGGAAAAAGAAACGGTTATGGAGGAAACAGAACAAGCGAATCGCGAACAGCATCTGGCTATTTTAAAAGATGATATGAAAAATAGCAATTTGCTCTCTCCACGAAGGACTTTTCAAAATGTTTCATACAGTTTCAATCTACGTACACAGTCGCAAATAGTAAAGACAATCCAATATTTACGTTTAAGAGGTTATGACCTTATCGCAAAATTATTGGAGAACGAATCAATCACTCATCACATTAACTATTCCACACTATTATGTCGCAACGGTTATCATGTCCTTGCGTTGCGAAAACTACTGATTTAGCCATATTTGTCGTTAGGGAAGAAAATGAACAAATAAGTCGATGGATAGAAGTTGGGCTTAGTGTTTTTCTATCGACTTAGTGGTTCGTATGGTTTGTTATATCCATACCAATTCCCTTAAATGCTTTTTTCAAAACCAACTTCATTTATATTCAACAATTATTGTATTACATAAAAAGTATAATCAAAATGGCTAAGACATCAAATAAATTCAATTTATATTTCTCTATTGTTCTCATTTTAGTTAGTTGCGTATTAGCTTGCAGCACTATTATTCCAAATGACTATGCTAAACTTGCGTTAGTATTAGTTGCTTTAGGCTACGGTCTGTATGGAATCATGAAGGCTTTAAGTTCTTCATCAGAAGAAGAGGCTGAGACCGTCAAGAAATAACAAAAACAAATTATTACAATCAACTAAATCAACTAACTTAAAGAAATTATGAGAATTAATAAAGATTTAGCAGAAGCTCTTTTAATGCTTTCATGTATTGTATTAGTTTTAGTCGGAACAACTGATTTCGATTCAGCGACAAACAAAAGTATTATAATGGGTATTTTGGGTGTTTTGGCAGTTCTTATGGGAATTGCCAGATATATTAGCGGGAAAAACAAGACACAGGAAAGTTAACATCTCAGCACAAGTTGCTATCCCGACGTGAGTCGCGATTATCTGTGCTTATTTTTCTGCCTATTTAATAACTTGCTATACATTTCAGATATGGAATATATTCCAAGCAACAAGTGCCAAGATATATTTGAGAAGGTGCGCTCTCGGTAGCGCACCTTTACTTTATCTATTTTATGGTTCATTCAGAACAAGCATTTGACAATTCTTGCAATCGAACTTCAATCGCAACCGTGCATCTTTATATAATAGGTAATAAGGTTCTTTGAACGGTGATTTTCCGCCCTGATAAGTCGGACACCAGCCCATACTATATCGCAAACAATGCTTAGAAAACATCAAAGGCACGTTTTCTCTTGATTTTACTTCAAATGCCGGTTCTAATGATTTGACGCCATGCTCCAAATAAAAAGTCCGAGCCTCCCTGTTTGCCACATTTCCTAAATAAGTCAACTGCTGTTGCGGAAAAACAGGCTTCGCGCCCATTTGTTTCTTGCTTGCCAGTTCGCGAGAATAACTTATCTTTCGGTTAGTCAACAATAATTCCACTGCTTCCCGGCGCATATCCGCTAATACAGAGGAGGGAACAAACCAATTATCCGACATATTGATTTCTACGGCCTGTGCTTCGAATGGTGTATTGCCTAATTTAACCAATTGAGCCCGGATATTATCTTCCTGCCTCCTCTTCGCCAACTCTTTCGAGAAAGGACGGACTAACGTAACGTGAGTTCCCGTTTCATCTTCCAGTTCTAAGCTAAAACCAAACGGATTATCTGCAAAAATTAATTTGACTTCCAATTTTCTCTCGGCAGAAGGTTTTGAAAGCAAGCGTTCAAATTGTTGATCATAATTGCGATAAAGCAACATCTTCGGACGAAGTTCCGGCATCTCCTGCGGATAAACCCGATTATTCTCCACTTTGTTTATCCGAAAGCCCTCCAATACATCGTGCGCATTAAAGAATGCTAACCCATCTCCATTAGTTAATGGTACTAATCCCGCCACTGTAAAGCTATTCCCCCGGACCTCTTTCACTGTTCCGACCGGTTCGCCTAACGATTTCGGCGTATCAAAAGCCGTAACATCAACTGTTCTCCCATAAAGATAGAAAGAGGTAAATCCCCGATTGAAACTTTTCACAACTTGCGGTGTAAAAGTATAACGACTTTTGCCTGCCGAAGCACGTACATATTCCGGGCGACGTGCCAATATTTCGTCCAATTTTTGCCGATAATAAGCCGTTACATTCTTTACATACGATACATCTTTTAATCTCCCCTCTATTTTGAACGAAGAAACACCCGCATCCATCATAGCTTCCAAATCATCCGAGCGATTCATATCTCGAAGCGAAAGCAAATGTTTGTTCCTCGCGATTACTTTCCCATCCGCATCGACCATCGTATAAGGCAATCGACAATATTGAGCGCATTCTCCGCGATTTGCACTCCGTCCGGATAGTGCAGCACTCAGATAACATTGTCCGCTAAAGCTCACACAGAGCGCTCCATGAACAAAAACTTCCAGAGCAACCATTGTTTCGGACGCAATCCGGCGGATTTCATTCAAAGAAAGCTCCCGAGCTAAAACAACTTGCGTAAATCCCGCATCTTGCAAGAAACGAACCTTCTCAGGTGTCCGATTATCTGTCTGCGTGCTGGCATGAAGCGGTATAGGCGGTAGTTCCATTTGCACCAAAGCCATATCTTGTATAATTAATGCATCGGCTCCGGCATCATATAACGACCAAGCCAGCTGACGCGCCTCTTCCAATTCTTCATTCTTCAGAATCGTATTCAAAGCGACGTAGATACGTACGCCAAACAGATGAGCATATGCGCAAAGTGAACGGATATCCTCCAACGTATTTCCTGCTGCTGCGCGTGCGCCGAACTTCGGTGCACCAATATATACGGCATCTGCGCCATGTCGTATGGCTTCTATCCCACAACTCAAATCCCTTGCAGGGGAAAGCAGTTCTATTTTCCGCACTTTATCCATTTTTTTCTCCATATAAATCACCTAACAGGCGAATATCCTCACGTTTAAACGGAGTGGACTGATAAACATAATAATTCAACCAATTGGTGAACAACAAATTCGCATGACCGCGCCAACGCACTACCGGCCCTTGTGCCGGATCATCGTTCCGATAATAATTTTTAGGGACAGCTATCGGAAGCCCCTTATTCAAATCACGGATATACTCATCATTCAGCGTATAAGGCGAGTATTCCGAATGTCCGGTAATGAAAAATTCACGTCCACCACGCGCCATAACCATATAAACACCCGATTCCTCGCTCTCGGAAAGCAATGTTAACTCCGGAACCTTCAATATATCTTCACGACGGACCTCCGTATGCCGGCTATGTGGCACATAAAACTCATCATCAAAGCCTCGAAAAATCGGAACAAATGGTTCGCGTATCGTATGGCGAAAGACTCCGAACATTTTTGCCGGCAAATCATATTTCGGAATACCGAAGAAATGATACAATCCTGCCTGCGCTGCCCAACAAATATAAAGAGTTGACGTGACATGTGTACGTGCCCAATCGAATATCTCCATAATTTCTTCCCAATAAGTAACTTCTTCAAATGGCATCTGCTCTACCGGCGCACCCGTAACAATCATTCCATCATAAAATTCCTCTTTCATCTGGTCAAAATCCTTATAAAATGCCCGCATATGTTCAATCGGCGTATTTTTCGGCGTATGTCCTTTGATTTTCATCAAATCCATCTCCACTTGAAGCGGCGTATTACTGAGCAATCGCACTAAGTCTGTCTCTGTCGTTACCTTTAGTGGCATCAAATTCAAGACAACTACGCGTAACGGACGGATATCCTGAGTCGCCGCCCGTAACGAATCCATCACAAAAATATGTTCTTTCTTCAGCAGCTCGATAGCTGGAAGATTCTTCTGCAGGTTTAATGGCATAATTTATTCTTTAAATTAAAAAACAACGAGTCCAAAGATACGGATTAAATCAGAGTTATTCTACCTCGCCACCCAAATACTTTGCATTTTTCTTTCGGGAGCTCTCTCCTATACCCCATTTTTCCACCGGGAACCTCTCCTCTTTCCTATGCATCGGTTACTCCTCCCTAAAAGGCGGATTATTTTTCAAAAACATCGGATATTTTCAGAAAAACATCGGTCATTTTCTCGCATGACTCAGAACATATTAATTGTTAATTCTCAGAACTTCATTTTCATGTTCTTAATTTAATCTGTATTTTTGTAGAAATTTTTGAGAAAGTATGATACAATCGATGACCGGGTTCGGCAAGGTTACAGCCGAACTACCTACAAAAAAAGTAACCATCGAGATAAAAGCTCTCAATAGCAAACAACTGGATTTATCTACCCGTATTCCGGCATTATATAAGGAACAAGAGATGGCAATTCGCAGTCGTTTGCTTCAACAATTGGAGCGAGGAAAAGTAGATTTCGGAATTTATATTGAATATATCGGAAAAGAGGCTCCAGCGCAAATCAATCAGGAAGCGTTTACCAATTATTATAACCAAATAATGGAACTTTCCACCACTTTGAATCTGCCTGTTCCTACCGATTGGCAAAGCCTTCAGCCCATATTCCGCCTACCGGATGTCATTTCAACCGAGCCGCTGGAAGCAGCAGACGAAGAATGGGAAGTAGTTAGCCAGACGATTGATGAAGCAATTCGGCAACTTTGCGAATTTCGTATCCAAGAAGGGGCAATGTTACAGAAGCTTTTCACACAAAAAATCCAAAATATTGCCCAACTTCTGAAGGAAGTCGAGCCATACGAAAAGGAACGCACGGAAAAAATAAAGAATCGCATCTTCGACAATATCGCAAAACTTTCCTTGACGGATTACGATAAAAATCGTTTTGAGCAGGAAATGATTTATTATATTGAGAAATTGGATATCAACGAAGAGAAAAACCGACTGGACAATCACCTGAAATATTTTATCGAAACGATGGAAACCGGACACGGACAAGGGAAAAAGCTAGGTTTTATCGCTCAAGAGATGGGAAGAGAGATTAATACACTCGGCTCAAAAAGCAATCATGCCGAAATGCAGAAGATTGTTGTGCGAATGAAAGATGAATTGGAACAAATCAAAGAGCAGGTTTTAAATGTATTATAATATGGCAGGCAAATTAATCATTTTCTCCGCACCTTCCGGATCGGGAAAATCTACCATTATCAATTATCTGTTACAACAAAATTTGCATTTGCGTTTTTCTATCTCGGCAACCAGCCGAGTGCCACGCGGTACGGAAAAAAATGGAGTAGAATATTATTTCCTTTCGCCTGAAGAATTCCGGAAAAAAATTATAGCGGGTGACTTCTTAGAATATGAAGAAGTTTATAAAGATAAGTTCTATGGAACATTAAAAAGCGAAGTAGAACGAATCTTCGCGGAAGGAGATAATGTAATCTTTGATGTTGACGTAGTTGGAGGCTGTAATATAAAAAAATATTATGGAGAAAAAGCACTTTCTGTATTTATCCAACCACCCAGCATTGAGGAACTACGCCGCCGATTAATCAATCGCGGGACAGATGCACCCGATGTGATTGAAAATCGAATTGCAAAAGCAGAATATGAATTAAGTTTCGCACCAAAATTTGATGTCGTCATTATTAATAATAATTTAGAAAAAGCGCAAGCCGATGCCTTGCATGCTATCCAAACATTCTTAAATGACGAAGAAAACGAAGGTAATATTCAAAACTAAAGCAATCTGTTTCTCCAACAATTAACACAAATGAACGAACTATCAAAGAAATGGCTTTATACATTCATCGCTATTGCCATCGCAGCAATAGCAGTTTTTGTGTGGGCTTGCGTAAAAAAAGATACGACCATCATGATTGCCACAGGATTGGTCATTGGAATCCAAATTTTAAATATTGTACAATGGCTACAACGACACTTCCCAAAAAGGTAGGAATTTATGCCGGTTCATTCAATCCTATTCATATAGGTCATCTGGCTTTGGCAAATTGGCTTTGCGAATATACTCCCCTTGACGAGATTTGGTTTCTGGTAACGCCTCAAAACCCATTTAAGTCGGAAACAGAACTGATGAACGACGAATTCCGATTAGAATTAGTTCAATATGCTATTGCAGATTATCCCAAATTCAAAGCCAGCGATTTTGAATTTCATCTGCCTAAACCCTCTTATACAATCGACACACTGCATACATTATCGAATACTTACACCGATTGCCTCTTCCATCTGATTATCGGGTCAGATAACTGGATGAAATTTGCTTATTGGAAAGATAGTGAAAAGCTACTTGCCGAATATCCTATCATTATTTACCCTCGAAAAGGATTTCCAATTGATGAGAAGGTTAAAAAACATCCGCATATATATATAGCTAACGCACCGGAAATGGAAATATCTTCTACATTCATCCGACAAGCTTTGGCGCAAAAAAAGGATATTCGCTTCTTTCTCCCAAAAGGAATCTGGAATTTTTTAATAAAATAGAAACGAGCTCTGCATCCCAAAGATGGATTTTGCAAAGCTCGCTTATTCACCCAGCACTCTAAAAAGCGATTGATTTTTATTAGCCAATTAAAAGGCGAATTTCAGAAAAGAAGACTCACGACTAACTAACTAAAAAACCTAAACACACTAACAACAAACCTATCAAAAAACTCAAACCTATAAAAAACCTATTATTGTCAGAATCTTCTCTTCTTCCGCTCGCCTAACCTAAGCAAATTTATGAGTTTTTTAAGTTCTCTTTTTCAACTAAAATCGTACTCCCAATAATTCAAAGTACACTCTAAACAATCTTTTTACCATTTATGTCTTGCAATTATGTTTTACAGCACAAAAATACAACCATTTTCAATAACAGATAATATAGAAAATGAAAAAATAGCAAATAACATGCTTTTCTTGACCTATATTAATAAGTAGACCACTATGCGATTCCTTTACTTCACTCTACAATCCAATTCCGATTATAAACGTAGCTATTGGGCACGCGATAGTAAAGGTCTGTCGTATCTGGCAAATATAAAATAAAACTCTTCCCGTTCGTAATCAATTTTCGGTCACATAACCAAGGATTGAATCGCTTCAAATCTGCATAAGTAATTCCATGTTTTTTTGCATAAATAGCTAAATCCGGGATATTAGTAGAGACTGTTTCTTCTTTATAATCAACCGGCTTATAAAGATCTCGAGCCCGTAATACAAAGCCATACTTATATGGATTCTCAAATATCAACTTAATTGCGAGAATACGGTAAACATAACGAGTTGTTTCCTCTACTAACCACAAATCGAACGAATTATTCACATCTTGATTCACCATTTCTCGGGAAATACGTCCCATACCTGCATTATAAGAAGCCGCCACTGCTGCCCAATTGCCGTAACGTTCATAAGCCTTCTTCAAATACTTGCAGGCAGCTATGGTCGATTTCTTCACATGACTCCGTTCATCTATGGTAGGCGTGATAACTAATCCATATTCTTTCCCGGTAGTTTCCATAAATTGCCACATGCCTACTGCACGAGCCGAAGATTTCGCTTTCGGGTCCAAATGACTTTCAATAACTGCCAAATATTTAAAATCATTCGGGATACCATATTCTTTCAATATAGGTTCTATAATCGGGAAATAGCGATTCGCCCGCTTAATCGTCAACATGGTTGTCGCATGTAAATAGGAAAAAGAGGTTAATTCCCTATCAATTCCTTCATGCATATTATAACGTGTCAAATCTAACAGTTCACCGCAAAAATAAATACATTCCGGCATTTCAGGTGTCATAATCATAGAAGGAACCACCGGTTTTTCCCGTAAAACAGCAGTCGAATCCTTCGAACAGAGCAATAATCCTGCTGCAAATAAAAGGATGCCGAAACCAAAAACAGTCCACAAATTCTTTTTCATAAGGCACTTCCTCCTTCTGTACCTGTCGATTCAAAATTACGTTCTTTCTTTGGACGGAGAATATTGATATCCCCCTTCAACTTATATTTTTTCCCATCCGATCCTTCTGCTTCAATCACATAAAAATAGACTCCTGCGGGAACATATTTCCCCTTTTTCTTTCCGTCCCAACCTGTTGCCGGGTTCGTCCAATGATAAATTTCCTGTCCCCAACGATTAAATATCCAACAAGAGAAGCGCACCAGCGATTTATAAGCAACTCTAAACTCATCATTCACCCCTGGCGTCGTTCCCGGGGAAAAAGCATTCGGGACATCCAAAAAAGATTCCGCAATATCCAACTCAAATTCTTCTGATGATGCCGTACAACTGCCATTTGCACTACTAACTTCCACAACCGCTTTATACTTTCCATATTCCGTAAAGGTATATTCCACCTCCGGTTCCGTCAGACGAACTAAAGGATTCTCCTCTCCCTCCTCTTCCCGGTATATTTTCCAAAGATAAAGCGACGCCGTCGGTTCATTCGCGTATGCCGTAAAACGAATCGTTACAGGAGCAGAAAGTCCTTCCCCTTGTAATGACATATTATCCGCATCTTCTGCAAAAACTGTCGTATCAGCTTCTAAAATGAGTTGAGAAGTTTCATAATATCCTAACGTTGCTTGTTGAGTTAATCCGAAATGTTCAGCATATTGATCGCCAATTAATGTAATATCTGTATCGGTATAAACTGGACCTATCAATTCTTCATAAGGACGATTCACAGTTTGTGTCTGAAGAATCGGATTAAATGCTTTACTTTCTTCGTTCCATTCCAAAGTATTATAAGTAACTTGAAATTCTCGCTCCAATGATTGTGGAATACCTGTCGGGAGATAATAAGTCAAATTATCGATAGGCAAATTCCCTTGTAGCCGAACTCCGGAGCAAGGGTCATTATTTTCCGACACAGAAAGCGTATTTATTCCAAATGCATGCTGCTTATAATCAATAATCCAAACATAATAGCTCAAAGTTCCCTCCTCATAAACAAAATAACCGCATTCATCTTCTACATCTGAGATTATTGACGTCGTTCCATGCTGTTCACAAGGAATATCTATGGCATCCAATGCCCGGTTTTTATACTTTTTCCATTGATGAGAAGTTGAGGAAGAGGAAAAACTAATCGTTACATTTTCTACGCCATTCACAACATAGACCTGCAACTTATAACTCGTTTCCTCTTTTGCCAGCATCGGTTCGCCATATCCTCCCTTAACGACATATTGCTGAGCCGCCATCGGAAAGACAATCCCCAATAACCAACAAAACAACCACCACTTTCTATTCTTCATTTCCATGTGATTTTAAACAATTACTCAACTATTTTCCAAAGCTATGGGATATTTTTTCAAAAACATCCAATCAACCATAGAAAATATCCATCATTTTAGCCTACTAATAAGAACTATCCGTTAAAACGTACTTCCTTTCCACGCACTTCGTCGTTCACTTTTCCATTTTGATAGGCAATTTCACCATTTACAAAAGTCGTATCAACAGAATGATGAAACGTATAACCTTCAAACGGTGACCATCCACATTTGGATAAAATATTTTCCAGCGCAACTGTCCATGATTTTTCCGGATCGACCAATACTAAATCAGCATAATAACCCGGGCGGATGTAACCGCGTCCTTCAATACGGAAAAGCGTAGCCGGTTCATGAGCCATCTTCTCCACAACCTTTTCATAACCAAAAATTCCCTTTTTCGCCATCTCCAACATAACGACCAAAGAATGCTGCACCAATGGTCCTCCACTAGCTGCCTTCAAGCAACTTCCCTGCTTTTCTGCCAAAAGATGCGGTGCATGGTCGGTTGCGACAATATCTATCAAATTATTATTTACCGCTTCACGCAAAGCTGTGCGGTCGGCAAGTGTTTTAATGGAAGGATTCCATTTAATACGATTGCCAAATTTACCATAATCCTCATCCGTAAACCACAAATGATGTACACATACTTCACCTGTAATCCTTTTTTCTTCTAAAGGAATAGAATTATCCAACAAAGTAAGCTCTTTTGCTGTCGAAAGATGCAGGATATGCAATCGCGCACCTAACCGTTTAGCTAAATCCACGGCTTCCGCTGAAGAGGCATAACAAGCTTCCGCACTACGAATCTTACTATGAAACGATATATCCAAATCTTCGCCATAAAGCTGTGTATAATGCGCTATGTTTTGTTTGATAATTTCCTCCTTTTCCGCATGAATGGCAATCAGCATCCCGCTCTCTCCAAATATTTTCTCTAAAGTTTCTTTTTTATCCACCAACATATTTCCTGTGGAAGAACCGAGAAACAGTTTCAGACCCGGCACACGCTGAGGATCTAATCGGTGAATCTCTTCCAGATTATCATTAGTGCCTCCGAAGAAAAAAGAATAATTTGCAACCGATGTAGCCGCTGCACGGTCGAACTTCCAATTCAGCGCCTCTATCGTCGTTGTTTGCGGTTTCGTATTCGGCATATCCATAAAAGTAGTCACTCCACCAGCCACCGCAGCGCGGCTTTCGCTGCCGATATCCGCCTTATGTGTCAATCCGGGCTCCCGAAAATGTACTTGATCGTCAATGCATCCCGGAAGTAACCATTTCCCTGTCGCATCTATTACATCAGCATTCTCCATTTCTGCCTCTTTCGACCACTGACCTTCATAAATTGCTTCAATCTTGTCCTGATTAATCAAAACAGACCCGATATACTTGCGCCCTTCATTGATAATAAGGGCATTCTTTATCCATTTTTTGCTCATATCTCTGGCTAATTATTTCGTTTATACCGCCAAAGATACAGATTTTGTCCGGCTTAATTCGGTTTCGAACTATGTTTTTTGTAATACCAACGGCGAAAGCAATAATCAAAAAGCAACAAAAGCAACGCCATTGCCCCTATAAAAGAATAAAAAACAAAAAAAGGCATCTCTATTTGTGGCAAATCCAGTTTCGGAATCTCCCAAAATCGCCAACCGAACGCAGCTAATGCGACCATTAACAAAGAAGCCGATACAATCCACAACCATTCCTTCCATGTCTGACGTCGCATTTTCCGTTCGGACTCTTGGACGACACGTTGCATCAAACGCGAACGGATATCGGTCGATAATGACCTGTCGGGCAACTGTTCAAATAATTGCCCTAATCTATCTTTTGCCTTGTCAAATCCTTGTTCTTTCATTTCTTTGCCTTTTAAATTTCAATCGTTTCTTCTTTTCTGTTCTTCAGTAAGCAATACATACAACTTTTTCCGTATGCGATGCAATTTAACCTTTACATTCGCCAAACTCATCCCGGTAATTAGCGTTAATTCTTCCAAAGATTTATCCTCTTTATAGAAAAGTAAAATCAACGCACGGTCATCCGGAGAAAGCTGTTCCAATGCCCAATCCAACAAATCAAGTTGTTCAGATAAACCATATTGTCCTAACGAAGCCATAACCTCTTCTTCAGACACATTGCTGAGCTGTGTCTCTTCTATTGCCAAGTATTCCACTTTCTTTTTACGGACTGCCGATATAGAAAGCGTATAAGCAATGCGATACAACCATGTTCCGAAACTACTTTCCCCACGAAAAGAATCTAATTTTTGAAAGACTTTGATAAAGACATCTTCTGTCAGTTCTTCTGCATCCTCTTTGTTCTGCACAACCCGAAAAATCCAAGCATATACCTGCTTGCTATATCGATCAAACAGACAAGCGAAACAAGAAGCATCACCAGCCAATATCCGTTCTATATAATATGTATCCGAAAAACCTTTCATTTCATTCAGATAGACGCTATCATTTCCGAAAGGTTACACGTTTCTTTGAACAAATTCTCAGTTTCCCTTTCAAAAAGGATTAATCCCTTCCTGGTATTGCAGAAGGGACAAACCACAAACAATCTTTTCTGACTTCGAGCGGCATTTCTATATTATCAGTAAACAATGCTCCTGTCCCTAATCCTTGCGGACAAGAAACATTGAACGTTGCGCACCATTGGGCTATGGCATTGAGTCCGATATTCGATTCAAGAGCGGAAGTAATCCACCAGCCGATACCTAAACGTTCCGCCTCGCAAATCCATTCTTCCGAACCACATATTGCGCCATGAAGCGACGGTTTTAATATAATGTACTGCGGACGGATATATTCCAGCATTTGTTTTTTCTTTTTCGGGTCGTTAATGCCTATTAACTCTTCGTCCAATGCTATCGGGAGCGGAGTTTCTGACACAAGCTTTGCCATCTCCTCCCATTGTCCGGCACGAATAGGCTGCTCAATGGAATGAAGGTCAAGTTCTGCCAAACGTTTTAACTTATCCAACGCATCTGTCGGAGAAAATGCGCCGTTGGCATCTACTCGAAGCTCTATTTCTTTGGAAGAAAAATGGTGACGGATAAATTTTAATAAAGCCAATTCCTCCTCAAAATTAATCGCCCCTATCTTCAATTTGATGCACCGGAACCCCGCCTGCATTTTGGATTCTATTTGCTTCAGCATCATCTCATAACTTCCCATCCAAATCAGCCCGTTAATGGGAATGCCTTGTTCTCCGCGAGAGAAGGAGGTATCCCAAAGGCGGATATCCCCACGTTCAAAATGGCGAAGTGCTGTTTCCAGACCGAACAAAACAGACGGATAAGGACGCAATGCCTCCTTATCAATCCGGCCTTTCTGCTCAAAGTCCCGGCAGGCACGGAAAAGGATTTCTTCGTAATCGGGAAGGTCGTCACAACTTAGCTTCGGAAGCGGAGCACACTCGCCGAT
>CASEMX010000008.1 GCA_949289155.1 uncultured Parabacteroides sp.
ACTCCAGAGGCTACAAATTCGCATCGCTCCGCTAAAATTTCGGAAACTCGCTGCGCTCAAACAGCCGAAATTTCTTCACGCTCCGCTCGGAATTTGCTTTACGCCTCTTACGTTAGGCCAATCTATCCATCATATACATAATATGGTATAGAAGTTAGTAGTTGGTAGTTAGTAGTTGGAAACCCGATGCCGAAGGCGAGAGAAAGGAAAGGTCGAAGGCGAGAGAAAGGAAAGGTCGAAGGCGAGGCGGAAGGAGGAAGGGAGAAGGGATTGGCCTCGGCTGGTGAGCGTAAAGCGAGCGACCGGAATGGAGCACCCGAGAGCGTTGCCTGTTTGAGCCGAAGGCGAGTTTGCAACGCGAACAGCGAAATGAAGGGAGTGAGTAGCGAAGCAGGCGCAGCCTTGAACTTTTGGTTCTTTTCTTTCAAGAGAAAAGAACAAGGAAACCTACCCTTTCGTATAGAAAACCCGCAGATTTGGAAAAAATTACCTCTTTTCTCTTGCATATTCATTTTAACTCCTTACCTTTGCAACGATTCCGCAGCAGATAGTGTTCTGCGAAGGGAATTAAAATACATTTTAGTAAGCATTTTACGAAGATTATTCCAAATAGAAAATCTGGTAAATTTTTTAGTAGCGGAATAATGGACAGTAAATGCTTGCGCTTGATACGTATTTGTTTAGCTCTTTTATTACAAAAGAGTTATACCATATCGTACAGGCGCGGGCTTTTGTTCTATTATTGCTACGCGGCTTACCAGAGCCCTCTATTTGATAATAGACAATAAACCCGCGCTTTTTTTATGTTTGTTCATAACAACGTAGGATTTGTTTCTATTCTTCGTAAAATTTGATTGTTGAACTCTTTTAATCAATTATTTATTAACAATTAAATTTTTAGTTATGAACAAAAAAGTACTTACGCTTTGTGTCAGCGCTTTGCTGGCAGGTGGGATGCTCGGTACAGTAAATGCTTTGCCGGCTAATCCTACACAGATTGAGACAAGAGCGGTTGTAAGTAAGGCTTTAACGACAACAGCTACGTTGCCGACAGATTTGTCTAAGGTGGGCGCAACTGTTTTGCCTGGCTTTACTAACAACTCTCGTTTATTTGTGGTTACAACTAATTCTTCAAACGCTCAACAAGCTGTAGCCGATAAGTTCGTTTATGTGGATTCCAATAACGCATTAAAGGTAGGAAAATACTCCAGCCTTACCACTGCGGACGACAAGGCTGAGGCTTATTGGACAATGAGCGGAAATGACTTGAAAAACAACGCAAATCACGCCTTTACTGTAAATGCGAAGAGTGATTTCGATGTAGTTCCGGTGACAAGTGAAGACGATGAACTTGGTTGTTACTTTGTATTGCGTGCTAAAAACAATGATGGTAGCTTTGGTGGTTATGTAAAGTACGCTAGCAATAAGTTTGATTTGACAGCTGGTTCTTCTGAAGAAACTGAATTAAGCGATGCAGCATTATTTGTCTCTGTGGAAACTGCTTATTCTTCTACTGCAATGACTGGTACGAAGTTAAATGAACAGTTGGATGGTGGCTTTGGCTTGACAATCTCTTCTGCTAAAGGTATTACTTCTATCAGTGGAGCAGACAACTTTGATGGGACATTGACTGCTATGAAGTTTGAGAGTGAAAAACTTGTTGATGCCGGAAATCAGTCTGTTTACTATCTTATTAACGAGGATGGCAAAGCCCTTTATTGGGACGAAACGACAAATGCGGATTCCGATAATCCAGGTTCATTTACATTAAAGTCGGAAAAAGAACTGGCAGAGGCTTCGAAAGGAGATCAGTCTGGTTATTTGTTCTGCATCTATGCTGCTGATAACGGTTCTGATGCCGTTAAAGTGACTACGGATATTACTCTTTCTAGTGGTTCTGTAACAGAAGAGAAGCGTCTTTACATCAATAATACATTGAAAACAGGTCGTTTGACTGCTGTAGAAGAAGGAACATACGATGCAAAGACTGCTGGCAACTGGGCTGTTACAACTTTAGGTACAACCAACGCTGTTGATTTGCGTAGCATGTTGCAAGGCAAGTTCTTGAAGATTAGCTTCGCAGGTACAGGTAAAGCTACTGGCGATGCTTATAAGGTAGGCGGTACGTTGGCTATCCGCGACAACAAGGCTGACTTCGTTCCGACTAACAGCTTGTATGAAAATGCTCCGGAAGCACATTGGGCTGCTACATACGATGCTGCAACTCGTCATTTAACTTTGGCAAACCGTGAGAATCCGAATACGACTTTGGTTATCACAGGTATGCGTAGCGATGATGGCGTAATCTATGCTGTAACAAGTCCTTCTTATACAACTGATGGCGATAGCATCAAGATTCAGTTTGTAAATGCTCCGGCATTGAGTACAGACGGTTATTTGGATGACTACACAGAAACAGAATTGCGTAACACTGCCTTCTATTTGGCTCTCGACCGTCAGAACGCTGACGACGATATCCCTGCTTACTGGGCAGAAAACCACAACGCTTCTCACCAGATTGGCGCAACGGTTGTAAAAGAAAACGCAACGAAGTGGAACTTGGCATTCAAGAAGAAGACAAATGCTGCAGATGCTTACAAGAACCAAATCGATACAGTATATGTAACAAGCAACTTGCAGAGCTGGAATCCTTCTACGAATGTGATTACTGACAGCGAGTCTCGTTTGGCTATCTTGCCTTATACTTTCCAGAATAGAAGCAACAATGAGTTTGTGAAGTTGAACAACCAAACGAACTTAGACTACTATATCTGCGATAAGGATAATAACAAGACTATCGACAATGGTGCTGCTCAGAAGTTCATCATCAAGATGAAGGCAGACGGTACATACAACTATGTTCCGGTTACTGTAAATAACTCATATGATGATAAGGGTCTTGTAACAACTGATTATGTATTCGTAAATACTACTACAGATACAGATTCTAAGAAAGTATTCGAAGGCAATAGCTTGACTAACGGTTCTTGGGAAGAAATGAGCATGTATGCTAAAGATATGAACTCATTGATGTTGGTTGAACGTGATGACGCTCCGGAATACCGCAAGTTAGTTTCTGCCTTAGGTAGTGACACCGTTCGTATCTATCGTGATGAAAACGAATCGGAAGTAATCTACGAACAGCGCAATGACAAAGCTATCGTTGAGAATAAGGCATTAAGCTTCTTGAATATCGAAAACGTAAACGATCCGAAGTTCGATATCAATCCGGCTATCTATGTAGATTCTGCATACGTTAACCGTGGTAACAACAAGTGCTGGCAGTATCTGTTGGCTGTAAATGTAGAAGAGAAACTGAATACATTCTGCCCGGATGATTCAACACACAATACAGAGGAATGGATTGCTGAACACGGTGTTTGTCCGCACGCAATCAAGACTCCGTATGTAAAAGCTCGTTTCTTGGTTAACTTGATTGATACGGCTAATATCTATGGTGCTACTCATTTGCACAATAATCCGTATATCAACCAGACAGAGGAAGGTGCAGACCGCGCTAAATTGTCGTTCGTTCCGGGCTTCCATGTAGGTGACAAATTGTATTTGGTAACCAACGATGATACCATCTGTGTAGACCTGAATACGCCGAACTTCACTATCGGTAAGTTTGCCTTCAAGTATGTGGACGCTATGAACTCTGATGCATTCAAGATTCAGACTGCATACAAAGACTATACTCCGGAAGCTACAACTTACAATCCGAACTACACAAACGAAGGCTTCTTGCGTTGGACTAACGGTTGCATCGTAGTGGATAATGGATATGAAAAGGGTGATGTCTTCAACATGAACGAAGATGAAACATTGACTCCGACTGCCAACGAGACTATCGCTGCTGAAGGTGTAGTAACTGTAGTTGCTACTGACGGTGGTGTAATCGTTAAGGGTGCTGAAGGCAAGAATGTTATCGTAAGCACAATCCTTGGTAAGGTGGTTGCTAACGAAACTGTTAACTCTGACAACGAAACTATCGCTGCTCCGGCAGGTATCGTAGTGGTATCTGTTGACGGCGAAAGCTTCAAGGTGGTTGTTAAATAAATAGGAGTTAGAGGGAGTTAGAAGGAGTTAATGGAGTTAGAGGAGTTAAAGCCAATAGCTTTAGATAGTATCATCCGAGGCATTCGGCTTAACTCCTATAACTCCTGCGCGAAGCGCTAACTCCTTTAACTGCTCAACAAAGATATAGTTCATAATCCCGTCCGCGACACAAGTATCTCGTGAAGAGGGAAAAGTGGGCGGTGAATATTTAGTTAGTATTAATAAAATAGAGTAACAAAAAAGTTCACCTTGCCGGTAACTCTGCGAAGAGTGGAAGCAAGAATCTCAAAAGTAAAGGCTTGCAGTCGCTTGCGATTGCAGGCCTTTTTGTGTTTCGATGCCCTGCTTTACCCTCCGGCAGAGAGTGTCTAAAGTGTCACCCGGACAGTTACGTATGTGTCGGGTGGACACTTACGTATGTGTCCGGGGGAGAGTTACGTAAGTGTCCGGCAGACACATTCGAATGTGTCCGGAGAGGAGTGTAGCCGAAGTTTTTTCTAACGTTTTCTACTTTTTTATAGGTTTGAAATAGGGATTTCTAAGTTGAATGATTACTTTTGTAACGATTTGAATAGACCATAGCAGAAGATATTCACCATAAAACACATTATTGACAGTATGGAAAACATAGAAACAGGATTATTACTCATGGTCGTCGGAATGGCGACAGTATTTGCTATCTTGCTAATCATTATTTATTTAGGAAAGGGACTCATTGTCTTAGTGAATAAGTATGCGCCAGAAGAGATAGTCACAAAAAAGGCACAACCGGCAGCCGTAGCTGCACGACCGACAGCTACACCCCAAGGCGCCTTGTCGGCACAAGAGACCGCCGTCATCGTCTCCGCCATCAGCATGGCGACACATGGGCTGGGCAAAGTGATGAAAATCGAGAAATTATAAATCATAAATCAAGCTATACATTTATCATATCATGAAGAAAGAAATCAAATTTAGTTTGGTCTTCCGCGACATGTGGCAGTCTGCCGGGAAATATGTCCCACGGGTGGACCAATTGACAAAAGTTGCGCCAGCCATTATCGAGATGGGCTGCTTTGCCCGTGTGGAAACGAATGGTGGCGGATTCGAACAAGTAAATCTGTTGTTTGGCGAGAACCCGAATAAAGCTGTCCGCGAATGGACAAAACCTTTCCACGAAGCAGGCATACAGACCCACATGCTGGACCGCGCACTGAACGGACTGCGCATGAGCCCGGTCCCTGCCGACGTACGCCAACTGTTCTATAAAGTAAAGAAGGCACAAGGGACTGACATTGCCCGTACCTTCTGCGGATTGAACGATGTACGCAACATCGAACCCTCCATCGAATATGCCAAAGCTGCCGGTATGATTTCGCAATGCTGCCTCTGCATTACGCATTCGCCTATCCATACTATCGACTATTATACCCAAATGGCCTATACCTTGATAGAGAAGGGAGCAGACGAAATCTGTATCAAGGACATGGCAGGTATCGGCCGTCCGCACAGTCTGGGACAAATCGTAGCGAATATCAAGAAGAAATATCCGGATATCCCCGTGCAATACCATAGCCACGCCGGACCGGGCTTCAATATGGCATCTATCTTGGAAGTCTGCGAGGCCGGATGCGACTATATCGACGTAGGCATGGAGCCGCTGTCGTGGGGAACCGGACATGCTGACCTGCTGGCAGTACAGGCTATGTTGAAAGATGCGGGCTTTGTCGTTCCGGAGGTGAACATGAATGCCTATATGAAGGTACGCGGTATGATTCAAGAGTTTATCGATGACTTCTTGGGATTGTACATCAGTCCGCGCAACCGTCTGATGAACTCACTGTTGATTGGCCCGGGATTGCCCGGAGGCATGATGGGCAGTTTGATGTCCGACTTGGAAAAGAACTTGGAATCTATCAACAAGAATCGCGTTAAACAGGGCAAACAGACCATGACGCAAGACGAACTGCTCATCAAACTCTTCGACGAAGTGGCTTATGTCTGGCCGAGAGTAGGGTATCCTCCATTGGTCACTCCTTTCAGCCAATATGTGAAGAACTTGGCGCTGATGAACGTCATGCAGATGGAGAAAGGCAAAGAGCGTTGGAGCATGATTGCCGAAGATATCTGGGATATGTTATTGGGCAAAGCCGGACGCCTGCCGGGTGAATTGGCGCCCGAATTGGTGGAAAAGGCGAAAGAAGAGGGTAGGGTATTCTTTACCGGCAATCCGCAGGATAACTATCCGAACGCACTGGATACCTACCGCAGAAAGATGAACGAGAAACATTGGGAAGTAGGAGAGGACGACGAAGAGTTGTTCGAATATGCGATGCACCCGGCTCAGTACGAAGCTTATCGCTCCGGCAAAGCGAAAGTGGATTTCAAAGTGGATGTAGCCAAACGCCGGGCTGAGAAAGAGAAAGCGAACACTCCGACAACAGAGGTAGCTCTCCCGAAGACACCGCAGGTCATGACTGTCGATGTGAACGGACAAGCCTATCGCGTAACAGTTGCATTCGGAGAGACGGCAACCAATCCGGCTCCTGCTGCTACTCCGGCTCCACAACCGGCAGCAGCACCGGCAGCACCGGCACAGGGTGGGAGAGAGGTTCTTTCTCCATTGGAAGGGAAGTTCTTCTTGGTAAAGAATGCGACAGAAACGCCGCTCAAGGTAGGCGATACGGTAAAAGAGGGCGACGTGATTTGCTACGTAGAAGCCATGAAGACCTACAACACGGTGCGGAGCGAGTTCAGTGGTACAATTACGGCTATCTGCGTCAATCCGGGTGATTCTGTATCTGAAGATGATGTATTAATGATTATCCAATAATGAACGAGATATTCAATAATCTTTACGAAATGACTGCGTTCAGTAATATTATTGCTGAACCTCAGTTCCTTATCATGTATGTCATTGCGTTCATTCTCCTTTACTTGGGAATCAAGAAGCAATACGAACCGCTGTTGCTGGTTCCGATTGCCTTCGGTGTGTTGCTTGCCAACTTTCCGGGAGGCGACATGGGCGTTATCCAAGCGGACGAGAACGGAATGATTAACGTGCATGGCGTAATGAAGAACATCTGGGAAATGCCGTTGCATGACATCGCGCATGAGTTAGGCTTGATGAACTTCATTTACTATCTGTTGATTAAGACCGGTTTCTTGCCTCCGATTATCTTTATGGGTGTAGGAGCATTGACCGACTTCGGACCGATGTTGCGCAACTTGCGCCTTTCTATCTTCGGGGCAGCTGCCCAGTTGGGTATCTTTACCGTGCTTATCGTCGCTATCCTCATGGGCTTTACTCCGAAAGAGGCAGCTTCGTTAGGTATCATCGGCGGTGCGGATGGTCCGACGGCTATCTTTACCACGATTAAACTGGCTCCGCATCTGTTAGGCCCGATTGCCATTGCTGCCTATTCGTACATGGCTTTGGTCCCTGTTATCATTCCTTTAGTCGTAAATATCCTCTGCACAAAGAAGGAATTGAGCATCAATATGAAGGAGCAAGAGAAGAAATACCCTTCTACAACTGAGATTAAGAACCTCCGCGTGTTGAAAATCGTCTTTCCGATTGTTGTGACTACGCTGGTGGCGTTGTTTGTACCGACGGCTGTGCCTTTGATTGGTATGCTGATGTTCGGTAACTTAATCAAAGAGATAGGGACAAATACCCTACGCCTGTCCGATGCTGCCTCCAACAGTATTATGAATACGGCGACTATCTTCTTAGGTCTTTCGGTCGGTGCGACCATGACCTCCGAGGCTTTCCTGAATTGGACCACCATCGGCATCGTTATCGGCGGATTCCTTGCGTTTGCGCTCTCCATTGCAGGCGGTATCCTCTTCGTAAAGGTAGTCAATCTGTTTAGTAAGAAGAAGATAAACCCGCTTATCGGAGCAACCGGATTGAGTGCAGTGCCGATGGCAGCCCGCGTTGCCAATGAAATTGCACTGAAATATGACCCGAAGAACCATGTCCTGCAATATTGTATGGCAAGCAATATCTCCGGCGTCATCGGTTCGGCTGTCGCTGCCGGCGTGCTTATCTCTTTCTTGGGATAATTCTCTTTTCCTCAATAGATATCCGCTACTTGCTTTCATCAGGTAGCGGATATTTTTTTGTTCTGCTCTAAGAGATTTTCACGGAAAACAGGTCTGAAATTGTTCAGAGACATTTCCGAACCCTCGGAAATGAGATTGAAATTGTTCAAAAGCATTTCCGAACCCTCGGAAATAAGATTGAAATTGTTCAAAAGCATTTCCGAACCCTCAGAAATGAGATTGAAATTGTTCAAAAGCATTTCCGAACCCTCGGAAATGAGATTGAAATTGTTCAAAAGCATTTCCGAACCCTCGGAAATGAGATTGAAATTGTTCAGAAGCATTTCTAAGACCTTTTTAGTGCTTCTGAACTTTTTCAGGAGCTTTTTGAAGATATTCCTAATAAACACAAATGGCACACAGATTACACGGATGAGCAGTGTGAATCTGTTTAATCCGTGCAATCTGTGTGCCATTGCTTAATTCGACACACGGAAAATCTTAGAACAAACTCCAGCTGACGGTCAGTCCTGCCATCACAATAGCAACCATACTCATCAATTTGATAAGAATATTCAAACTCGGACCGGAGGTATCTTTAAACGGGTCGCCGACCGTGTCGCCTACGACTGTAGCCTTATGCACGTCGCCTCCCTTGCCTCCGAAATTGCCCTCTTCGACATACTTCTTCGCATTATCCCATGCGCCTCCGGCATTTGCCATAAAAATAGCCAATACGAAACCGGAAGACAGGCCGCCAATCAGCAAACCAATGACGCCCGGAACGCCGAAAAACAGGCCGGTCAGTATAGGAGCCGCTATCGCTAACAACGATGGGAAAACCATTTCGCGCTGGGCGCCTTTGGTGGATATCTGGACACAACGCGCATAGTCCGGCTCCGCCTTTCCTTCTAAGATTCCTTTTATCTCGCGGAACTGGCGACGCACCTCCTCAACCATGTGAGACGCTGCACGCCCCACGGCATTCATCGTCAAACCACAGAAAAGGAATGCCATCATGCTGCCGATAAATATTCCGGAAAGTACCTTAGGATTCATCAAGGTAACGTCATAATACATCATGAAGTCGGTAAAGCTGGCATTATGAATGGCGACTTCCAAACCGCCGGGCAATGCCAATATCTCCGTACCCAAACGTTCCAGACCGATACGAATCTCTTCAATATAGGAAGCCAACAAAGCCAGTCCCGTCAGTGCCGCCGAACCGATGGCAAAACCTTTGCCCGTAGCCGCCGTGGTATTTCCCAATGAATCCAGCGCATCGGTGCGTTTACGAACCTCTGCACCCAAACCGCTCATCTCGGCATTACCACCCGCATTATCCGCTATCGGACCATACGCATCGGTTGCCAATGTGATTCCTAAAGTAGAAAGCATTCCCACAGCAGCGATTCCGATACCGTATAATCCCATATTGATATTCGCAAAATCAAATCCGGAAGCAAACCAATAGGAGAGGATAACCCCGATTACGACAGCAATTACCGGTATAGTTGTAGAAATCATACCTAATCCTATACCGGAAATAATTACTGTTGCCGGACCGGTCTTACCGCTCTCAGACAACCGCTGGGTCGGTTTATACGATTGGGAGGTATAATATTCTGTCGATTGACCGATTATGACACCGACAATCAATCCGACAACTACCGACAGAGAAATCAAAAACCAATTATCCATGCCCAATGCCCATAGGATAAGGAATGTCGCTATGACAATCAATACAGAACTGAGGTTCGTGCCCTTCGACAAAGCTCTAAGCAATTCTTTCATGCCGGCATCTTCGCTCGTTTTTACCGAGAATATGCCAATTATAGAAAGAATTATACCTACGGCAGCAATCAGCATTGGAGCAATCACCGCTTTGAACTGCATATTGACATCACCTGTACCGATAAATGCCGCCGCACCCAATGCCGATGTTGCCAGAATAGAACCGCAATAGGATTCGTACAGGTCGGCTCCCATACCTGCCACGTCGCCCACATTATCTCCTACGTTATCCGCTATGGTAGCCGGGTTACGCGGGTCATCTTCAGGAATTCCAGCCTCGACTTTACCAACCAAATCCGCACCGACATCGGCAGCTTTGGTATAAATACCGCCTCCCACACGGGCAAACAGGGCTTGCGTAGAAGCACCCATGCCGAACGTCAGCATCGTAGTCGTAATCACACACAGTTTAGCCGTCGGATTCATGGCATCTTCCGGAATACACTGTTCAAGCAACAGATACCAGAACGAAATATCGAACAATCCTAAACCGACAACCACCAATCCCATTACAGCTCCACTGCGGAATGCCACGCGCAATCCCTTATTCAACGACCCCCGTGCAGCATTTGCCGTACGCGCCGAAGCATAAGTAGCTGTTTTCATTCCCAAAAAACCGGATAAGCCGGAAAAGAATCCACCTGTCAGGAATGCCACCGGAACCCAATGGTTCTGCAGGTTAAAACCATACGCCATAATTGAGAAAAGGATAACTAAACACAAGAAGATAAGCGCTACAATCTTATACTGTTGTTTCAGATAAGACATCGCGCCTTGTCGTACATGCGAAGCGATTTTCGCCATTACGGGAGTACCTTCGCTTTCGCGCATCATTTGTTTGTAAAAATACCAAGCCAATACCAACGCAATGATAGATGATACCGGCACAATCCAGAACAGTGCTGATTCCATGATATAAAAGATTTTATGTTTCGCGATGCTAAAGGTAAAAACTATTTTCAAGCAGGCAAGTTGGTCAAATTATAATAATATTTAATTCTGAATATCTTTAATGAATAATGGCTAACTTCGCACAAAGTTTAGGTATTGATAGATGAGCAGAAAAGAATTATTCAGAAGATATACATTATTCTTCTGTTCCGTATTAGTGAACGCCTTCAGTATCGCCGTTATTACCAAAGCCCTTTTAGGTACATCTCCGATTTCCAGCGTTCCGTATGTATTAAGTTTGTTTACGCCCTTTACGATGGGGCAATATACAATCATCATGAATTTCGGGTTTATCCTATTGGAAATGCTCTTGATGAAACGAAAAGAGATTCATGAAAAGCGCTACGAACTGATTAGCCAAGTTCCTGTTACCCTTTGCTTCGGCGCATTTATCGATGTGTCCATGTATTTTCTGGAATGGCTGGAACCAACAGCCTATTTAGCAAAGATATTCACACTTTTAGTAGGCTGTTTTATCTTAGGATTAGGAATCAGCTGGGAGGTAAAAGCCAATGTTGCGATGGTAACCGGCGAATATTTAGTACAAATCATCTCTAAGTTTGTCCGCAAGGAGTTCGGTTTTGTAAAAGTCTTTTTCGATACCACTTTAGTCCTTATTGCCTGCACACTCTCTTTATGTTTTCTGCCCTCCATAGAAGGAGTCCGCGAAGGGACGGTGATTGCCGCACTGATTGTCGGTCCTATTTCTCATTTCCTCTATCCTTATGCAAGAATATTCGACAAATGGCTGTCAGTATCTCAGGAGAAAGAGACCGTACAACCACACAAAACCTATCCGCTCGTCATTACTATTGCCCGAGAATATGGGAGTGGTGGACGTCTGTTAGGACAATTGTTAGCCCAAGAGTTAGGCATCAAATTTTATGACAAGGAACTGATTTCATTAGTCGCACAAGAG
Source organism: uncultured Parabacteroides sp. (assembly GCA_949289155.1). Lineage (GTDB taxonomy): Bacteria > Bacteroidota > Bacteroidia > Bacteroidales > Tannerellaceae > Parabacteroides. The sequence continues at coordinate 11,750 of CASEMX010000008.1, forward strand.
AGCCGGTTGCCCGAACAATACATTGCAGAAAACGAACAACGTGTCTCATCGAACTATTTGCTGAATATCATCTTACAAGATTATGAAGCACCGATAGAACGAAGTCTTTCTTCAGCAGATGCTCTGTTCGTTTCTCAAAGTCGTGTAATCCGAAAAATCGCTACCAACGAATCGTGTGTCATTATCGGACGATGCGCCGATTATATCTTGAATGATTTTCCCACTTCATCCCTTATCAAAGTATTCTGTTATACCAATCTGGAAGATGCTTGTTCACGTTGCATAAAAGAATATCATATCGCATCGGACAATGTGCGTGAAGAAGTCATACAAACCAATCGCAGACGAATCGGACATTACCAACATTATACCAATAAGAAATGGGGAGACCCCCACAATTATGATTTGATGGTCAATACTGGCAGCCTCTCGTTGGAAAGCGCATGCGCACTTATCGCCCAGCTTTACAAAGAGAAAGCCGCCCGACAAGAAAAAGCCTATTCAAATGATAAATAAAATCGCAACCGCGCTTGATCTTCGGGAGTAAATTCATCCAGCAGTTGCAAATCACTCCAGCCATCCAGTCGTCCTTTTCTTTTTATCAAGTTAAGGATAACAATCGTCTGCGGTTTATCGATATAAGGATGGCGAATCAACGTGCGAAAGTCCGCTTTATTGACAGCAATCGGATGAATCAGCGTCGTATCGACGATAAACCAAGGAGCTAATGCGGCATAACGCTCCTCATCTATGCCATAAACCTCTGCCAACTGGGTAACCGAATAAAAACCTCCCAATAAATCGCGATATTTAACTATACGGCGCGAAAAAGACTCGCCAATGCCGGGAACTTTCCTCAGTGTCAAACTATCTGCTCCATTCAATTCAACAATTGTCCCTTTCGGATATTTATTGGATACATATTTTTTCTTCTTAGGATAGAAAGGTTTATGGAACTCCCTCGCCTCTTTCCGTTTAACTGTAGGTTTCGTCACAGGCTTCTCCTTAGGTTTCAATATCGTATCTTTGATAACAGAAGGTATATTGCGGATAGTATCTTTCGGCTGATGGGCAACCATTTCCAATTCCGCCTCCTCCTTCTTCGCTTCGGTGTGCGTAATCCATAAAGCTATCCACGTGGCAATAATTAAAAAGGTAAGAATCATGAGCGCCCGACGTTCGCCCGAAGAAAAATAAAACCAATCACGCCATTCCTTTTTCATAGTCGTTGTTCTTAGTTATTAATTCTATTTATCGCGCCAAAGGTATATAATTTATTTGGATGTTAGACAACTTATCTGCTATATTTGTGCATTGATATTTTGAATGCCATGAAAAATATAATTTCATTTATTAGTTGCTTGTTTTTCCTCTCTTGCCAAACAGAAGAAAAGCCCATCGTTTATTACAAGACTGCTGAATTCAAAGAGCAATTGGAACAATTCAGCAACGATAGCGCCCTAATATATTACTTTGGCAGCAAAATAGATACATTTCAAGGATATTGGGTAATCAAAATATCGAAAGAAGAAGCGGTGCAAAACGGCATTCCGCCTTTAGTATTCGACCGACAAGAAGAAATGCGTCGGCTGGTTAACCACATGATAGATAGTATAAAAAAAGCTCATCCGGAAATGAAGATGGGGTATAATTTCCCAACGGAATTTTAATTATAAGATAAATTATCAAAGAGGCAGCCTCAACGAAAGCTGCCTCTTTTTAGCTAATCAATGAAACTAATACATAACATAACATAACCTACTTCATGTCAAGATATTTTTATTGAACATAAAAAAGTTTCTTTCTATAGTCTATAATTACCACATTCTCCATGAAATAAGCGTTTCCTGTAATTCCCCAAATATTGAAAGCATTATAAATATTCTCCCACAAACCTTCTTTGTCATAATAAACTTTCGCGTTTACAGGTAGCTCTTTTCCTGCAAACTTTACCGTTTGATTTACAGAAAATCCATAAAATGTAATATATCTTCCCCACCAAAGAGGACCACTTAACGAATCTACCAATTCTGGTTTTGCTATTGATAAAACTCGTTCTTTCGTAGTAACCAATTGGAAAGGACTTGAACCAGTATCAAACATTAACTTGCACTCTTGCCCTTTTATAGAAAAAGGAAGTTTTATAATTCCATTTTCTATTGTAAATTTTTCTGCTGGCAGTGCTGCATATACTGAAGGAACACTGTCAGTTATTGAAAGTCGTGATGATTTATAATCAATAATTAGCACTTTATCTTGAAATAAATCCGCACCTATTGTTCCAATATGTATCGATTCCGTAGAATTAAGGCTTTCTTCGCAAATAGAATCTCCCATATTTTTCATATAAAAGAGTTCTGTATTTGGAATAAAAATATCTCCCATCCGCAAATTACAATGTGGAAAAGAAAAACTATCCCAGTTCCATTTATTTGCAAAAGCCGAATCTTTCTGCATTAAGAATCGCATTGGTTTTTCATACAATACTGACTTACTTGAACCCAAGTCAAATTGCATGGTAAACTTATAAGGTAAATCGTCTATTTGGACAGGAATATAAATAAAAGCTTTTTCTATGTATTTCCCTGAAATAGAATCGCCTTTCCAAATAAAAGGACTCCATGCTAATTCTTGCTTTTTTGTGCAATTAGTAAAAAATAAAAGCAGAAAAAGAACGAAAATCCCCAACGTACATTGAAAAAGGAACCAATATATTACTCTATTACTTCGCATACTCACAAATTTTACATATTAGCACGAATTTTACCCAATCTTTTCCTCTTTTGCCAACGAAACTAAGCCACCGATAGCACCAAGATTCATTGTATCTAAAGCCGAACTAGGCACAATCACCATTGAACCCTTTTCTTTTAAACCTTCAAAAAGCATATTCATACCACGAAGGTGTAGTGCAACCGGATTGTCAGTATATTTCTTACTTGCCTGCTCGAATTTTTCTGCAATCTCAGTTTCGGCAGTTCCTAAAATAACACGGGCACGGCGTTCACGTTCGGCTTGCGCCTCTTTACTCATCGCTTCTGCCAAATCTTGTGGAATAGCAATATCCTTTATTCCAACGGTCTGGCAGGTAATTCCCCACGGATTCGTATTTCGATCGAGAACCTGCTGCAAATCCTCCGCAATCTTGTCACGTTCCTGCAACAATGCCGAAAGTTCATGCTTACCGATAGTATCTCGCAGTCCAGTTTGTGCGATATGTTCTATTGCTTTTTGATACTCTTGCACTTCTAACGCAGCTTTCTCCACATCCCAGACCGTCCAATAGACAACTGCATCGACATTAACTGGAACTGTATCTTTTGTTAGCGTTTGCTCCGCTTTAAAAGCACTTACACGAACGCGTTGGTCAATATAATTTGATACCGTATCAATAATCGGAATAATCATAAACGGACCAGGACCCTTCAATCCCTGAAATTTTCCCATTCTCAATACTACAGCCTTTTCCCATTGATCGGCTACACGAATTGATGAGGCAATTAAAAACGAAATAATAAGCAAGAAGAAAAAGAGCGTATCGTTAACTACGTTTGTTACACGAAGTATAAATGATACAGCGACCAAAATTACCAGCACTGAAGCCGTGATCGGATTGAACCAATTCTTTTTAATTACATTTGTTGTCATGATATTTAGTTTTTAGATGTTTCAATTAGTTTTAATTCTTCAATAATTTCATCAACAGTAAATCCATAGCTTAAAGCAGCTGCAGAAAATTGTGTACAAATCTCCTTCAACTTGTCTTTTCGCTCCTTTCCCGAAACAATAAATCCCGTCTGACTAATAAATGTACCGGAACCCTGTTGCGTTTCCAAAATGTTTTTTATCTCCAATTCTTTATATGCTTTGGAGACCGTATTCAAGTTCACTTTCAATTCAACTGCCAACGCACGAACCGTAGGCAGTTGCTCTCCCAATTTCAATTGCCCGGATGCTATACCAAATCTAATCTGGTCAATAATCTGTCGGTATATCGGCACACCGCTCGAATAATCCAAAAGAAACTTAATCATAACCCTAATATTTGTTCTATAATATCATTGTATTATTTATATAGTACAAAGTTCCAATAAAAGGAAACTCAATCCAATTATTTTTACATAAAAAATTGGTCGATTTTAAATGAAAATAAGGAATAAAAGAAACTTGCTTATTCTTTCTCTCAAAATATCCACTCCTTTTCTTCGAAATAACCGATATTTTTCAAAAGATAACGATTGCCTTTGGAGATTTCTTCTATTATATATGAATAGACAAGCTATATTGTACGAACACACATTCCGGTTTCATACGAAGCAATGAGGTAGCTTCATTCGAACGTATGAACCGACTTCATACGGAGCAGTGAAGTGACCTCACTCGTCCGTATGAAATGCCCTCATACGTCCGAGTGAGATTATTTAAAGTTAAGTCTGCTATTAAAAATGATTATTCATCCCAGAATGGAGCCTGAACCAATGTCGGGTCTTTATCGATTTCTTCCTGCTCCACCGGATACCAATAATATTGACGCTTATATACGCGCTGGATATATTGCGTACGTTTGTAGAAAGCATTCGGATTGTTCGGGTCATCAGACAATTCCGTTCCTGAGAAGTTCATACCAAACATCGGCTGGTTCAATACCTCTTCTGCCTCTTTCCAACGGCGCAAGTCGAAATAACGAAGACCTGCTTCGCAACACAACTCTACGCGGCGTTCATGATGGATAGCTTCGCGAACTTCATCCTGACCGTTCAACGGAATCATTTGAAATCCGTTGCTATCTGTACCTGTCCCATACTGAGGCACACCGGCACGTTCGCGAATCAGATTCAGGTATTTCAAAATATCCGGATTACCGGGCTCGCATTCGTTCAACGCTTCAGCATAATTCAGGTAGGCTTCGCCCAAACGATAGAGAATGCCCGGACGATACGGATGAATACCGTCACGATTATTCTGCTCTAAAGATACGCGCTTGCGGTTTAAGTAACCATTCTGCGGTGCATCGTGCGAAGGACCACCATCGATTTCGCCAGATAAGAACAATGTTTCTCTATCTGCCTGATGATACCACTGACGATTCCACATCACGGTCAAATAGAAACGAGGTTCGCGACCGACATACATATTATATGTACCGGCTGCAGCGACCTGATTATAGGTACATCCGTCCGCTCCTACCGAATCGACCGTAGCTCCCGGACATTCGCGGAACAGATTATACTTCGTCTTGCGAATATCTTTCTGCGTAGAGAATCCTCTTTCCGTATAACCAGATTCCGGATTGATAATCGGCGAACCATAGCTGCCTTCATAGCCGGTAATCGGCAGACTTCCGTCTTTCATGGCGAAAGCATCCACCAATGTCTGATATACGCCCAAACCACCATTGCCCGAAGCACCACGCGGAGTAGAAAGACCTTCATACTCGCTGTAATTACAATCCGGACGAACAAAGAGAGCTTCCGGATTCAAGTCGCCACGTAAGAAATTCACATTATAACAAGACATAAACGGGTCGATAGAACCGTCGGCATTGTATTCGCGTACCAAATCATGTCCTGCAGCATGGGCTGCGTCGATTAATTCCTTGCAGGCATCGGCAGCACGCTTCCATTTGTCCGGGTCATACGTCTGACTGAAGCGGTCTCTTCCGTCGGAATTCTTAAATCCTTTATACCAAGGGTTACCATTTACCAAAGGACTTGCCGCAAATAACAGCATACGGGCACGAACTGCCAAACACATAATAGAAGTTGCACGACCATAATATTGCGTCGATTCGTTTAACCAAGAAGCCGGCAATTTCTTTGACAAATCAACCAACGAGCTATCCAGCAGATTCACCATATCATCGAAAGGCATTTGGCCTATCATCAAATTAGGGTCAGACGGGTCAACCGCTTTATCAAAGTAAGGAACACTTCCATACGCTTCCAACATCATCCAATAGTAATAAGCTATCAAGAAACGGGATTCGTTCTTCATGCGCTCGATGTCATCTTCCAAAACGCCCTGTCCCGGAATGGTATGAATATTATCAATCAACAAATAGGCAGAGCGAATGCGTTGCGGACATTGTTCCCACAAATAACTTTTCCATTCCGAATCGGTAAACCATTGCCCGATAATAAAGTTCAATGAGTTGCCCCACCATTGATAATAACGCTGCGACGGGTCCAAATCGTCACCCATCGAATCGTAACCGTAATCTTTTAACAAACCCGTATAAGTATCCGGAATCTTATTGTAGATACCCGAAAGCCAGTCCTCTGTTCGAGTCTTATCATTAAATATCATTTCCATAGTCAACGTATCATCCGGAGCATTATCCAAATAATCCGCACAACTGGAAAGCGCAGCTATTCCGCCGCATAACATCATATATTTGAAAATATTCATCTTTTTCATTTTAATTATCCATTTATTAGAAGTTTACGTCAAGTCCTATTGAGAATGATTTCATGATTGGGTATTTAGCTCCATTGTTCGTATCCAATTCCGGGTCCCACAAATCGAATTGAGAGAAAGTAAAAAGATTCGAGCCTTTGGCATACAAACGCAAATTAGACAATCCTATCTTCGATACCCACTGTTTCGGGAAAGAATACCCGATTTCGATATCTTTTACGCGCAACATACTCATATTCCGATACCACCAAGTAGATTCTTGGCTATTATTTGCATTCACACCCCAACTTAAACGCGGATAGAATACGTCCTGTGAAGGATTCTCTTCCGTCCAACGGTCATTATAATTGCTGAAGATATTTCCCATGGCTCCCTGCGAACTACCCGGAAGGAAGTTGCTGGCAACACCACCTATAAAACGGTAAGTACGTCCATTACCTTGGAAGAACACATTGAAATCGACATTCTTATACCGAGCTGTTGCCCCGAAACCATAAACAATTTCCGGATTGACCGTACCTCCTAATGCCACTTCATCTTTTGTTGTAATCGCACCATCGCCATCCACGTCCTTATAACGGATATCACCGGGACGTACTGTACTGAAAGTATGCGAAGGAATGCCTTCTTTCAGTACTTGTTGCCCTTGTTCGTTCGTAACGAAGTCATCTTCTGTAAATAAACCTTCAGCTATCAAACCAAATAATTCATCTACACGATGTCCTGTATGTTGACGGTTCGTTCCGATTACGCCCATTGCCTCATCCATCTCGATAACTTTATTCCGAGCATACGTAAATGTTCCGCGCAAGCCGACATGCAGGTCCTTATTGAACTGTTTATTATAATTCAACGAAATATCTACACCGCCATTATCTACTTTACCGAAGTTAGCCCACGGAGTTTTACGGAATCCTGCTGATTGCGGAATATTATTACGCTGCATGAATATATCACGACGCTGCTCTTTGAACCAATCTATTTGGAAATCCAAACTGTTCCACAAGCCTAATTCCATACCGACATTCAGCTTTTCTACCGTTTCCCAAGTCAAGTTATCTACACCAAACTCTCCCTCAAAACGGGACGCACGATTGAAATCATTATTGACACCCCATTTATACGCACCGTCCTCATCGATAGTAGGAATATAGGCAAAACGACGACCTTTCAATTGGTCGTTACCGGTCAAACCCCATGAAGCACGGAATTTTAATTTAGAGATAGCATCCCTTACCGGTTCCATAAACTTTTCTTCCGACATTAAATAACCGACAGCTACCGAAGGGAAGAAACCGAAACGTTGCCCTTTAGCAAAGTTCTCCGAACCATTATAACCGAAGTTGAATTCGGCGATATATTTATTGTCATATGTATAAGAAGCACGGCCGGCAATACCCATACGGCGGAACGGCACAACAGAACCGTCGTTATAATCGCGCTGATTATACAGGAACATACCATTTACGGCATGTTTTCCAAACGTACGGTCATACGTCAAATTGGCTTCGAAATAGGTAGCTTTGTTTCCCCATTCACCTTTTGCTTCCGTTCCTAAGAACTCTTGTCCGTCTGTTCCGACAGCTAATATCAATTCACCAGTCTGCGGATCTCTTCCTGACGCCGGATTATAATAAGTTGGGGTTCGACTACGCTTCACCCATGATTCTGAGAAACGGTCAAATGAGAACAATCCTTTAATCTTCAAACCTTCTGTAATGAACTTCAAGTCTTGTTCTACCGAGAACAAAGATTCGACTTTACTCTTCGAAGTCGTCTTATAACCATGTTGCGTTACTTCTGCCCACGGATTCTGACGTTGCTGAACACGTACGTTCCTTCCATCGGAATATTGGATAGGATGCACAAACGGAGGTGTATCAAAAGCATAATTCCAAATATCCTGAACATTTTGTACCAAGCCATTCTGTTCCTGCAGATAGCCCCCGATACTAACACTGACTGTTGTTGTCTTTGTTACATTAATATCTACGTTCGAACGGACATTATACTTATTCAATCGGGTACTGGAATCCCAACTCTGGCTCTTATCCCGTTCAAATATGCCCCGTTCACCATAATAAGAGGCAACTAAAGCATAACGTAAGATGTCGCTACCACCGGTAATGGTTATATCGCCCCGTGTATTGGAAGCCATATCTTTAGAAATCGCATCCAACCAATTTACATCCGGATAAAGCTCCGGATCTTCTCCGGTACGATATTTGTTGATTAGTTCTTCTCCATAAATAGGATTCGGATTTCCGGCATCCATATAGACTTCATCCAACAAAGAGAGATAATCTGCCGAACCTATATAATCCGGTAACTTCACCGGTTGGGTAAAACCCTGTTCCAAATGAACATTTACCTGCGGCTTACCTAATTGTCCTCGCTTTGTCTTGACTATAATTACACCATTTGCACCACGTACACCATAAACTGCACTTGCCGCTGCATCTTTCAACACAGAAAACGACTCGATTTCAGCAGCAGAAAGGTCATCCAACGTACGTTCGATACCATCGACCAAAACTAATGGAGAACGCCCGGCATCTTGGAATGAAGAGATACCGCGAATCCAGAAGTCGGAACCATCCGAACCCGGTTCACCACTTCGTTGTACAGCAATTACACCGGCTAACTGTCCTGCCAAATTATTTGATACGGCACGAGTTGTCCCTTGTTGCAACTGAGCCGGTTCGACCGCTGTAATAGAACCTACGACAGATACTTTTTTCTGTGAACCATAACCGACCACAACTACCTCTTCCAAGTTGCTTGATTCCTCTTCCATGTTCACATTGATGTTAATTTGGCTTCCTACACGAACTTCATGTGTCTGGAAACCGATATAACTGAACTCCAATACGGCATTCTGGTCCGGAACTTCCAAGAAATAGTTACCATTTATATCCGTAACCGTTCCGATAGTCGTACCTTTTACATGGACATTCACGCCAATCAATGGTTCCTGTTGCGGGTCGCGCACCGTACCATTAATAGTTATACCTTTGATTTTCTGTTGATTATCCCCTACCCTTTGGTTTTCTTGAGTAATAATAATTTGTCGATCGTTCAAAACATAGGTCAAACCGGTTCTTTTCAGTACTTGATTCATGATTTCATGGATTGTTTTTGCCCGAACATTGACACTTACGTTTTGTCCTAACTTTTCACGAACGGCATCAGAATAGAAAAACACGTACTCACTCTCCTTTTCTACAGATGAAAGCACATCGCTAATCGTTACATTGGACAATACCAATGATAACCTTGTAGATTGGGCATACGAATCCGCCCATGTTGGCAAACTCGTGGTCAATAACATGCCCGCCATACATGCTACATGGATTTTTCTTTTAAACTTCATTTTTCTCATTTTTTGTTTTTATGATATTAAACATAATTCAGTTAGCCTTCTTGGGCTTTCTTTATTTAATTTGAATTTGATTCTCCTCTCTGACGTAAGAAATAGAAAGCGTTGTCTGCAATGTGGACAACACTTGGTCCACATTGTCAAACAACACCAATTTACCGGAACATTTCAACGATTTCAAATCTTCCGGGCAGGTAAATTCCACTCGATAATATCGAGCCAATTGGTCTAAAATACTCCCTAATTCTCTCTGCTTGAATTGTAAAAACCCATCAATCCAAGATATATAGTCATAAGCTTCTACTTGTTTAACTTCCATTTGGTTATTTGCCAAAACCAACATCTCATCCGGACGAATTTGTTGTTCATTTCCGCTCCGATTGTCCACCATTACGCTTCCCTCTCTTAAGATTACCGCCTGATTAACCTCTTCTTTATAAGCCGTAACGCAAAAAGATGTTCCTAATACCCTTACATCCATTTGAGATGTCTTGACATAAAAGGGACGGGATGCATCTTTGCTCACCTCCAAATAGATTTCTCCATCAACATATACTACCCTTTCCTTTGCATCAAACTGTTCCGGAAACTGGAAAACCGTTCCGGAGTTCACCCAAACCTTTGTTCCATCCGAAAGCGTCAGAAATGAGCGGCGTCCTTCCGGTACTTTCAGGATATTCATCGGATACTCTTTTTCCGAATCCCCCTTTTCACTCTTTTGCTTTTCGACCGATTGAATCTTTTCTTTGGGAATTTGCACATTTCCCTCTTCATTTACGCGGATTTCCGTATTATTAGATAATTGCACCTTTTGGGTGTTTGTCAATAGCTCTACTTCTGTTTGTCTCTTCTCCAAAGATACCGAAGAAGTCGAAACTATTTCATCCGTTTCCGGCATATCAGACAACCACAAAGGTATCAACATACCAATAATAAGAATACAAGCCGCTGCACATCGCCATACCAGTGTACGATACCGAGATTGCTTCCGGACATTTACCTTTTCCTCTATCTGCTGCTTCAGTTTCCGTTTCTCGATATCCGACAATCGGAAGGCATTTAGCTTTACTTTCTTAAATTCCAGCTTTGCCTCTTCCAACGTTTTTCTTTCTTCCGGATAACAAGCGATATAGTGTGCCCAAAAAACATCCAATTCTTCCGTCGGGAAAAGTACCCATAGGATAAATCGACGCTCTTTCAACAGTTCTTCTTTGTTCTTTTTCTCTATCGGTTGACTCATTCTTATCCATTATTTTTAGAGAAAGACGCAAAGATTCCCCATTTGACCCCATTGATTTTATAAAAGTATGTTAATTGATAGACTATTTTTCTAAATCTCCTTACCCTTTCGGCATTATCAGGAGGAAAAGAAGCAGATGGAAAGATATGTTCTTGGATTGTTGCATCCGTTCGATAGCCCGATAAGCCATCTTACGAACACTCTTCGGAGTAATTTTAAGAATAGAAGCGATTCCTTCATAATTAAGTCCTTGCATATAATATAGGTAGATGACTTCCCGCTGCTTATCGGTTAATAAATTCAACAGAGCCTCCACTTGCTCTTCATAATACCGGCATTCTTCCGCATTTTCTATTAATGCCTGTGCATCAACCTTTATATGAAAAATAGCATCTCCTGCCTCGTTCAAATCTTGAAACAAAACCTCTTTCCGCATGACAGAAATCAGCCGGTTCTTCAATGCACCCAACAAATAAGCCCGTACATTTGCCGGCATCTCCAAGCGATTTTCTATTTCATACAGATGTAAAAAGACATCTTGTATGGCATCCAGAACCGTTTCCCGGTTCGCACAAAATGCCATCCCGTATGCGAACAACTCATCCACGTATTGTTCGTACCAACTCTATATCAATTGCTTTCAATGCCCTTCTTATTTAGAAGCGCAAAAGTAAAGAATAAAATTTAATTTGTTCAATTTTTCCTACTTATAAGTCGCCAGCAAATTACTCCCAATATATTTTCAAAAATAACCGACATAAATCTCAAAATGTCCGACATAAAATCAGACAGATCGGCATAGTTATTATTTTCTTCCCTTAATCATCAAGGATGGTATCCCTATTCTTTACCATATAATTCTGTACGCCCATCAGTTTATAGGATTGCAACAGGGCTTTGTTATCATCCGATATCATCAACAAGCGGTCGTTTTCCTTCAATACCGTATTGCCTTTCGGAACAAAGTAACGCCCGTCGCGTTTTACCATAACCGCCAGCGTATGGTCAGGCAGGTTCAAATCCATCAATCGGTTTCCATGCTGCAAAACCGTCGGAGTTATATCTATTTCGCTCATCACACTGCGGATATCTTCCGACAATTCCACACCGAACTGCTCTTTTTCCGGTGTTTTGTCCACCAATCCCAACAAACGTGCCACGTAAGTGACCGTCGTACCTTGTATTAATAAGGAAAGAATCGTTATAAAGAAGACAATGTTGAAGAACCATTCCGCATGTTCCACGCCGGCAATCAACGGATAGGTAGCAAAGATGATAGGAACCGCACCGCGCAATCCGACCCATGAAATATATAACCGAGCACGCAGGGAGAAATTCTTATACGGAAGCAGCGAAATGAACACACTGACCGGCCGGGCAATCAAAATCATGAACAATCCGATACCTAAACCTATATGCGTCACCGGAAGTAATTCGTGCGGATTTACCAATAATCCTAAAGTCAAGAACATGACGATTTGCCAGAGCCAAGTAAACCCATCGAAAAAGGTCCCGATGCTTTTCTTATGGACAATCTTGGAATTACCGAAAATCAATCCGGCGATATATACAGCCAAATAACCGTTTCCCTTTGCAATGGTAACGGCAGAAAAGGTAAAGAAGGCAAAAGCCAAAATCAAAATCGGATATAAAGAGGTATTATTAATATCGATTCGGTTAACAATCCAAACCGCTATTTTTCCTAAAAGAAAACCGCCTATCGCTCCGATACCCAATTGCAATACCAACATTAACGCAGCTTCCGGAATAGTCATTCCTTCTGAGCCGATAAAAGCAATCATTATCAGTGTCAACATATAAGCCATCGGGTCATTACTACCGCTTTCCAACTCCAATGTCGGACGTAAGTTTTCTTTCAACAGGACTCCTTTGCTCCGCAATATGGAAAAGACCGAAGCTGAATCGGTTGATGACATTACAGCAGCCAATAACAATGCTTCCGGAAAGGTTAATGTATCGTACAGACTGCTGTAATGGCACAAAAGATAAATGAATCCGCCGGTAACAAATGTCATAATCAACACACCTAACGTTGCCAATACAATTCCCTGAGAAGCAATCGGGCGAACTTCGGACACTTTTGTATCCATACCACCGGAAAATAGAATAATACTCAACGCCAACGTACCTATAAACTGGGTCATTTGCGGATTATCGAACTGAATGCCTAAACCGTCGCTCCCGAAAAGCATCCCAACACCTAAAAACAACAACAAAGCCGGTAACCCGAACTTATATCCCGCTTTTCCTACAAAAATACTCAACATCAATATCGTGGAAACCACTAATAAAATAACCTCTGCGCTCTGTATCATCTTTCTTAATTATTAATTCTATTCACTTTTGAGAAACAATGAAATCTATCATTTGGTTGAAAAAACAACCAAATATACTCAATTTGCCTGTTTATTCGAAAATAAATGAGGTTTATTTCTTTTTAATTATCTATTTATGGTTAACTTTGCATAAATACTTAAACACCTAAATATGAACAAAAAACTTTTTATCCTATTTCTGCCTGTTTTGCTTCTGTGGATAGGTTGTCAGAACCAAACGAAGCATTTTATAACAGACGAAACGTACAGAACACAAGTAGAAAATGATTTCCAAGCCCGGAAAGGTACTTTGGAACAGAGTGGTTTGTTGAGTATCTTCGACCAACCAATGAGTCCGGCTGAAAAAGAAGCCATGAGTTTCTTGTATGCCTACATGCCATTAGGCGATATTGCTGATTACAGCGGAGAATATTTTCTGAAAAACATAAAAAGCTCTTTCCAAGCACGCGAAGAGATGCCTTGGGGTAAAATTATCCCGGAGGAAATTTTCCGCCACTTCGTATTGCCTATCCGTGTAAACAACGAAAACTTAGATGAAAGCCGGATGGTTTTCTATCAGGAACTGAAAGAGCGCGTAAAAGGTCTGTCTTTACATGACGCCGTATTGGAAGTAAACCACTGGTGTCACGAGAAAGTAATCTACACTCCCTCCGATGCACGTACAAGTTCCCCATTGGCTTCCGTAAAAACCGCTTACGGGCGTTGCGGAGAGGAATCTACTTTCACGGTTGCGGCTCTGCGTTCCGTAGGTATTCCGGCACGACAAGTTTATACTCCGCGTTGGGCACATACAGACGATAATCATGCTTGGGTTGAAGCATGGGTTGACGGGAAATGGTATTTCTTAGGTGCTTGTGAGCCGGAACCAGTACTGAACTTGGGTTGGTTTAATGCACCGGCAAGCCGCGGTATGTTGATGCATACGAAGGTATTCGGAAAATATCAGGGTCCGGAAGAAATCATGGTAGCTACTCCGCTCTATACGGAGATTAACATTATCGATAATTATGCAGAAACAGCCAAAGCTACAGTAAAGGTGGTCGATGAAAACCAACAGCCGGTTGCAGGAGCACGGGTTGAGTTCAAGGTTTACAACTACGCTGAATTTTATACCGTAGCCAATAAGACCAGCGATGCCAACGGCGAGACATTCTTGACCTCCGGTAGAGGAGATATGTTGGTTTGGGCATCGAAAGAGGGAAAGTTCGGATTCGGAAAGGTATCTTTCGGCAAAGACCAAGCAATTACATTGGTATTAGATAAGCAAAAGATAGATAAGGATACGAAAGAGTTCGATATCGTTCCGCCACCTGAGAAGGCTAACTTGCCAGCTGTAACAGAAGAACAGAGAGCTGAAAACACGCGCCGCATGGCTCAAGAGGATTCTATCCGAAATGCGTATGTAGCAACTTTCTATACGGAAGATAAAGCCAAAGCATTTGCGGAAAAGCAGGGCATAGATGCTGCGATTGCTACGAAATTGCTGATTGGTTCTCGCGGTAATTATCAGACAATCGAGAATTTCTTGGCGAATGCAACCGATAAAAAAGCGGCAATCGACCTTCTGCAGCGTATTTCTGCCAAAGATTTACGAGATGCATCAGGCAATGTATTGGCTGACCATTTGAATAATAGCGTAAAATTAGAGGGCGTAGATGAAGAGACATTCAACCAATATGTACGCAATCCACGTATTTCTAACGAGCTATTAACGGCTTATAAATCTTTCTTTCAACAAGCCATTCCGGAAAATGAGGTGAAAGCCTACCGCGAATCACCGATGAAGTTGGTCGATTGGGTGAAAGCCAACATTAAAATCGATGCGAATTGCAATTTAGGTGGTGCGCCTATATTCCCGGAAGGAGTTTGGAAAGCACGGATAGCAGATACCCACTCTCGAAATATATTCTTTGTCGCTTTGTCTCGCGCTTTAGGTATTCCGGCTCGGATAGATGAGGTAACCGGCAAGGTACAATTGATGGGAGAAACTATCCAAGACATCAACTTCGAGGCGGCTGAACAGACTACGGCGGAGACGGGCATATTAAAAGCGACTTATCAGTCTATAAAGTCGTTGGAAGACCCGAAATACTTCTCTCATTTTACTTTGTCTAAGGTGGTTGACGGACGTTTGCAGCTCTTGAATTATGAAGAAGGAGATGTCGATATGGGCGCCGGAGCCACTTGGAGCAATTTGTTGAAGAACGGAACGAAATTGGATGCCGGCCATTATGTATTGGTCAGCGGTACACGTATGGCAAGCGGTACGGTCCTCAGCCGGATGGTTTTCTTTACTATTAAACCGAACCAGACGACGACAATCGACCTGACGATGCGTGAGAATACGGCAGATATCCAAGTCATCGCCAACTTCAATTCGGAAAACAAATATCAGACTATCGACGGAAAAGAGACCAGCCTGTTGGCAACAACCGGTCGCGGGTATTATATCGTCGCTATTTTGGGCGCACGGCAGGAGCCAACCAACCACGCCATGCGCGATATCGCTGCCGTAAAGGATGATTTGGAAGCGTGGGGCAGAAAGATTATCCTGTTGTTCCCGGATGAAGAGGGATACAACAAGTTCGATGCGAAAGAATTCGGAGACTTGCCCAACACTATTGTTTATGGTATCGACAATAAACACGTTAATCAACAGGAAATGGTGAAGGCGTTGAATCTGGACCACCCGAATACGTTACCTATATTTATTATAGCGGATACATTCAACCGGGTTGTCTTCATGTCGCAAGGTTATACCATCGGCTTGGGCGAGCAGATGATGCAAGTTATTCATAAGTTACAATAAACAATCGTATCATACGTTATTAAATACGGGGACGAACAATGTTCGTTCCCGTTTGTTATTTTTTTAACATCTTTTATTCACGACGCATGAACTTATAAGTTCATAACTTTTGAACTTATAAATTCAAAGTTCGTGAACTTAGTAAGTTCAAGGTCATTGAACTTCTAAGTTCAAGGGTTCTGAAGTTAATAAGTTCAAGAGGTATGAAGTTAAGCCTTCATGGAGCTTGAACATTTTATGGGTCTTTTTTTAATTAGAAAACAACAATGAAAATCGTATTTGCAACCAACAACAAACATAAATTAGAAGAGGTCCGCCAGATAACGGCGGCATTGCCTATCGAAATAGTCAGCTTAGCAGAAATCTCCTGTCACGATGATATTCCGGAAACAGCGGATACGTTGGAAGGAAATGCCCTGCAGAAGGCACATTATATAAAGGAAAAGTTCGGTTTGGACTGTTTTGCCGATGATACCGGTTTGGAGGTTGAAGCATTAAACAACGCTCCGGGGGTCTATTCGGCACGTTATGCCGGCGAAGCGCACGATTCGGAGGCGAATATGAACAAACTTTTATCGGAAATGAAGGGGAAAACTAACAGAAACGCCCGTTTCCGCACGGTAATCGCCCTTTTGCTGGATGGAAAAGAGTATTTGTTCGATGGCATCGTAAGGGGAATCATCACCACCGACAAAAGAGGTGAAAACGGATTCGGCTATGACCCTATCTTTATTCCGGAGGGATATGCGCAAACCTTTGCTGAATTAGGCAATGATACCAAGAATAAAATCAGCCACCGTGCCAAAGCCGTAGAAAAACTGAACGGCTTTTTGGCACAGATGCTTATATCCAAATAAAGTGTATAGAAAAGTATGAAAGCAATTCACATCATCTTTTTATTATTCATCGGATTCTCCCTTCCGCTCCATGCCCAATTCGACAAATGGGAAATCCATCAAGCCTATCAGACAACCGAACTGGTCGAAGAGACAAACAATTATGTGTTTGCCGTAGCCGACAGTTCATTATATGCGTACGGAAAAGAGGACAACAGCCTCACTACCTATTCCCGAAAAAACGGATTGAGCGATAATAAAATCAAGGTTTTGCGCTATCATACGGATTTACATACATTGGTTATCGCTTACCGCAATGGAAATATCGATTTGTTCGGAGAAGAGGGTACATATAACTTACCCTACCTAAAGAACAATTCTTCCATACAAAACAAGACGCTTAACGATATCTTCCTGTATCAGAACTTTGCTTACCTATCTTCCGAAGCAGGTATCTTGGTGGTCGATATAAATAAAAAGGAGATAGCCGATACCTATCGGATAGGCGCAGTCCGTTCTGCCTGCATCCTGAACGGTTCGCTGTATGCAGTCACAGCCACAGGAATTAAACAGGGCAAACTGACGGATAACCTGTTGGACTCGAATAACTGGCATGATTTTCCATTGAATACGAGCGACTTTACGGCAAGCCAAATCAACCGGATAGCAGTACTAAATAACCAACTTTGCTTTTCCGTCCCTCAAATAGGCGTATATCATTGGGAAAACAATACGTTGAAACGGTTATTGTATGATACCAACCTGACCAATATGAAGATTGAAAATGGCAAGCTACTTGCCGTTTCTCCTACCACGCTCTATATATCGGATAATCTGACCAGTTTCCAAACCATAAACGGATTGAGCGATTTGCGGGATGCCAGCTATCTCCATACGGCCGATACCTATTGGTTGGCTTGCGGAAGCAACGGATTGAGAGGAATAAAGAAAAATGCAAGCACTACTTCCTACGAAACCATTGCGGATAAACTGACCATCAATTCGCCTAAACGGAATTGGGCTTGGGATTTGCAATTCAAAGGCGGAAAACTTTGGGCAACCGGAGGAGGAAGAGGACTTGACCGTTATTGGCGCTGGAGCCTGCTCATGAATTATGATGAGAATAAACAATGGTATAACTACGATGAAAATAAAATCTACCAACAAACGGGATTATTCTTCCAAGATGCCATCACAATAGAGGTCGACCCGAATGACCCGACGCATACTTTTGTGGCTTATTACGGAGACGGTCTTCTCGAATTAAAGAACGATACCGTATTAAATTGGTATAATTCACAAAACAGTCCGTTAGAATCCGCCAGCTCCAGCAGTAATCGGTATATCCGCCTCGGAGATGTCACCTTCGATAATGATAAAAATCTCTGGATTACCCAATGTATTTCCTCTTCACCCATCAAAGTGCTGACAGCAGAGGGAGAGTGGTATTCTTATACCAATACACCTATCGATAATGCCGAAATTATCGACAAAATCCTAATTACACAAAGCGGAATAAAATTTGTCAATCTGCAACATACCAACCAGTCCGGTCTCTATGCATTTGATGACAATGGGACGATAACCGACCAATCAGATGATACATCCGCTTATTATGCCACCGTGACGGACAGTCAAGGAAATACATTAAACGCTAACTTCTTTTATTCCGTTACAGAAGATAAAGAGGGAAATATTTGGGCAGGAACAAACATCGGTCCTATTGTTTGTTATAATCCGAATAACGTAGAAGCCTTACGTTTTAACCGAATTGTGCTGGCAGACGAATCAGATTACCTGTTAAATGGTGTACGTGTCAATGCAATTGCCGTAGATGGTAGTAATCAAAAGTGGATAGCAACGGAAGGTTCCGGAGTTTTCTTAGTCAATGCAGACGGGACAGAGGTTTTGGAGAACTTCACAACGGACAATTCACCGCTTCCGACCAATGTTATCAACAGCATAGCCATTAATCCGGAAAGCGGAGAGGTTTTCTTTGCTGTTGATGGCTATGGCATTCTCTCTTATCAAGGCGAAGCAACGGAAGGAAAGGCGGATTATTCGGAAATACATGCTTATCCGAATCCTGTACGGCCGGAATTCGATGATAAAGTCATTATTACCGGACTTATGAGCAATTCGAATGTAAAGATAACAGATATAGCAGGAAACTTAATCTATCAAACCAAATCAGTCGGTGGACAGGTTACTTGGAATTGCCGTAATGCGAAAGGAAGTCGCGTAGCTACCGGAGTTTATTTGGTATTAGCTGCGACTAAAGAAGGGGGAGAAAGCGTAGTTACCAAGATTATGGTCGTAAGATAAAGGTATCTGCAGAGAAACATAACGGTTCTTTACTGGAAATAAAGGGGTATTTTTCGCGAAATATCCCTTATTTTTTTAGAGTAGTCCTATAGTTATCCACATTATCCATCAACAATATCATTATTATCTCCTTTTTTATCTTTAAATTTTAAATGAAAAAGATGATGATTATAGCCTGTTGATTGTGTTAAAACTTTTTCGGGACTTTATTTGTCTGTTTGGTTATTAAATAAAGAAATAGGGTTATCAGTATGCTATAAACAGGTTATCTACATTCTTTTCTTTTGATATTTATCTATTTAAAAGAATAAGGGAGAAATATGTTTATATCGTCGATTGTGGAAAAGTTAATTTTCCGGAGCAGGGATAAATCTGTGTAAATGCTATGTGAATAGTTCGTCATAACTATATACTTATTTATTTGGAGGTATGGAAGTCGGAATTGTATGGTCGAGTTTCCGGATATTGCAAGAATTATTTTTCATTATCTTTGCACGAGATATGGATAAGTTATTAACGTATTTGTAACATATATTTCGTAGTGTCTTATGCGTAAATTGAAAATAACAGAACTGAATCGGTTGACACCGGAAGCTTTTAAGGAAAGCCAGAAAATTCCGTTAATTGTGGTGCTCGATCATGTAAGAAGTTTGAATAATGTGGGTTCCGTGTTCCGTACATCGGATGCATTTAGGGTTGAAGCCATTTATTTATGCGGTATTACTGCTTGTCCGCCGAATGCTGAAATCCATAAGACGGCATTAGGGGCAGAAGATAGCGTAGATTGGAAATATTTTAACGATACATTGGAGGCTGTTAATAACTTAAAGGAACAGGGATATACCGTGTGTGCCATAGAACAAGCGGAAGGAAGCGTCATGCTGCCTAATTTGTTATTAGACAAAACGAAAAAGTACGCCATTATTATGGGAAACGAAGTAAAAGGCGTTCAACAATCGGTTGTCGATAACTGTGATATGTGTATTGAAATACCGCAATACGGGACTAAACATTCCTTGAATGTATCGGTAACTGCCGGGATAGTGATTTGGGAGTTCTTTAATCAGTTGTTTTAGTATCACAACATCCCCCTTTCGACTTGTAGGACAATCTGCTCTATTTGCGCATCTTTTCCATACGGGTCGTATTCCATTTTCAGGCTTGCACCGAACATTCCAGCGAAAATATTCCAGAATCCGGCACGGAAACTTCCAAGAAAAGCTTTGACTAAGTGATAGCTGGTTTGATTGCATTCACGGTCTATCAATTTTATCAACAATTTCCCCTGCGAGAAGGTAAGTTTTTTCAATTGCGGTTTATATTGGGTGAATAATTCCTTTTCCATTCTTTTTAAATGCCGGTTGCGTTCCTCTTCGGTCGGCATCGTTTCAATGTATTCATACGTTTCTATCAAAGTTTCGTAAACTATCTTTGCGTAAGGGAGTGTTTTCTTTACGTCGCGGACCAATTTCCAATATTTGGCTTCCTCCCTTCGATTCCGGAATTTAGGTTTTGGAAAAACATAAATGGAACGTAGCGTAATTACGGCAATGGTATCTTTTCCTTCTACTTGCGCCCGATGATATCCTTCCGGCAATACATTCATTTTAATAGGTTGTTCTTGTCCTTTCATCGGAATGGAAAGACAAAGAAACGAAGAAAGGAAAATGGCATTATGTAGAAGTCTATTTTTCATCGGGGACAAATTTAAATACAAAGTCGCCAAAGAATGCACAAAGAACGCTAAGAATTATTTATCTTTGGCAATCTGAACAATTTATTAAAATAACACGATATGAATAAAGTATTTTTATGTATGACGGTAGGATTGGCTGTCATATTGAATGCCTGCAACTCGTCAGGCAAACAATCTGCTGAGGGAACAGACGCAGGAAATCCCTTTTTGAGTGAGTACACTACGCCTTTCGGTGTGCCGCCTTTCGATAAAATCAAGGTGACGGATTACAAACCTGCCTTTTTGCAGGGTATGGAAGAGGAACAGAAGGAAATCGACGCCATTTGTAACAATCCAGAGGCTCCGACCTTTGAAAATACGATTGTGGCAATGGACCAGTCAGGCGAATTGTTACGCCGGGTGAGTGCTGTGTTTTATGGGCAGAACAGCGCAAATACTTCTGACGAGATGCAGGCTTTGAGCCGGGAGATTTCGCCTCTTTTGTCGAAGCATAGCGATGACATTACGTTGAATCCAAAACTTTTTGTGCGGGTTAAGGCGGTGTATGATGCGCGTGAGTCTTTGGGTTTGAATGATGAGCAAATGAAGTTGTTGGAGAATACATACAAGGATTTTGTTCGCGGAGGTGCAAATCTTCCGGAGGACAAACAGGAAAAACTTCGTGCTTTGAATCAGGAAATCGCCATGCTCCAGCTGACTTTCGGGCAAAATATGTTGAAAGAGACCAACGATTTCCAATTGGTCATCGATAAGCAGGAGGATTTAGCAGGCTTGCCGGAAAATTTGATTGCCAATGCAGCGGAAACGGCAAAGGCTGCCGGACAGGAGGGCAAATGGATATTTACGTTGCAGAATCCGAGCATTATGCCCTTCCTGCAATATGCGGACAACCGGGCGCTTCGCGAAAAGATTTTCAAAGGCTATATCAATCGCGGGAATAATAACAACGCGTCGGATAACAAGGAGGTCGTAAAGCAACTCATCACCAAGCGACTGGAAAAGGCGAAGTTGATGGGTTATGACAATTATGCCGAATTTGTTTTGGAGGACCGGATGGCAAAGACGCCGGAAGCGGTCTATGATTTGTTAGACCAGATATGGAAACCGGCATTGGCGAAAGCAAAGGAGGAGTTGGCTGACATTAATGCCGAAATTAAAAAGGAGGGCAACAGTTTCGAAGCGGAAGGCTGGGACTGGCGTTACTATTTCGAGAAGGCAAAAAAGACTAAATTCGATTTGGATGAGAATGAGGTGCGTCCTTATTTAGAACTGAACCACGTGCGTGAGGGGGCGTTCTATGTGGCGAACCGTCTGTACGGCATTACTTTCACGCCGCTCAAGGACATTCCATTGCCCCATCCGGAGGCTCAGGCTTTTGAATGTAAGGATAAGGATGGAACCCATCTGGGTGTGCTTTATATGGACTTCTTCCCGCGTGCAACCAAAAGGGGAGGGGCTTGGTGCGGTACGTATCGGTCACAAACTTACAAGGATGGCAAACGGGTGGCTCCGGTCGTGACTATCGTGAGCAATTTTACGCAACCTGCACCTGGTCAACCGGCTCTTCTCAGTGCGGATGAGGCAAAGACACTGTTCCATGAGTTTGGCCACGCGCTGCATAACCTGTTTAAGAATGTGCATTACTATGGCGTGTCGGGCGTTCCGCGGGACTTCGTCGAGCTTCCGTCTCAGGTGATGGAACATTGGGTTTTCGAGCCTGAGGTGCTGAAAGAATATGCGAAGCATTACCAAACGGGCGAGGTGATTCCGGCAGAATTGATTGAGAAACTGGATAAGAGCGGCAAGTATGGGCAAGGTTTTGAGACGGTCGAGTATTTGGCAGCTTCCTACCTCGATATGGATTTCCATATCTTGAAAGAGGTACATGCAGATGCCGACGTGATGCAGTTTGAAGACTATGTACTGGGTCAGCGCGGGTTGCTGAAGCAAATTCCGTCGCGCTACCGCACGACTTACTTTAACCACACGATGGGTGGCGGTTATACGGCAGGCTATTACAGTTACATCTGGTCGGAAGTGCTGGATTGCGATGCATATCAGGCTTACAAGGAGACGGGCGACATTTTCAATCAGGAGGTGGCACGCAAATTCCGGTATGACATCCTTACGCCGGGTGGAATCTACGACGCGATGCAGATGTACGAGACTTTCCGTGGGCATAAGCCGAGCGTTGAGCCGCTGTTGGAGAATCGAGGATTGAAATAAGGAATAAATTCTCGAAGGAAAAGTCATTGTAACCCTACAATCGGTGTCCCGGCACGAAAATATGCCGATTGTAGGGTTACAATTGGTGTCCCGGCACGAAAATATGCCAATTGTAGGGTTACAATTGGTGTCCCGCCGCGAAAACATGCCAATTGTAGGGTTACAATTGGTGTTCCGCCGCGAAAATATGCCAATTGTAGGGTTACAATTGGTGTTCCGCCGAAAAAATATGCCAATTGTAGGGTTACAATTGGTGTTCCGCCGAAAAAATATGCCAATTGTAGGGTTACAATTGGTGTCCCGCCACGAAAATATGCCGATTGTAGGGGTACAATGACTTTTCCAAAAAAACGGGAAGGCCTCCGGATAGTTCCGAAAGCCCTCCCTCTGCCTAAAAAAATACTTAAAGTTTATGAGATTATAAAGTCCAACCAGTGGTCCAGTTATTGTCTGCCGGGATAGCGCCTCTGTAATCAGCCGAATCGAAGAAAGCATCTGTCGGAGTCGCACCGCCTTCGGTTGTTCCGACCATGTCGGCCGACAAATCCTGATTCGTCAGATTGCCTGTACCTTCGGCAGCGAACAAATCGTTTGTATAGATGCCGTTTTCCGAATCTACCTCGCCGCTCAGCGAAACATTATTCAGGATAGAAGTTCCATCTGCGAGAGCGGTTTCAGTTTCTGTAGTTTCAACGGTCAACGGCAGCGTTTTGCCACTTACCAGCGCGTTATACAGTTCGACCTGCGTTCCGGCACGAAGACGGATACCCTGACTGTCGCTGCCGTTTCCAATCAGCGTCACATTGGCAAGTATCGGATGAGCCACCGGAGTAGCTGCGAAATTGTTGCCATTGTTGTCGCATTCCATCAGGCAATCGCAATCCGCGTCGCTTGCTTGCGTAGCCACAAGGAACTGACCCTTTCCGTTCCAGCCCTCTGTCCAGTCGAACGAATCATCCTCACAGTCGGTAGCAACCAAATACTTTACATTTACAGAACCGCCGAAAAATTCGAAACCGTCGTCGGCTCCCTTATACACTTGGCAGTGGTCTACCGTCGTGCCGTTGCCTACGCCATAGAACGAGATACCGTTCGATTCATGTTCCTCGTCGAAGGCATAGCCTGTATATTCCAGACGGATATATTGCAACGTACCGGAGTTGTCCGCGTCATTGTCGCCACCGTAATTGGCATCGCCGATTTCGGATTTGCCTGTTCCGCCTTCCGCATTAGTGTGCGCATAGCCACAAATATGAATACCGCCCCACGCTTTCGGTTCCTTGCTTTCAGAGGTCATGATAATCGGATTTTCAGCCGTTCCGCGTGCGTCAATCTTAGCTCCCTGCTCGATTAAGATATAATCTACCACGTCATCATGGACAGCGGTGAGCGTAACGCCCGGCTCGATTGTCAACGTAGCACCCGCCTTCACATGAACGCCGCCGGACAGTGTATATTCTTTCCCGGACTCAAGGGTCATGTTTTCCGTAATTTCGCCGGTTAATTCAGTCGAAACTTCAGGTTCCGGAGTCGGAACAACATTATCATCGTCGTCATCGCTACAAGCTGTAAACGTCATACTTGCTGCCAACAGCATGGCAACCCATTTCCAATTTGTCTTCATACATTCAAATTTTAGATTTATAAATTATAACTGATTCCAATTTCAAAACCTGCTCCGTTTTTGAAGCGTTCCACCTCGACATTCCGGTCCAGACTCGGCACTTCCTGCTCGAATACGACGTCACGGTTCAAAATATCGTCGATTTGCAGCTTCACCGACAGCCGGCTGTTGATTTGGTAGCTCGCTGCCAAGTTCAACGTATGCACCGGGAGTTGCTTTACGTCGCCTAACCCGGCAATACCCACCGAATGGATACGCGGTCCCTGCAGATTGTAAAGTAAAGCAATGCTTAATTGTCGTTCGTCATTGAGACGCGGCGCGTAAGTCAAGTCGGCATTCACCAAGTAAGGCGAAGCGCCTTGCAGTGCGCGTTGGCTATTCGTATAAGCCCCGCCCTCCGGAAGTTTGACGTCAGTGTACATAAAAGAGGCATTTGCACCGAGTTTCAAATCTTTTATCAATTCTTTCCGGAATTCGACTTCCAACCCGGTTGCCATACCGTTATCCGCGTTCTGGAAAGAATGGACGGTAGCTCCGCCCGCCAACGTTTGGATACGTTCGATAGGATCGTTCAGGTATTTGTAATAACCCGTAACAGAGAACATATCTCCATTGTTCCAAAACTGTTCGTAACGCAAATCTAAATTGTAATTATATCCGTTTTGCAAATCGGCGTTACCGCGAATCTGTGCGGACCCGTACGATTCCTGATAAAGGAACGGCGCCATTTCAATGAAAGAGGGGCGCGTAATCGTGCGGGAAAAAGAGAAGCGGAGGTTGTTTTCTTTCGGCATCTCATATTTCAGATTCAACGCCGGGAAGAGGTCATTCTTATTTAATTCGCTGCGTTTCGCCTGACTCGCATCGTTGTAGTAATTCACCCATTGTTTGCTGGATTCGATACGCAATCCGACATTGACTAACAGGGAAGGGACAGGATAATAATCCGCTTGTACGTATCCGGCGTAGATTTCATTGCCAGCCTGATAGCTATCTCTGAGTTGCTGTACGCGGTCTATAGCAACCAATCCGTCGTTGATGGTCTGTTGCGTCAGGAATAGGGACGGCGTGTAGATATCGGTTACGATAGGGTCAATGCCATCCAAATCATAATAGAAACGCGTGGTAGAATAATCGCGGTCTTTATCCTTATA
Source organism: uncultured Parabacteroides sp. (assembly GCA_949289155.1). GTDB lineage: Bacteria > Bacteroidota > Bacteroidia > Bacteroidales > Tannerellaceae > Parabacteroides. The sequence continues at coordinate 37,813 of CASEMX010000008.1, forward strand.
GGTAAATCCGAATTTCACATTATTCTTTTCATCAAATTTATAACTGGCAGAGATGTCCCCGACCCATTCTTTTTCGTCCAGCATACCGAAGTAACGCATCGTTTCCTGCTGGTTCAGTTTGAAGAGACGTAGTGAACCGTCGTTTTGTTTCAGAAACATCATCTGACGGCGGTCCGGCTCTTTACTTCCGGTTTTGCTATACGAACCGCTCCACGTCAGGTTCCATTTGTCATCTTCTCCGAAAAAGTGCTTGCCGTTCAGCTGATGGTTTTGCAAACTATAAATATGTGTCACATTATTACTGCCAATCAAATTATGGTCTTCGTAATCGTACCCCTCTCGACGCATATAATCGTCTATCGCATTGCGGGCGTAAAAGAAAGTATAGCCAATCAAATCATGCGAACGGAGCGTGTAGCTGGCGCTTCCCAATCCGGCAATCTTCAGAGTGGTTGCGTAGCTATCGTAATTGAATTCGTTGACGGTTGTACCGGTTGCCTCCAACGTGCGGACCGATGCATCCTTCATGGTTTGCAGGTCATTGCTTACACCTAAGGAAGCCAATATGCTAAGATTTTGTCCTGCGATGTCGAAATTCTTGCCTACGCCTAAGTTTCCTCCGAATTCCGGCAGGGCTGTCTTTTTATTTACATCGAAATCGGTATCGAACAACTGATTCTGTTTGGCATACGCTTCAAAATCTTTCAATGGCATGTCGCGCAAGTTATTATTTAAAGAAGGAGTCTTGAACAGCGTTCCGTTTCTATCCATTTGATAGAAATCTCCGCCCATTGTATTAAACCGTCCGCCTACGTTAAAAGAAAGATTGAAGAAATCTTCGCCGGTTTGTTCTTTTGTACTGATGTCTATATGTGCTCCAGAGTAATCGGCAAACTCACTGGCTTCGTAAACTTTACTGACGGTGATATTTTTTACCGTAGAGGTCGGAAACAAATCCAAAGGTATCAGTTTGTTGTCCGGATTCGGGGAAGCAATCGGTAATCCGTTCAAAGTAGTTGTACTGTAACGGTCTCCTAATCCGCGGACAATCAGTTGGCCGGCTTGGGCGATAGAGACGCCGGTAATCTTTTTCACTCCCTCTTCAACCGTTGAAATACCTTTAATGCTCATTTCTTTTGCACCGATATTTTCAACGGCGACGGTAGCCATTTGGCGTTCTTGCAAAAGTGCCCGTTCATTTTCCAGATTCTTTCGTGCGACGACCATTACCTCGTCGATTTCTTGGTCATCCGATACCATCCATACGGTGATTTCTTTGGTTTGTGACAAATTCACCTCGATGCGTTGCGTTTGGAAAGAGATATATTTAACGATAAGTACGCAGCTTTCACTATTTATATTCGGAAACTCGAAACGTCCATCGATATCTGTCACCGCTCCGTCCGATGTTCCTTCGATTTGGACGGTTGCTCCAATCAAGGGTTCGTTTAATGCCTTATCCATCACAATGCCTTTTAAATTGGCAGCCTGCAAGCTTATCAACAGGAAAGACATGCATGTCAAAAGTAAAAATCTTTGTAATCTCATTTCAATTCTTTTTGCTTCTTAATTTCGAAGACAAAAGTAGAATGCCTGTATTGCACGGATATGACGCGGTTGTAATATTTCAAAGTCAAATAAATGACAAAGCGGTAATACTGTTTTCTTTTCTGTTACAAGAGATAAAGTTTCACCGGAAAGCTTTATCCGCTCCTTTAATTTGTTTATTTTTGCAAAAGCCCGATAATAAGGTGGCAGATAACTAAAAGGAAAATCACATGAATGCACTATCAAAAACAAATACTTTGCGGAAATCATTATTGCTTTATCGTTTTTTGCGTTATCGGAAAGGTTTTGGCGTCCATTCGCCTTTTGCCTTTTCATTTATTACGAAAGTTATTGACGAGCGTTGCCCTTATTATTGTTATGATGAGATAGAATTGGTGCGCAAAGAGCTGCAGCAGCACGATAACGTTCCGGTCCGGCAAGAGATAAAGCGTTCGCATGGGGAATTGCTCTTTCGGGTGGTGAATTATTTCAAACCGAAGCGGCTGATTCAACTGGGTTCTCCGGCAGGAATAGGCACGCTTTATTTGACTGCTTATGCTTCTGATTTGCAATGTACGGTGCTGGAAGAAAAAGAATCATTCGCTCGGCAAACTTGTTGGACAATTCAGCGGAAAGAACGGACATTTATCACGGTAGAACAGGGCGATTACAGGCAAACTTTCCCGAAGGCTTTGCAAGAGATGGGCAAAGTCGATTTTATTTTCTTCAATTCGCCGGATATCACCCGTGCTTATCTGGAAGAGGCGTTAAAACATATCCATTCCGAGAGTGTTTTCTTTATTGAAGGCATTCGCGCGAATCAGGAGATGCGGCGTTTGTGGAAAGAGTTGTGTTTGCGTGAAGAGGTGGTTTTGACATTCGATTTATATAATATAGGTATCCTGTTTTTTAATAAACGTTTGCACAAACAGAATTACATTGCTTTCTTTTGAAAGCGGTGGTAGATTATGAATAAAGGGATAAGAGAGTAGGGGAGCGCTGGATTCTTTCAGGAAAATTCGCTAAATTATATTAAATGGCAGTAGCTTGTATTGCATAATAACTATGCTTTGCTTAGTTTTGCGGAAAAATAAGAAAGGAAGAGCAATGAATGCAGAAAATGTAAAATCGCAGATGCGGAAGGGAACGCTGGAATATTGCATTCTCCTTTTGCTCAAGAAAGAGCCGGCTTACAGTTCAGATATTATTCAGAAGCTGCAGGAGGCTCGCTTGATTGTTGTGGAAGGTACTTTATATCCGCTGCTGACTCGCCTGAAGAATAGCGGCTTTTTGAGTTATCAGTGGATAGAATCTACGCAGGGACCGCCTCGAAAGTATTATCAGTTGACAGAGCAGGGCGAAGCGTTCTTGCAGGAGTTGGAGGCATCGTGGATGCAGCTGACCGAAACAATAAACCATATTAAGAACAATTAAACAGGAAAAGGACATGAAAAAGACACTTACCATTAATTTAGGCGGCTCGGTGTTTCATATTGATGAGGACGCTTATCAGTTGCTGGATAAATATTTGAATAATTTGCGGATTCACTTCAAGAAGGAGGAGGGTTCGGAGGAGATTCTGAATGATTTCGAGATGCGTATCTCCGAACTGTTCAACGAGCGTGTCCGTTTGGGATATCAGGTGATAACTATCGAGGCTGTGGAAACGGTTATCGAGCGGATGGGAAAACCCGAAGAGTTGTTTGACGATGACGCGAAGGAGGAGAAAGATGCTTCTGCCACGGAAAGTACGCAGAAAACCTATAAGAAGCGATTGATGCGCGACCCGGACAATAAAATCATCGGCGGCGTGGCCGGAGGTTTTGCGGCGTATATGGGCTGGGACGCGACAGCTATCCGGATTTTGCTCTTCTTGTTGATTTTCTTTACGCACGGATTTATTATTCCTATCTATCTGCTCTGCTGGATTGTGATGCCGGTGGCACGCACGGCGACTGAGAAACTGGAGATGCGCGGCGAGAGCGTGACGATTGAGAACATTGGGAAGACCGTAACCGACGGTTTCGAGAAGGTCAGCAGCAGCACGAACGAATTCCTTCAGTCCGAGCAGTCGAGCAGCATGTTTCATAAGTTGGCGGATGGCTTCGTTCAGGTTATCGGTTTCATTCTGAAGTTTATCGCGATATTGGCAGGCATCATCCTGTTTCCGGTTTTGGCGTTGATGCTGTTTGTCCTTGCTGTCGTCGTCTTCGCGCTCATTGCCGGCGGGACGGGTGTGCTTTATGAGTTGTCGCCGTTAGGGATGGATTGGTTCTCCGGCATACCTATGGGTTGGGCGCTCGTGGGCTGCATCAGTTTCATCGCTTGCTTGGGCATCCCGGTTTTCTATATTTGCCATGCCATTTGCCGCTCGTTTTTCAATGTGCGTCCGTTGACGAATACCGCAAAATGGATTTTGATAGTGATGTGGGTACTTTCGCTCGTCCTTGCGGTGGTTTATTTTTACCAGACAAATATCAACGGCTGGAATGCGCTGCCGTGGAGTTGGGACCGTACCTATTATTATTCTTTTTAAATCGGAGTTAGATGAGGCGAAAATCGGGTTGCCTCCTTTGGCAGGGGGTGAAAAAGAGGCCGCGAATTCACATTCTGGACTGGAATATGAACAAATAGGGCATTTATTTCACGTCTGAGTCTCAGATATGAAATCGCAGGGCATTTATTTCACGTCTGAGTCTCAGATATGAAATCGCAGGCCAATTATTTCACGTCTGAGTCTCAGATATGAAATCGTAGGGTATTTATTTCATGCCTGAGTCTCAGGTATGAAATCGTAGGGTATTTATTTCACGCCTGAGTCTCAGATATGAAATCCAAGGGTAAAAATTTCATCTCTACGCTGTCGGTATGAAATCGTAGGGGAAATCCAAGGGGAAAACTTTAGAGGGACGAGAAAATAATGGAATGTTTATATAAAAACAGAAGAAAATGAAGAAGATTATTTGTGGATGGGTTGCTGTGCTGGGATTGACGCTGTCGGCTTGCCACGTGAACGTCAAACCGGTGGATGGAAACGGGATTTTGGTGGAGAAGGAGGTAAACATCGACGATTACCGCGTGATTTCGGTGGCGGGCAACGCGGTGCAGGTGCAGTATGTGCAGGCGGACGAGACGCCATCGCTCACGGTAGAGTGCGACGAAAACCTGTTTTCGCTGATGGATATTTATACGTCGAACGACAGCTTGTATATCGAGCCGAAACCGGAGGGGCTGCTGATGCATCCGACGAAGTTTGTGGTGCGGACAGGCTCGTCAGGGATTCAGGCGGTCAATATTGCGGGCGACGCGGCGTTCGAGGTGAGTGATTCGCTGGTGGTTCCTCAACTGGAACTCAATATGGCAGGGAAGAGCCGCATCAATGCCAAAGCGCTGAACGTACAGCAGTTGGAACTGAATCTTGCCGGAAGCTGCCGGTCGGAATTGGGCGGCAAGGCGGAGAGGGCTGACCTGAACATCGCCGGGCAGTGTACTTATGAGGCGGTGGCGCTGCAGACCGGGACGTTGACTTGCAAGAGCGCGGGAAGCTGCTCGGCGCGGGTGTATGTGACGGATAAAATCGACCTGAGTCCGGTGGGGGTTTTCAACCTTTCGTACAAAGGAGACCCGCAGATTGTCCAGAAGGGCGTGAATGCCGGGACAATGGAACGCATTGCGGAGTGAAAGACAAAACAATGGCACACGGATGACACGGATTAGGCAGATTTACACAGATTATATCGTTTAAAGCCATAAAAATAATCTGTGGTCATCTGTTCAATCTGTGTCATCTGTGTGCCCTGTTATTCATTTATAAAATATGAATCAGAGTTTCGCACGGTCTGCAGCGACGAGGTTGTCGATGATACCGTCGGAGAGCCCAATCTCCGGGACATAAATATAATCGGCATGGATTACGTCGGCGATGCAGAGGAAAATCTCCGAAGCCGGCACGATAACGTCGGCGCGGTCGGGCTTCAAGTTGAATGCATCCATACGCGCCTCCGGCGTGAGTACCTTCAGCTTATCATAGATTTGTTGCAACGAAGGGATGGGAATGCGTTTGCGCTTCTTGTCCTTCTTCTCAATCAGTCGGTAGAGCTTGTTGATGTTGCCACCCGAACCGATGATGTTGATTTTCTCGATATCTTTGGTGCGCGCGGCGATTTCATCACGCAGCTGTTGCCAAGCCGCTTCGGTAACACCGCCCGTCAGGATACGGACCGTACCGATGTTGAACGATTTCGAATAGACCAGCTTCCCCTCGACCATGAGGTTCACTTCGGTGCTACCGCCGCCCACATCGACATACATGTAGTTGCCGTTCTGGTCCTCTTTGCATTCGAGGTGATTGTTGTAAATCATCTGCGCCTCCTCTTGTCCGTCGATAATCTCGATGTTGATTCCGGTGCTTTTCTTTATTTTCTTGATGATGTTCTTGCCGTTCTTGGCATCGCGCATGGCCGAAGTCGCGCAAGCCCGGAACGATTCCACTTCGTAAATCTTCATCAGATGGCGGTACGCCTTCATCAGGCGACGCATCCGTTCCTCTTTAACCGGAGAGATTTCTCCCTTTTCAAATACGTCGAATCCCAATCGCAACGGAACGCGCAGCAGCAGGACCTTGGCGAATTTGTCCTCACCCGTGCTCTCGTTGTGGGAGACTTTCTTTATCAGCAATCGCACCGCATTCGAGCCGATATCGATTGCGCCATAATTCTTCGAACTCATAAACTAAACTTTAAGTGTGTTTTATTTTAGGCTTTATTTCTCATCCGGATTTTCTTTGCTGGCGTAATGCTTGTAAAGCTCTTCTTGCGAACGGAAGTAGCCTTCGTCACCTACCGGCGGAAACTCGTTCCGTCCGCTTCCGTCCACAATACGTCCCTGCAAAGTATCCTTCAGTCCGTATTCCACGACGCGCTTCAGGTCCTCTTTGATTTCCGGGTCATAAACCGGCGTAACCACCTCGATGCGATTATCCAGATTGCGGGGCATCCAATCAGCCGAACCGATGAACACCTTCTCTTCTCCGCCCGCTGCGAAGATAAAGATACGCGAATGCTCCAGATAACGGTCGATGATACCGACGATACGGATATTCCCGTTCAATTCCGGCAGGTCGGTATAAAGCGAACAATTCCCGCGCACCAAAAGGTCGATAGGTACGCCCCGGTTTGCCGCCTCGTATAGTTTTCTGACCATGTCCGGGTCGGTAATATGATTTATCTTCACCTTGATGTAGGCCGGTTTGCCCGCCTCTTTGTTGCGGATTTCCTCGTTAATCAAGCGGATGAACCGGTTCTTCATTTCATTCGGCGAAACCAGCAGCTCTTTGAACCGAATCAGCGAATAGGGACGTTCAATAAAATCGAACACCGCATTCACATCCCTGACAATCGGGCGCGAAGCCGTCATGAGCATATAATCGGTATAGGCTCTGGCGTTCCCTTCGTGGAAGTTTCCGGTGCTGATGCAGACGATATCCGCGCCGTTCTTCATTGATATGTGCGTAATCTTAGAGTGGACTTTCAATCCCTCTACACCGAAGATGACATGGATGCCGGCATCTTGCATCTTCTTCGACCAATTGATGTTGGAAGCTTCGTCAAATCGCGCCAAAAGCTCGATGACTACCGTTACTTTCTTGCCATTTCGTGCCGCGCCAATCAGCGCTTTGACCACTTTCGAATCTTTTGCCAAGCGATAAAGCGTCGTTTTAATCGCCTTTACCTCTTTGCTAACCGCCGCCTCCTGCAAAACGCGGATATATGAATCGAAACTGTGATAAGGTACGTGAATGAAGCGGTCTTTATCCCGAATCAGTTGGAGCAGACTCTCTTCGCCGGACAACTCTTTCTTCAAGATAGGAGGCCAAGCCGGATATTTCAGGTCGCTTCGTCCGCAATCCGGGAATTTCATCAAATCTTTGTGGTTATGATAGCGTCCGCCAGCCAGAACCGTATCCAATTTGTCCAAATAGAGCGTAGAAAACACCTGCTTCAATAGCGCTTTCGGCATCATCGAATCGTAAAGTACGCGCAATGGTTCCCCTTTCCTTCGGCTCTTTACGCCTTTTGATATTTTTTGCAGCATGCCGTTGCGCAAGTCATTGTCTATTTCCATTTCGGCATCTCGCGTAAACTTGAACGAATAGGCTTCATAATCGGTATAGGGCTGGCCTTGAAAAATAAGTGGCAGGCAGCAGCGGATGACATCGTCCAGATACATCAGGAAACGCTTTTCTCCTTTATCCGGCAAACGAACAAATCGGCCGCAAATATCGACCGGAAGTTCCAAAAAAGCATATTCGTAACTGTTTTTCTTCGTGCCTAACTTCCGCATACGGACAGCTAAGTAAATATTCTCGTCATTTTCGACATCCAATTGCTTTACGGCAGAATACCATACTGGAATAACGCGCCCATTCAGATGTTGCCAGTAGAAGTTGCGGATAAAATGGAACTGCTCTTCGTCGATTTCATCATCTTTCAGCAAAAAGATATTGTTTTCGCGCAGCTTGACCGTGATTTCGCGGATAGCTTGCTCGAAATCTTTAGCATATTGCGAGTTCAGTTTGTTGATTTCCTTCAAGATATCCAACGCCTCTTGCCGGCTTTTGCGTGCCTCTTTGTCTTCACATTCGGCAATACGATTTTGGGAAGCGACACGTACGCGGAAGAATTCATCCAAATTATTGGAATAAATGCCTAAAAAGCTCAAACGCTCCAGCAAAGGAACATTTTCCTTGTAAGCTTCTTGCAGAATACGCCGATTGAAATACATCCAACTGATGTCTCTCGGCAAATAGGTCTTATTGCTTTTTATTTTCATACGCCTTTGATTCGTTTCATTAAGATTATTTTGTCAGATTATTGGAGAAAAATCTTTTAATCCGGCTTCTTTTATTTCGTTCCGATGAGATTCCGAAAGTATATTTTCATTTGATAGAAGCTCAGGTAACTTTGCAAGGATTTCCTTAAATAAGTCGCATGCGCTTCCTGTTCGAGCGCATGAAGAATGATGTATCTCGCGTTATTTACCCACGGACGGAACGTTGTATTGGGCTGATAAGTTTTTGTAAAGTCCAATAAGTTGCCCAAGTCGAAATTCCTTGAAACAATACCGGCTCCGTTGCGGGCAGCATCGTATGCATTGCAATCCTGCTCGATATGCGCCGGAACCATTAAGATAGGTTTTCCTAAATACATCGCTTCGCAGATGGATTCGAATCCGGCAGTGCTGGCATATGCGCGACAACCGCTCATCATCTCCAAGAATTTCTTGTCATCTAAAGGATGGAAACTTAAAGTATCATCCACTTTCTTTACTTCAGTCTCGCCCTTTCGGTCCCAGAAGAAACATAAAGGAGTATCCGGCCGTTTCCGATGCCAATCCATTACGCTCTCTGCAAACCCCGAATTGAGCATATAGCCGTGAATATAATTTCCTTCTCTTGGCTGTAGGGTAAAAACTTCTTTCCGTAGTAATGGCGGGACGACACGAATGCGATGTTGCGCGTCTTCCGGCATCTCATGGAACGAAAGAGCCAATCGCTGTGCAGCTCCGATGCTTGTCAGCCGAGAAAAGAAGTTCAGTGTCCCTATTTTTGCCCGGTGAATTTCCGGAAGTTCAAAGTCTTTATGCAAGAATAAGTACTGATGCCCGATACAGATTTGCGGGATTTGAATATTGTAGAAGGCATAGCAGAAACCGGTCAATAGTTCATAGAAATTAATGACGACATCCGGTTGATTAGCCTCGATACGTTGCTTAATGAAACGGATGCTTTTCAGGTAAGTCGGGGTTTTACATAAATTATAAGTAATGCTGCGCAACAGATTGTTTCGTTTGTTAGCAGCCGAGGGCAAGAAATTCGGACTTTCGAACCGTAGAATCGGTGCTTTCATCTTTTGTTGGAAGAAAGCGGGCAGTTCTCTTGCCGCACTTTTCCCGACAAGCACTTCGACCACTTCGTGTCCGTTTTGCTTAAGAATCTCTTCTAACGCGATACACTGCGTCAAATGTCCGCGTCCTTCTCCTTGTACGATAAAAAGATACTTCATGATGCGGATAATATATTATTAGATGTTAGTTTTGCTTGCAATTCGTCGTTTGCTATTTTCGTATAATAGACGATATTCCATTCGCCATTTTCGTTCTCGACCAAAGCCGACATCGTTTCGACCCAATCGCCAGAGTTCAGATAATGGACTTTTCCATAATAACGGTTCTCCGGATGATGGATATGTCCGCAAATAATGCCATCGCATTTGCGGGCAGCGGCAAACTCTGCCAGCGTTTGTTCGAAATCAGAGATATACGAAACCGCACTCTTCACCTTTTGTTTGATACGTTGGGAAAGCGAATCGTAGGGTTTGCCTTTCCATGCCCGATATCGGTTATACCAGCCATTGAACCAAAGAAGAAAAGTATAACCGGCATCTCCTAAATGCGCCAGCCATTTCATTTGAGACGTAACCCGGTCGAATACGTCGCCATGGGTGACAAAATAGCGCTTGCCTCCGCTTTCCAGTTCGTAATCTTTCACGATTTGGATATTTGCAAAGCGGATAGGAGCGAGGTTGTCCAAGAAATCATCATGGTTCCCGCGGACATAAATGACTTCTGTTCCGCATTTCTCCATCATCTTCATTAGAATCTTGAAGAATTGCGTATGTGTAGGTTGCCATTTCCGGGTTCCATTCTTTTTTATTTGCCATCCATCGATTATGTCTCCGTTAAGGATAAGTCGGTCGCAGTTAACGGCGCGTAAGAAGTTGCTAACTTCCTCTACTTTGGAGTGAGTTGTTCCTAAATGAATGTCCGAGAGGACAATTGTGCGGTAGTGTTTTCGTAAATACATGAAGCAATTTCTATTTTGACCCTTCAAAGGTAGTGCTTTTTGGGTTACGTTTATATGTTTATCCGGTTACATTTTTCTTACACCCAGCATTTTCTCTTATTTGGGCATCATGGTAATGAACGGAATGAGCATTTCTTCCATCGAAATCCCTCCATGCTGGAAAGTATTCTTGTAATACGAAACGTAATAGTTATAATTGTTCGGATAGGCAAAGAAGTCTTCCCCAAGCGCAAAGATATATTTCGTACTTAAATTGGGCGAAGGTAAACCTACCTTCTCCGGATTCCGGATTTCATAGACATCCTTCGGGTTATAGTTCAGGTTCTTTCCCAATTTATAGCGGAGGTTGGTATTGGTATTGCGGTCTCCGACGACTTTTAAGGGAGAGTTGACGCGGATAGTCCCATGGTCGGTCGTGACGATGACTTTATATCCCGTCCGGGCAATGCGTTTGAACAATTCCCATGTGGTGGAATGCTGGAACCATGAGCGTGTCAGGCTGCGATAAGCCGCTTCGCTCTGCGCCAGTTCCCGTATCATTTTGCTTTCGGTCCGGGCATGGGAGAGCATATCCACGAAGTTCAGCACGACGACGTTCAGTTGGTTTTTCAAGAGCGATGGAATCATTCCCAAAAGCTTTTCTCCGTATTGCGAGTCGTGTACTTTATTATAGGAAAAGGAATAATCCTTGCGGAAACGCTTGATTTGCGTCTGGATAAGCGGCGCTTCGTTCAGGTTCTTGCCCTCTTCGCTCTCTTCGTCCACCCATAATTCGGGAAAGAGTTGTTCGATTTGCAAAGGCATCAATCCGGAGAAGATGGCATTGCGGGCGTATTGCGTAGCGGTCGGGAGAATGCTGTAATACGTATCTTCGTCGAAGGTATAGAACTCAGCCAATAAATCTTTTACTACGCGCCATTGGTCCATGCGGAAGTTATCTATCAGGATAAAGAAGACCTTTTCGCCATTATCCAGCATTGGGAAGACTCGTTTCTTGAATAGGTCCGGACTCATCAGGGGCCGTTCCGCCGGATTGTTCATCCAATCTTCATAATTCCTCCGGACAAACTTCCCGAATGCCTTGTTCGCTTCCTCTTTCTGCATCAGCAACATGTCGGTCATCGGGACTTGGCTGCTCTCCAATTCCAGTTCCCAATAGATAATCTTCTTATATACCTCCATCCAATCGTTCGTCGTGAGCGAATCGTTGATTTGCATTCCGATGCGCCCGAACTCCTGTTGGTAACTCTCGGTCGTAGTCTGCGAGATAATAGTATTTTTATGCACATTCTTCTTGATGGAAAGCAAGAGCTGGTTCGGATTGACCGGCTTAATCAGGTAATCGGCAATCTTGTTCCCGATAGCTTGGTTCATGATGCTTTCTTCTTCGCTTTTGGTGACCATCACGACCGGGGTGTTGGGCGCAATCTCTTTGATATGCGACAAGGTCTCCAAGCCGGTCAGTCCCGGCATATTCTCGTCGAGGAAGATGATGTCGAACGCCCCTTCGCGGCAGCAATCTATCGCATCTTGGCCGCTAATCACCGGAACCACTTCGTATCCTTTCTCTTGCAAAAACAGGATATGCGGTTTCAGTAAATCAATCTCGTCGTCTGCCCAAAGCACTCTGTCTTTCTTTGTCGCCATATACCTGATGAGTTTAAGTTTATAAGTCATAAATGGGTGGCTGGGCAGGTCAATTTCCGGAGCGTTAGCCCGCCACTGCTTTTTATTATAACGCCGAATATTTCTTTTTCTTGCGAAGATAAGCAAAATATCCGTTCCCGGGCATTGGCATCCCACCTTTTTATCAACAACTGCCGACCAAATGCCTCCGAGGACGGGACCTTTTCTTCCTGAAGTGCCGACCTTGGAATCGGACAACAGCTGTGATACAATCGGACAACAGTTGAGTTACATGCAGACAACAACTGTGAAACATACGGACAACAGATGTTGTCCGATTCTGGGGTCACGTCCTTTTTCTTCCAAGGTCGGTAGCTTGTGGGAGAGAAGTACCCTTATTACGATAATTAACATACCTTATGCAGCATTTTTTGCCGAAGTTCATTCTATGCTTACAGAAGATTTATGATGACTTAATTGGGATATATGATGAAAACATGCTTTAAAAGTTGGATGATGTCGGCTATTGCGGCGTTTAGTGCGCTGGGTTTCCAATCATGTTTGGACGATGACGATAATGATTCCCTATCGATGACGATACCGAACGCGATTGTTACGGTAAAGCCGACGAGTGAGAATTCTTTTTACCTACAATTGGATGATACGACGACGTTGTTGCCGGTAAATATCACCTCTTCTCCGTTCGGGAACAAGGAGGTGCGGGCGTTGACGAACTTCGAAATCGTAGAACAACCGACCGATGGCTATACGCATGCCGTGCAGGTGAACTGGATTGATAGTATCTTGACCAAACAACCGGCTCCGGACTTGGGCGTGAAGAATGATTCGGTCTATGGAACGGACGCGGTAGAGATTGTAAACGATTGGGTGACGATTGCAGAGGATGGCTATTTGACTTTGCGTTTCCGGACGGCGATAGGAAGCACCGGAGCCAAGCATTTCGTGAATCTGTTGCTGAATCAGAATCCGGAGAATCCTTACGAAGTGGAATTCCGCCACAATGCGTTCGGCAATACAGGCGGACCGATGGCGGACGGATTGGTAGCTTTCCGATTGGATAGTCTGCCGGATACGGAAGGAAAGACGGTGAAACTAAAGTTGGTATGGAAATCGTACAGCGGCGATAAGTCGGCTGAGTTCAATTATTGCACGCGCCAATCGACTCCGGCAAACGGTGCGATGGCCGAGGTGCGCAACGGGCTGAATTTGGAATAATAGCTTAGGTTTGGATGAAAAGGTTGAGGCTCGAAAGGGCAGGGTTCCGGTTGTAACGGGAGCGCTGCTCTTTCGGGTCTCTTTTTTATGCGTTATTTTTGCATTTCCCTTGTAACAGAATGCGGGGGTGGCTCGTCTTACAGATGAAAACCTATTAAAATTACTGAATGATGAAAGCGAAATATGTTTTAATTGCCGGATTGCTGGCATTGTCGAGCAGCTTGATACAGGCGAAGAGTATCGACCAGTTCTTGAATGATTTGAATAGTCAGGAAAACGTAACGCACGTGACGGTTGGTCCGATTGTGATGAAGATAAGCAGCCTCTTTACGGAGACCATGGGCGTGAATAGCATCAAGGTGCTTTGTTTGGAGGATTGTTCTTCCGAGACGTTGAATCGCTACAAGGAGGACATCCGCAATCTGAAGGACCCGGAGTTCGAACCGTTGGTTACTTCGAACGAAGATGGGGAGATCGCGAAGATTATGGTCAAGATAAAAGATGAAATGATTCGCGAAATGCTGATTTGTTGCGTGGATGATGAGGTTGCGGTGGTTCATCTGAAAGGAAAAATCAAGCCGGAGGATATCGCACGGGTTATAAACGAGCATAAAAATGACCGCTGAGGCATTCAAACGCTTGTTCCTGCCGTTTCATCCGAAGCTTTACCGGATTGCTTTTGCTTTGGTTGGCAACAAAGAGGAGGCGGAAGATATCCTGCAGGAGACCTATTCCAAACTCTGGGTGAAGCGGGACGAACTGGCGGATATCCGCAACCCGGAAGCCTTCTGCGTGACGTTGGTAAAGAACCTTTGTTTGGATTTCCTGCGTTCCCCGCGGGCTACGCAGCGGGATGAGGAGCTGTCGGAGGTATATATGTCGGCTTCGGAGGCATCGCCGGAACGAAAAGCGGAAGAGAAAGAGCAACTCCGGAATATCCGGCGGTGGATTCATCAGCTCCCGGCAAACCAACAACAGGTATTGCGGTTGCATAGTCTGGAGGATTGCCCGATGGAGGAGATAGAAAAGATTACCGGATACAATGCCGGGAATATCCGAATCCTGCTTTTCAGGGCGCGGAAAAAGATTCGTGAACAATTTAATCGGCTATATGGAAATGAATGAGCAGAAAATAGATGAATTAATCGATAAAGCCCTGCGGGAAGAGGCACAGTTGCCGGAGGGATTGGGCGCACGTCTGGAGCGGCACATCGATGGTTTGGCGGCGTCGGATAGGGCAGAGGCTCGCCGGATTCCGATGCGACGGCGATGGCTCGCAAGGTTCAGTGTCGCGGCAAGTATTTTGTTGGCAATCGGGACAGGCATTTATTTCTCCGGGAAAGAGAATGCTTCGAAGGATACTTTCAGCGACCCGCAGGAGGCGGCGTTGGTAGCAAGTCAGGCGTTGGCATTTATGTCCGAGAACTTGAACAAGGGACTGGACAATATGCAGCAAGCACAGAAAAAAGTAGCAGAAGTAAATAATGTATTAGACAAACAATTCAAGTAATATGAACGCACGTACGATTCTTTTTGTCTTATTCCTGTTTTGCAGTACATGGGCATACGCACAGGATAATTTGTTTGAGAAATATTCGAATATGGACAATGTGACTTCGGTATATATTTCCAAATCGATGTTTCAATTGATGCCGGACGGTGTGCAGGCCGGCGGCGTGGATTTTTCCGATTTGAAGGGGAAAATCGACCATCTACAGATTCTGACCTCTGAGAACAGGGCGGTGAGCAAGCAAATGCAGGCGGATTTTGAAGGGATGGTCAAGGGATATGAGCTGTTGATGAAGGTAAAATCCGACGATACCCGCGCCTCTTTCTTTGTGAAGCAAAAGGGCGAGCGGATTAACGATATGGTGATGCTGACTGATGAGGAGAATGAATTTGTTGTTATCCGGTTAGCCGGAGATTTTACCGTTCAGGATATCCAGCGAATTGCCAATGCGGTGAATTAGGCCTGCGCTGCCATCCACTCGTCGCCGGCTTTCTGAAGAGAGCGGGAGCGGCGCCGTGGATGGCAGGCCTTTTTATTTCGCTTCGTCCGGCAGCAGGGCGAGCGCCTTGTTTTCGTTTTCTTCCATGATTTCCCGCTCGCCGGGACCTTTGTCGTTGATTCCGCAAAGATGCAGTATGCCGTGGATGATAGTCCGGTGCAGCTCTTCGTTATAGTCCGTATGAAACGTTTCGGAATTGGATTTGACCGTATCCAAACTGATGAAGAGGTCGCCGGATATTTTATTGCCTTCCGTATAGTCGAAGGTAATGATATCGGTATAATAGTCGTGCTGCAAGTATTGCCGGTTGACCTCCAAGATTTTTTCGTCCGAACAGAAAATGTAGCTGATGTCTCCCGTTTTCTTTCCGTAGGTTGCGGCGACGGTCCGTATCCAATTGCTGACGGTTTCTTTTCGGATTGCCGGGAGCTCGGTGCCTTCTGCGTAAAATGCGATTGCCATAATGATGTCCATTTTAATATTCCGACCGCAAAGGTACGCAACAAATGGCGCTTTGCACAAAGTTTCCGAAGATAAAAGCCGGAAAGAAATCGTGCGTGGAAATCCTCCGGCGGCTCGCAAATAATCTTTACCTTTGCCCGAAACAGAAAAAAGAAGAAAGATGAAGAGAATTTGTTTGCTGACCTTGTTGTGTTGCCTCTCCTCGTTGGGTTTGTGGGCAGCCGATTATCGTTTTGAACGGAATATTCCGTATCGTACTGAATCGTTGGACGCGTATGCCGATTCGATGTGCCGCCTCGATGTGGCTTATCCGTCGGATGTGAAAGATGCGCCGGTTGTCGTTTGGTTTCATGGCGGAGGACTGACCGGCGGAAGCCGTGAGATTCCTGAGCCGCTCTTGCAGAAGAATCTGATTGTCGTAGGCGTGGAATACCGCCTGTCTCCGAAAGCCACTACGCCGGAGATGCTGGACGATGCGGCGGCGGCCGTTGCTTGGACGATGGAGCATATTGCCCGTTACGGCGGGAGTACGGAGAAGATTTACCTTTCGGGCCATTCTGCCGGCGGGTATCTGATTGATATGGTCGGATTGGATAAACGCCTGTTGGCGAAATATGGCAAGGATGCCGACCGCATTGCGGGACTGATTCCCTTCAGCGGGCAGGTGATTACCCATTTTGAAACGCGAAACCGGATGGGGATGCCGCCTTTGCAGCCGCTGATTGACGAAACGGCTCCGCTCTATCACGTGCGGAAGGATTGCCCGCCGATACTGATTATTTCCGGCGACCGCGAAAAAGAGCTGTACGGGCGTTATGAGGAGACCGCTTACTTCTGGCGTTTGTTGAAATTGCTGGGTCATCCGGACGTTACGCTTTACGAATTGGATGGCTTCGACCACGGCAATATGCGCGACCCGGCCTTTCCGCTGTTGATTCGCTTTATTGAGGAACATGAGCGGGAGTAATGCCTCCGTACCCATACGGAGAGGCGTGTAACCGGTCACATAATAAAATTTTTTAATTAATACGCGCGCCATGTGACCGGTGCAACGTCTGCGTACGAATACGCGGCGCATGTAACCGGTGCAAAGCCGGCGTATTAATACGCGGAGCCCGTGCACACGTGAAAACGCCGGCGTATTAATACGCAGAGCCATGTAACCGGTGCAAACCTCCGGCGTATTAATACGCGGAGCCATGTAACCGGTGCAACACCTCTGCGTATTAATACGCGCGCCATGTAACCGGTCGCATGGCTCTCCGTATTAGTACAGAGACGCGTGTAACCGGTCACACGGCTCTCCGTATTAGTACGGAGACGCATGTAACCGGTCACATGGTTCTCCGTATTAGTACAGCGACGTATGTAACCGGTCACATACAGTTCAGAAAACAGATTACCAGCTTACCTTGATAAATTTATTCTCCCAAGCCCGGAAATCCGGTGACGCATTCGGAATCGCATCGCCCACCACGTCGCAGACCGTTACTTGGCGGATATGCACTTTGTCGGACGAAACGGCAAACTGTGCCGGCTTGCCGCCGATTTCGCGCAACTGCATCAGCACCGCATTTTCGCCCTCGACCGGTTTCATATTCACCAAGAGCACATTTTCCGGTTCGATTTTCAAGATAGACGCCGGTTGCAACCGGGATGCGCCGTTGCCGGCAGGAAGAACGCGGGTCAGGAACGGAATGCGGTTGCCCCACGCAAACTTCGTCGCGTAATCGAGACTGTTGTCTGCCGACGAGGTGATGAAATAGCTCCACTCCAGTGCGCCCATCTGGTCGGCATTGAAATTGGTCACCCAATAATTGTTCATCGGCCATGAATACATGTTCGTACTCTGCGGGACAGCCCCTGCCTGATAACGCCCGGTGTTGATAGCGCCGAATTGCATCAGCGGGATTTCCTGACTGCCCATGACCACCTGCGATTCGGCATTCCGAGCGGTAGCAAAGTTCTGCACCGTGTACCAATCGTTCGACGAGCCCGGAATCTGGTCTACGCCCGCTTCGATATTGCCGCCCGGAACATCCAGATGGATTTTGCCCTCTTCTACCTGATACGGGAAAGAAATATAGATAGCTTCCGGGTCGGTCACTGCCTTCTTACGGAGCCAATAGCTGACCTCGATTTTCTTTTCTACATTATAGATATGGTACTCGATGATTAAGTTATTCGGCTCGCGGCCAGCCACGGTCTCTGCCCGGAAGCGGTAAATGTCATAGATAGCCCCCTTCTCATACCGGTCGAACTGCATTTTCTCCGGACGCCGGCGTAAGAACTGCGGCGCCTTGTATTGTTCCATCGGATGCCGGCTGTCGATAATCTCGTAGATAAACTCGCCCATTTCCCATTCGGCATCCGGCGTAAGCAGATTCGTGCCCAGCTCCTTATCGAAGAGTTGGCGGATAGTTCCCTTCTGCGGATTGAAATCAATGGCATACCATGCGTTTTCGACGCGCGTTTGTTCCAATGTTGAAGCCGTTTGCGTGGCGGGTCTCGGTTCCTCTTTCACGTGGATGTAATATTGGGCATACCCCAAAGCCGGGACATCCTTTACATACAGGTTCCAATACGTACCATCCGAACGGCTTTCGCCGGCTTGCGCAGGGATAACGTTCCCGGCTGCGTCTACGATTTCAAACGCTTTCTCTTTCGGGAGAATCTGATGGTCAATGTAGACGCGGGCGATGCCGCTGTAAGTCCAGTTCAACGTATTGAATACCGCCACGGAAGGAACCGTTGCTTTCGGTACGAATTGTTGCAGGATACCCATCGTAACCTCGCCCAATAATCCGGTATGGCGGTAAGCCTCCCATGCGTAGGATTGCTTTAACGAGCGCTGTTCCCACGTCTCCAGCCCATACGGGTCGCGGACGCTTTCGCTATATCCGAAGGTATGCTCATCATAAAACAGGAGCGCGTTGTTTACCTCATCGATTTTCCGGTTGATGTCAGCCGGCAATTGTGCGCCTAAGAGCTTGGCAAATGACAATCCGGCTTGGTCGGCAATGATATTGGAATGTGTTACACGTGAAACAGCCGCCTCCCGGGCGCCGGATGCGAAACCGTCGGTCCACCAGTCCGGCCATGCTCCGCGAATCGTCTCTATTTTGCCGGCATACTCTTTTTCTACGGTTTTGATAAATTCCGTAGCTACGGCAGTGCGCAGTTTCGGCCATTCATATTTCTCATTCCAACGTTTCACCATTTCGCAGCTCTTGGTCGATGGAGGAGCATTGTCGGTGAAGTAGCCGGAATGCTGCGCTGCGCAGATATCGTAGGGATAGTTTTTCGCTTCCAACTGGCCTAAATATTCCAATACGCGAGTCTCGAACGTTTCGAAATCATCCGTATGAACGCCGAAGAAGTTTCCCTGATTGTAATGTTCCGCGCGATAGGCAAGCACCTTCTTCCCGGAGGGTGATTGCCACCAGAATACGGTCGGTTTGTCGAAGCAGATGAGTGCCCGGTGTCCGTGCGTTCCCATATTGACATATTTGATTCCTGCATCAGCAAAATACTCACTGAAACACCAGCCGATACCGTTGACATCATCCTGCATGGC
The DNA here is from genome assembly GCA_949289155.1 of uncultured Parabacteroides sp. Lineage (GTDB taxonomy): Bacteria > Bacteroidota > Bacteroidia > Bacteroidales > Tannerellaceae > Parabacteroides. The sequence goes on from CASEMX010000008.1 coordinate 57,134, forward strand.
TAATTCAGCCCGCATGCCCTCTTCGCGGAACTGCTTAATCGGAAAGAGCGAGGATGCCAGCGTCTGTTCGTCGGGCAGTTCGTCGAAATTAAGATACATGGCAGCTAATTCGATGCGCCCCTCTTTCACGCGCTGTTTAAGGCGTTCGATTTGCTCTGCCGGACGGTTCTTCAGATATTCGCTTACAGCCCACGATATTTCGCAAGTCCACCGGAACTTGGCATTCTCCGGATAATCGTCCGTAGCATCACAATAATCCAGTGCATAATCGATATACCGAAGATGTTCGGCAAGGATTTCCATTTGCGAGCGAGTATATCCTATGTCGGTATGCGTGTGTTGCACAAGATTCATTTGCCAATGGCGTGTCGGAGCGATGGTAATTTCTTTTTTAGCTAATACCTTTTTCCCTTGTTCAACGGTCAGTGGCAAGCGGGTGGAGGCAGTTACTTCCGGTATCTCGAAGTAATATTTGTTGTCGCCTTCTATTAGCTTTACTCGTTGCGTTTGTTCGCCTAACCGGAGTTGCGCAGAGGCTGTTTTCCCTTCGTGCGGAATGGTAATCCATACCCGTTGCATAGGTCCTTTGTCGGATTTATAGACTGCCGGATAGATGGTCGCCTTGACTTCGGGCAACCCTCCGCCGGAACTATTCTGCGCTGATAATGCCGATGAAATCAGCAGCGCGCCCGTAAGTAGTAAGTTTTTTAGTTTCATAGGAATTGTGTTTAGTGTTTATGTATCGAATTTATTCTCCCATCTCGACAGTCAAAGTCCCGCCTTGCGTTATGGCAGAGATAGGCAGATGAATGCCATCTATTGGTTTGCCATTGAGTAAGTAGCGTTGTGCATAATGCGCCGTGTCGTTCGTGCCTGTCGTAGTAATGGTGAAAGTCTCTCCTTTGTAATACTTAGGGTTAAGATGTATCGTGATTTTGTCGAAGAGCGGTGCACCCAAACTGAACGATGGATTCGCATCTGCCAGTCCTTTTACATCGAATAATCCCATAGATGAAAGAACATACCATGCCCCTAATTGCCCTTGATCTTCATCCTGTCCGTAACCATAACCATGTATGCCGTCAGTTCCGTAGAACTCATTGAGGATGGCACGTACCCATTTTTGGGTTAAGCGCGGCTGTCCGGCTTCGTTGAACAACCATGAAATATGTAAGCAGGGTTGGTTGCCTTGATTATATAGAGTTTGTAAACCGGCAAAGGCATCTATGTTCGTTCCTCCGCTGAACAGATTCTTTTGCGATACGGTGAATATACTATCTAAACGTGCAGTAAAGGTTTCTGTTCCGACATGCTCTACTAATGAAGGCACATCGTGCGGTACATAAAATGTGTATTGCCAAGCATTACCTTCCTGAAATCCACGCCATACCTGCAATGGATCGAAGTTATCGATAAACTGTCCATTCGCTTTCTTTGGACGAATGAAGTTCATTTCTTTATCATAAAGGCGCTCCCATCCTTTCGAAAGGTCGATGAGCTGCTCATAATGTTGCGTATCGCCTAATGCATTTGCCCATTGAGCTACAGCCCAAGAACTGAAAGAATACTCCAATGTATGCGATGCCGAGAACATAAATGCTTCGTCGGGACCAGCTCCTTCTTCCAAGTGCGGTACGTAGCCGTACTTTACAAATAAGTCCGTATCTACCTTCCCTGCCCCCAATGGTCTATTTTCCCCATCCAATTCATTTTTCAAACAGGCTTCGTAAGCCAATTTTGTATCGAAATCTCGTATGCCACATTGATAAGCACCGGCAATTACGATGGGTAATTGATTTGTTCCAACACCAGATACAAATCGGCTATTGGCTATACCGTCAGCTAACCATCCGGCATCTTTATATATTTGCAAATGGCTACTGATATAATCGGACAGATATTCCGGATAGGCTAATGTCCATACTTGCGAAAGATTCCATTGTCCGCCCCATATAGCATCGGTATTGTACATATTATGTAGTGGCTTTCCATCTTCCATAGGCAATTGTCCTATACTACCGTCATGACGAGGATAAGCACCATTCACATCATTAGCCAATCCTCTGCCTAAGAGCGCGTGATACAATCCAGTGTAGAATTTTACCTTATCTTCCTTTTTGCTTCCCTCTATGCGGATGCGACTCAAATATTTTTCCCATGTTTGAGCAGATTGCATCATTGCATCATCAAAGGATAAATCGGAGGCTTCTGTCTCTAAGTTTAGTCGAGCGTTCTCAATAGAAGTATAGGACAAGCCGACTTTGGCTGTTATTGGTGTATCTTCTTCCAAATTATAAGTAAGATAAACGCCAACACCTATGCCTTTGGCTTCACGTATGCTCGGCTCTTGTTTGTTTTGATGAAATATTCCGAAGGTATCAGGCTTCCGATCGACAATGGCAGAAAAATAAAGTGGTACGTTACTCCCTGCTTGATACTTTTTGACATACTCAGGCTCTGTGATAACCCATCCTTCAATGCGTCCCTCTTCCGTGTAGCAAGCAAAGGCATCTTTGACAGCTCCGCTTTCCCCTTGTCGATTTCCTATGTCAAATAAGATATGGTTGTTTTCTCCCTTTGGAAAAGAGAAACGTTGGAAGGCTACACGAGGAGTTGCTGTTACTTCCGCTTTGATTCCATAATCGTCAAGGATAACAGAATAATATCCCGGATGAACTACTTCGTTCTTTCGGTCAAAAGCTGAGCGATAACCCTGTTTTATGCTATCTGTCGGCAATCCGGGATGGGTAATTAGTTTGCCATTGGTTGGCATCAGTACGATTCCTCCCACTTGGAATTCATGTAGGCAAGGGAACCCTTCGATACTATTATCTCGATAGTCATAGCCGGTGGCTTCCCATCCGGACTTATTTCCTAAACTTCCGTTGGTGGATGGACCGGGCTTGGCAAGTCCGAAAGGCATGGCTCCTGGTGCAAAGTGAAACCATCGGCAATGTGCAGTGCCAATCCGCGGTTCGACATATTGTGATAAATTTTCGTCGGACGTTTTATCTGCAAGATTCTGCATAGAGCAAGAGGAGAGCGAAATAAAAGCCGTCAAAGCTGCTATTAATAATGTTTGTTGTTTCATATGGCTTTTTTGATGTTATGTTTGTTTAGTGATTTATCCGTTTCAGGGCAAAATAATAGGCTCCAGCCGCAATTGCCCGGCTTGCACCTAAATGAGAAAGCGCTATGATAGTACGTGGATTATTGCTATGTAAGAATTCCTCCCGTTCTATTGCTTCTTCCCAATTGTATATTTCTCTTTGTAAGCGTAGGAAATGAGTTCCGTTGGCCATTCCCGTTTCTCCTTTGAGTTCGTTCATCAGTGCAGGCAGGATATATTTGGCGGCTCCTGCAACTCCACCGCCAATGACGACTATACCATCTATCAGCAGTAGGGCAGAGGCGAGAACCTGTCCTGCTACTTTCCCTAATTCAGAGAATGCCGCTATGGCTGCTTCATTATCTCCTTGCCGAGAATTTTCTGCTATTTCGAATATCTCTTTAGGAGAGTAAAGAGTTGAATCTCCGGATAGCTGGGCATATATCCGTTGGATGCCTCGTATGCTGACACTTTCTTCGGCAATCCATTCAGGATGGCATATATTGGGTTGACACCACAAGCTATTGGCAAGTTGGTTGTCTCCGATTAGCAATTTGCCATTGATAACTATACCGCCGCCAAATCCAGTGCCTAATGTCACACCTATAAGGTTCTTATATCGCTTGGGATTGCCTGCATTTTGCAATTGTAGGTTAATCTCAGGAAGTATTCCGGCTAAAGCCTCTCCATACGCAAATAGATTCCCATCATTATTGATAAATACAGGAATACCGAAATATTCCTCTAAATAGGGACCTAACGGGACACCTCCACGAAAAGCTGGGAAGTTCGGCAAATCACCTATAATTCCTGCTTCATAGTCTGCCGGTCCGGGAAAGGCAAAACTAATAGCCGCCGGAGTTTCTGTCAGTGAAGCCCTGATTTGCTCGAATCCTGAGCGTAAAGTAGCCAAACATGTGGAAAGATCGTCTGTTATGGAAGGCAGAACGATTGGACGAATGATTTCTTTCCCTCCTTGAATAGCAGAAAAGACCAAATTCGTTCCACCGGCATCTAATGTCATTACAATATCTTTCATTGTCGGAAACGGATATAGGCTTTGATGGTTCCACATTCTTTTCCTGCAGATGTCCCATAAGGACGTATAGTATATTCATTTATGGCTGCCGGGATAATAAAAGTTTCGGCATAATGTACAATGAATGGTTCGAAAGCATCGGTTGGGCTTTCTACAATAGCCTCTTCTCCTTCTATTAAATTTAGAACTTGTACGCCCCCATTTGTATGATGGGTTACAGGAGCGGTAAACCAATGGCGGCGTGTTTCGATAAATTCATTTTCGTGTAGTCCGGTCCGTTCTTCACGCCAACCATCACCTTGGGCAATGGGAATGATTTGATTGACTAATTGATTGCGTACCAGTTCAGTCTGGCGTTCCCATTGAATAACATGTGAACCATGTCGAATGTTAATAGGACGAGGCAGCCCATCTAATCCTAAGCGTCCCCAATCGTAAAGTTTAAAGGTAAAGATACTGGGGGTAGCACTGATTTCAAGAACCATTGCGCCGGCTCCGGAGCAGTGTATTGTTCCATTGGGAATCAAGAAATGGTCATGTTTCTTTGCCGGCCAACGATTAACATACTTTTCCACATCGAAAGCCCCTCCGGTCTCTTGGGTTTGATTGAGTGCGGCTATCATTTCATTGGGTTGGATGCCTGTTTTCAGTCCGAGAAAGACAGTTGCCCCTTCTTCTGCATCCAGAAGATAATAGCTTTCATCCTGTGTATAATAGATACCGAACGTATCACGGATATATTGTGTGGTAGGATGTACCTGAAGGCTCAGGTTGCCTCCTCCGATGGTGTCGAGGAAGTCGAACCGTATCGGGAAATCTTGTCCGAAGCGCGATTCTACCGGTGCGCCTAACAGTTCCCGTGTCTTATAGAATACCAAGTTGTTCGCAGGCATCTCAAACAATGTACCTTCTACGCGGAGATACAGGCTGTTTTCTTCTGGTACACAATCGAAGCACCAACCATAATTGCTCTGTTCCGGATTGAGACCGCAAACTGATTTCATCCATTGTCCACCCCATGGAGCCGGATCAAAGAACGGTACGACACGAAAAGGTTTATGGGCGATTTTATCTAATCCCTTTCGTAATACCGCGCCGGTTATCATTTTGGGTTGATGGCGGAGGGTCGTATCCAACCAATAATCAGCTTTAGGCAATAATGTTTTCTTTAGGTTATCACAGACAATCCAATCGACAAAATAGCCTCGTTTGTAGTGATAGGAAGCCCCTTCCTCTTTATTTTCTACGCCTAAACCATTAATCTCATGACGTCGCGAACGAAGTTGTATTTCCCAACGCGGCATATCTGCATAGACATATATATTTGCGTCGGGAGCGACAAGAGTGGCTCCGTGCCCGTACACAATCGTTGTTCCAGATGTTGCTTTTACCTTCCTTTGAATATCATTTAACTTATCTGAATCCAGAAAGTCCTGATAAGAAAAATGGGCTCGATATCCGAAAAGCCGGTCATCGGTTACATACGGATAGGTCATAGTAGCGATTTCAGCGTTCGATTTGAAAACCGTCTGCGTATCCAACCATAAGTCGGGCTGTAGTTTTTGCAATTCCTCTTTTAATTCTTCATGATAAACACCTTGATAGCACTCTATTACGATCACGATTCTCTTCCGATTACCGATAGCTTTTTTTAATTCGCTACGGATATCGGTCCAGTCTTTCCATAACTTTCCATCTATATCGGTTGCTGGAAATTTGTCATAATTGCATTCCCTCATTGTCGTTATCTTTTATTTTCTGCAAAAGTATTTCCTTTCTTGAAAATTGAACTGTACCTTTGTTTTGATTTACTTGTACTATCTTATTATTTCTTCGAATGGCTAAAATAAAGAACGGATTTAAAGGTGAACGTTTTGTTTCGTTGCCGGAACAGGTTTTGGAAGAGTATGCTAAAGAACCTTTGATAGGGAATCTCTATTTGCGTATGATTGGCTATTTTCCCCGTGTAAAATATCACTATGTTTGTAAAGAGGAGGGATGCGATTATTGTATGTTAATTTATTGTACTGATGGAAAAGGATGGTATGAAATAAATGGAATCCGATATCTGGTTCAAAAAGATGAATATATCTTTATTCCGGACCATACGCCTTATGCTTTCGGCGCAGACAATACAGACCCTTGGACGATTTATTGGCTTCATTTCCGAGGGAAGATGAGTCATTGTTTTCTTCCAACTTACCCGAATCCTCAAGCGATTCTTCCAGACGATTACTCTCGACTCCAAGACCGGATGCAGCTTTTCGAGGAGATGTACAAAAGTTTTTCGATGGGATACATACGCGAATATATGCTTTATGCGTCGATGTGTTTGTATCATTTCCTCTCTTCTTTCATTTGCCTTGAACAATATCGTGCGGCAAACTCTCATAATGAAAAGCCGTTATCATTCTCTGCTAAAGTGATTCACTATATGCAGGAGAATGTCCAGCATAATCTTACGCTTACCGAGCTGGCAGGGGTATTTAAATATTCCGCATCTCATTTCTCAATGCTTTTTTTGAAAGAGACTGGTATCGCACCGATAACCTATTTCCTCCGATTAAAAATCCAAAAGGCTTGTCAATATATAGAACTGACAAATTTGAAGCTACGGGATATCGCTACGTTATTGGGCTTTGAAGATGCCGCTTATTTCTCCCGCTTGTTTAACAAGATAACGGGATTGTCTCCTTCTGCTTATCGGGAAAAGGTTTTGAAGAAATAATGGGTATCTTATTTTAAAAAAGGTTGCCAGCGCAGATTTTCTAATGTAAAGATGGCAAATGCTTGGTTTTATTTCATTTTATACAAGAAAAAACGCCAAATGAGATATGGTATTCACGGAATAAAGCCTTAATTTTGCGGCTCTGAATGTAGCAACATGAAATATTAATTACAAAAGAAATGGAAAATAAGCAAGTACAACCGGCAACCGGGAAACTCGGTGTGCTGTGTGTAGGTTTAGGGGCTGTAACGACTACGTTTATGACGGGTGTGTTGATGACGCGTAAGGGATTGGCAAAGCCCGTTGGTTCGATGACCCAATACGATAAGATTCGTGTGGGCCGGGGTAAGGATAAGAAATATCTTCATTATAATGAAATAGTTCCTATCGCAGATTTAAACGATATCGTATTTGGCGCGTGGGATGTGTATCCTGCTAATGCGTACGAATCGGCCATCAACGCGGAAGTGCTGAAGGAAAAGGACATCAACCCGGTAAAAGACGAGTTGGAGCAGATTGTCCCGATGAAAGCGGCTTTCGACCATAATTACGCCAAACGCTTGGATGGCAATAACGTGAAAGACTGCGCGACCCGTTGGGAAATGGTCGAGGCTTTGCGTCAAGACATCCGCGACTTCAAGGAAAAGAACGGATGCGCGCGTATCGTAGTCCTCTGGGCGGCTTCTACGGAAATCTATGTGCCGGTCGATGAGAATATACACGGCTCGTTGGCGGCTTTGGAAGCAGCCATGAAGGCAGACGACCGCGAACATATCGCTCCTTCGATGTGCTACGCGTATGCGGCATTGGCCGAAGGCGCACCGTTCATCATGGGCGCTCCGAACACGACGGTCGATATCCCGGCTATGTGGGAAATGGCAGAGAAGACGAAGATGCCTATCGCCGGAAAAGACTTCAAGACAGGACAGACGTTGGTTAAGTCAGGTTTCGCCCCGATTATCGGCACACGTTGCTTAGGCCTTTCGGGTTGGTTCTCGACCAATATCTTAGGAAACCGCGACGGCTTGGTATTGGACGAACCGGCCAACTTCCACACGAAGGAGGTCAGCAAGCTTTCTACGCTCGAATCCATCCTCGTGCCGGAAAACCAGCCGGACCTCTACACCGACTATTATCATAAGGTACGTATCAACTATTATCCTCCGCGCAACGATAACAAGGAAGGCTGGGACAACATCGATATCTTCGGCTGGATGGGTTATCCGATGCAAATCAAGATCAACTTCTTGTGCCGCGATTCCATCTTGGCTGCTCCGCTTTGCTTGGACTTGGTTTTGCTCAGCGACTTGGCTGCCCGCGCAGGCCGTTACGGCATCCAGCGCTTCTTGAGCTTCTTCCTCAAGAGCCCGATGCACGATTATACGCAGGGCGAAGTACCTGTCAACCACCTCTTCCAGCAGTATGTCATGCTGAAGAACGCGCTTCGCGAAATGGGTGGGTACGAAGCTGACGAAGAAATAGATTAATGTTTTATTGAAAATGAATGGATACGGAGTTCTTTTGTCGCAAGATAAGAGGACTCCGTTTTTTATGCCCTGGCGGAAGGGCACCGGGGAAAAGGGAAAAAGACCGGCGAGGGTGTGTCAAAATAGCATTAAGATATCATTTCATCATTCCGAGCGCAGTCGAGGAGCCTCAAAAGTTTGCCAACACGTGTTGGGAGGTCGTTGAGGAGCCTCAAAGTGTTGCCAACACGTGTTGGGAGGTCATTGAGGGTCCTCAAAAGCTTGCCGACACGTGTTGGGAGGTCGTCGAGGGTCCTCAAAGTGTTGCCAACACGTGTTGGGAGGTCATCGAGGGTCCTCAAAGGCTTGGCAACACGTGTTGGCAGATTTTCTTCGGAGGAAAATGGTAAAAAACAGAGTAAAAACGGAGTAGAAGACCCCTCGACT
>CASEMX010000009.1 GCA_949289155.1 uncultured Parabacteroides sp.
CCAAACAAAGACCAAAAAAAATTTGAATTTATATAGGCTTTCTTATCAAGCACATAGAAAATCGAGTACGAAAGCCGCGCTTTTAATTACGAAATATCCCGCCCCAAATCGCTGCTATCTCTACTTTGCAAATCTGACGCTAAAAAAGGAACGTTTAAAAGCGACACATGGATTTTAGAGCTCAGAGGGTTAACCCTCAAATAGAACTTGATTGATACACTATTTTACTAACTAAATAATTAATTTAATTATGAACAAAAAAGTACTTACGCTTTGCGCGAGCTTCCTGCTCGCCGGTGGACTGACTTCTTCAGCATTGGCTGAAACTTTTGGGGATGTTGCTCAAAAGTTTAAAGACGGTGATTATGTAGAAGGTCAGTATTTCTATGTTAAAACTAATAACTACGGTGATGGTTCAGCAACTGCAGGAGATGGTAATGGGCACTTGGATGTTAATGTAGAGGGCTCATATTATTCTCATGAGGAAAATCGTTCTACATGGTGGCGTTTAGAAGCAGTAAAAACAACTGTAAATGGGACAGAGGAAATTATTGGTTACAAATTAATCAATGCGTTAACTAATAAGCCTTATACTGTTACTGTAGGTGACAAAACTTATGACACGTTCAATGCCGCTGCACAGAAGACATTGGAATTTATAGGTGCAGATGGAGACGTTGTTGGCTACTATAATGGAACAACTACTTCTATTGCAACTACTAATACTATTGTATATAGCTTGAAAGCAGTTGAACCGGAAAAATTAACTGCATCTGAAATCAACAAAGTAAACAACGATTACTTCGGTTTGCAATTCGGTTACATTAATAAAGATGGCGACTATGTAAACTATGAAGGTTTGCAGGGTGTTGATCCGTTCGTTGGCAAGTTGGTTGCTAAGACTACTGAATTTGGTGAAGATATTCAGGGCGTTAGCGCTAAGATTGAATTGGCAGATGATGATTCTTACTTCATCTACAATGAAACAAAAGGTGCTTATGTAGTATTGCTGAAAGAGAAATGGTCTAAGTACAATACAGACTTAACTCCGGCATCTGAAGTAGGTAAGGGCCATAAGTTCGCTTTGATGACAGCTAAAGAAATCATCGAAGACCAATTGAAAGATGCAGAAGAGCAAACAATTGCAACTTGGAGCTTCAAAGTAAATATGCCGGTTGTAGTTGACTACTCTCCGCTGGAAGTTGTTGCTGTTCAGGCTTGGACACAAGTTGGCGAAGAGGAAGAGCAAAAAGATTTGGAAATGTTGATTTCCGATATGGATGGCAAGGATTATCTGAATACTACTTTAGCTGAAAATAAAGAAGAAGATAATGACTTGTTAGAAGCTGTTGACCCGGTTAACACAGTAGTTCGTTTCGCTGATACGGATTATATCGATATGTCTGAGTTCTATGGCTGGGCTATCACTGTTAAAGGTTTGCAAGGTGAAGGCGTTGAAGGCATGACTATTCAGCCGAATGTTCAGAATGAGACGAACCTTCAGCCGAGCGATGTTTGGACAAAGGCTGACTATGTATCATTTTCTCGTCCGGAAGCTCAATGGATTGTAACAGTTGATAAGACTGGTACATTGAAGTTGACTAACCGTGAAACGAAAGCATCTGTTCGTTGGAACGAAGCATTCGATATGTTGCCAGGAGATAAGGGTACTCCTAACACATTGGCGTTGCGTCGTGAATCTGGTGACATCTATGTAGCGAACTTAGATAATAAGACTTACCGTTTCGAAATCAAGAAAGTAGCTGAATTGGGCGGTGAAACATTGGATCACTATGGCTGTTACAATGCAGACGAAACTCCGGCAGGAATAGCACGCGACTATAAGGTTACCTTTACAGATAGCTTCGGTACAACTACTTATGTAGGAATCGATGGCTTAGGCAATGTATTGTTGACTCGTGATGAAACTAAGGCTATCAACTTCGACTTGGTTAAGACTCAGACTACAGATACATTGAACAATGATGGTACGATTGCTGAGAATGCGAAGAAAGACGTATTCTACATCATCAACGACATCATGGCTAAGAACAAAGATGGCGAATGGGAATACACTGCAGCTGGTGATACATTGTCATACTTCCGTTATAAATTAGCTTATAATGGTGAATATCTGAAGTATAACGAAGCTAAGAAGCAGTTTGAATTAGTTAAGGAAGTCATCGATTATACAGATGCTACTGCTCCTGCAAACGTAGCTAATAAAGAAATCGACTACGGTAATTCTACATTGGCTGACAACTTCATCGTTAAGTTGAAAGAAAACAATAAGCTGAATGTTGTTAAGGTTGCTAACTACGAAATGGAGAACATTTTGAATGGCAAATATACAGCAACTGTAGATGGTGCAGAAAAGTCATTCGTTATTACTAATTTGGGTATTGACCCAGCAGAAAGTGCTGATGCTGAAGACTTGATGTTCGTAGTAGAAGGTAAAGACGATGCTGCATGGCCAAACAATCAGGAAGGCGAAAAGCTCTTGTTGAATGGCGAAATGATGTTCTTCGACTTCAACAACGCTGAAGTTCAGAAGCAGCAGAATATCTATGCTTGGAATGCTAACGCTCAGTTGACTATCGCTCCGAAGGAGTATGCTTCTTACCGCTACTTCGCTAATCCGGATACCGTTGAGATTTATCGTGTTGAGTACTCTGACGAGTTCTTGTTCGAGCATGGTAACATCTTGGGTATGACATACAACCGCGATATGTACAACCCGTCACTCTACTTGGATACGGCATTCGTTCGCAACGATACGAAGAAACCGACTTACATGTTGGCTGTGGCTCCGGAATTCGAACCGAACCATACTTACTGTCCGTTGCATGGTATCGATGCTGACTGTCCGGCTGAACACCTGACTATCATCCCGGGTTACATGACAGCTCGCTACTTGGTATCTTACACTGACTCTGTAGCTGCTCACGCTGCTGAATTGAAGAACGAGTTCTTGCACGAAGGCCAGTACACGAAGTTAGGCTTCGTTGACGCTGTACACCGTGTAGATAGCGTATTCGTTCCGACTATGAGCGAAGAGAACAAGAAGACAGTGATTACAGAAGGTGCTATCCTGCCTTATACATTCGCATTCCGCATTGTTAATCCGGAAACTCAGAGCTTCTATATCGAGGCTGCTAAGTTGAACGACGAAAAGAACCCGAACAGCGGTTACAAGTCTTCTTGGATGGCATGGATTAACGGTTGCCCGGTATTGACTGACGATATCACTTTGGCTGAAGAGTTCAATGTACGCGAAGGCAAACAGGCTCCGACAGCTAACGAAACTATCGAAGATGCAGCAAGCGCAATCAGCGTTATCGCTACTGACGGTGCAGTTATCGTTAAGGGTGCTGAAGGCAAGAACGTTATCGTAAGCACAATCCTCGGTAAGGTAGTAGCTAACGAAACTGCTAACTCTGACAACGAAACTATCGCAGCTCCGGCGGGTATCGTAGTGGTATCGGTTGACGGCGAAAGCTTCAAGGTAGCAGTTAAATGATAATTACGAATGATGAATTACGAATTACGAATTAAGGGTTCACATCCTGCCATTCGTAATTCGTAACTCGAAATTCGAAATTAACTAAGTTCATAACTTCGAATTTAATTGTTATAAATTAAACATAATCAATTAATTGTCCGCCCAATGGCAAATGAGATTGTCCATTGCGCAAGTACCTCGCGAGAGAGAAGGGCGGGAGTTAGTATTAATAATATAAGTAATAAAGTGAAAATTCTTTTTGTCCCTTCCCGTCTGCGAAGACCGGAAGGATACCCTGAAAAGCCTCTCTATCGATAGTAGAGGGGCTTTTTTTGCCAAAAGGCGGAAGACTCTCGAAAGTGTATGCGGGAGAGTTACGTAACTGTCCGGTGGACACATACGTAAGTGTCTGGCTGACACATACGTAACTGTCCGAGTGACACATACGTAAGTGTCCGGAGGAGACATACGTAAGTGTCCGACGTGTACATTCGAAGGAGCATAAACAACAGAGTATTAACTAAAAAAATAAGAATCATGAAACAACGATTACTATTAGCCCTATTGATGCTATTTACGTCGGTGGGGTTTGTAATGGGGCAGGATAGTCATGAAAGAGACATCGCTATTACGATTCCTGCTGGCGGATCTGTAAACATACAACTTACAGGGACTGGGCTAAGTAAAGCTGGAGATTCTCCGGGCTCAGTTGATATAACTTGTCCTACGTTAGAAACCAGTTCAGGAACACAAATATCTCCTACAGTTACTGCAGTAGGTGCGGCAGTTCAATGGAAATATCCAGAAGATGGTGTAACTACTGGTGCAGAAACTATCTATTTTGTGAATAACGATGACAATAATGGTGATAATTGGAGCGGTTTGCAATTGACGATTGACGGAAAAGTAGAGGCGTTTGTTGTGGGTGCTTCCGGCGATATGTCAAGCAAATTGGCCTATTTGGCTTTCACGAATAATGGCGTATTGGAAACATTGACGTTAGGTAATGAAAGTAATGAATTGGGCTATGTCTCCGCATTGCGTACGTTGAGTTGTCAAGATAATAAATTGGCACATATTCCGGCAAAAGGTAGTATAAGCAGTTATATAATCGGTACACAATCTCCCGATGGGCTTCAACCTGTAACAGGCATAACACGTGAAGAAGACAATACGGTAAAGATTGATGCATCCGATTTAACAAGTTTAGGGTTGTTCTCTAAGAATTTGGAATCGTTTAAGCTCGATAATTGGACATTGAATGGTGAGCCTATAACTGCTACACCCGGCAAAGATAATACCTACACAATAACGGATAGCCATGGCAACTATATCAGTGGTACTTTCTATTGCCAATTGACATGTCAGAATGGAGATGCTAATTATCCAAATGTCCTTATCCAGAATGTGCCTATTACTATTCCGGAGGCTGAGTTTACTTTGGAGTATTCAGTAACTACTGTTAGTGGTTCAAGTACGGACGGCGGTAGCATTATAGTTAAGAATGCAGGTGGCGAAGAAATCACTTCGAATGCTAATACTTTGCATAAAGATGACCAAATAACCATCGAAGTAAAAGTTAACGAAGGGTATTATATTTATGAAGTAAATCGTCCGAATTTGAATTTAATAACTCCGATGCCAAGTGGAGAAGTAACTGCTGGTACGTATGAATATACGATAGCAGGTACAGGCCATCCTAAGTTCCATATTACTTTTGCCAAACGGACAGATGAGGCTGACATTGCGAGGGTGATTAATTCTGCTCAAGGAACAATGCAGTTATATAATTCTAGTGATGAACTAGTGACCAGTAATAGTGTAACGGCGGGAACGCAGTTATATGTAAAGGTAAAACCGGAAACAGGCTACTTAGTTGATGCAATAACGGTAAACGGAAATGCTTTGACAGTGAGCAGCGAAACACCAGACCAAGATGGTTGGTATAAAACGAATAATTATACAACTGTAGCTGATATTAATACCTTCGTTGCATTGTTTGATGTAGGTTCAACGGTGAATATTCCATCGACTATAGAGGGTACAGATGGCAATGTGGCTGTAACCTATAATAGTGGTGCTTCTGTAAAATCTGGAGAAACTACATTAACTCCGGGAACGAGCATCTCTATTATTGTTCCGGCAGCAAGCGATGGTTACGAGGTTGCTTCTGTTCTGTTTAATGGTAAACAAATCGGTACAACTGCTAAGACTTATACAGAGGAAGTAGAAGAGGGTACGAATTATATCTATGTGGAATATAGAAGTACAAAGGTGACAGAACTGAATAAGTTGGTATTTGGCATTGACGATAGCAAGGTGAAAATATATGCGGATGATGATTGCACGGATGAAGTAACCACATCGAATGTCACAACTAAATTAAAGAAGGGTGATGACATTTATGTAAAGATTTCAGACTTAGATGCAGATGAATCCGTAGAGCGTGTAGTTATTAATGGTGAGGAGGCTGCTTCTACTTCGGAAGGTACATACTTTTTGACAGAGGGTGCGGTTGCCGGTATAAATTCAGTGGTTGTTTATGCGACAGGTGCACCGACGTTGAACATCGTATTGGAAGGATTAGAGCAATCAGAACAAAGCGGTGCAGTTACTATTAAGAAAGGTGATGATGTAATAACAGACCCAAGCATGGAAACATTTGCTGAGGATGACGTGATTACCATCAAAACAAATGAGGTACAGGATAAAGCAGTCAGCTCGGTTACAATTAATGGAGCGTCTCAAAACATCGCCGCAGATGGTATCTATACCTTTAAAATGGTAGCCGGTACGAACTATGTAACTATTGTATATGAAAGCACGAAGCCAGATGAAGAGGTTACGGTAGAACATAACGATGGTGGTGAGGTTTCTGCAACGATAGAAGATAATACTATTGTTATCACAACGACTCCGAAGACAGGCTATGGCGTAGCTGCTGTAATAGTCAACGACAACGATTGGGTAAAGACGGTAGAGGCTAATGGCTCTTATGAGGCAACTGCCCGTCCGGGAAAGAACAAAGTGAGTGTAGTCTTTACGGATAAAGCACTGGTAGATACACGGGTTGATGGGGTGACAGGTAGTTCATCTGACATTGTGGTTTTGGGTGAAGATGGTGTTACTACGATTAATAAGAATGAAACAACCTTGGACCAGAACAATCTAGATGAAAATACTATTACAATCAAGGTAAATAACCAGAAAGAGCATTATAAATTAGTATCTGTATCGGTGAATGGCACGCCTCTTATTGGAGAAGAAGGTTCGGGCGAGGATGCAGGTAAGATGATTTATACTTATGATGTGAAAGTAGGTACAAACTTGATTGTTGCAACGTATGAAAGTACTGCTGCGGAAAGTGTTGAAGAAGTTATAGCAGGAGATGTTTCTGCTACGATTTCTTATTATAGCAATTCGGAAGGTACAACAACAGTTGACCCGACTACATTGGATGCAGAGGAGGCTATCTATTTTAAAGTAACACCAAATGGAAATGAAACGGTTCGTGAGGTTTACTTTAATGATGAAGGTCCTTTGGCTCCATCTGATGGTGTTTATACGGGTACAATGCAAGCAGGAAAGAATACATTGTACGTGTTCTTCAATGATGCAGCCATCATTCGTGCTTCTTATGCTGAGGAAGATGGAACGATAACTTTGAAGAATGGCTCTACTTCTGTAAATAGCGGAGATGAGTTGGCAAAGGATGAATCGGTGACTGCAACGATTACTCCAAGTGACGGCTATGCTATCAAAGCAGTTTATGTGAATGGCATTAATCAATCTGTAACGCCAGATAAAGATGGAACAGCAACGGTAACTACAACTGTCCAATCCGGTTTGAACATTATCCATGCTGAGTTCGAGTATGTGGCAGCCACAGTGAATTTGACTTATAATAGCAGTATTGGTTCGGTGACTACGAGTCCGGAGCTTGACCCTGAAGAAGGGAATACAGAATATGAGGCAGGACAGGTCATCACGATTACTCCTTCTGTAGATGCTGAGGATTATAACAGAATCACGGTAACGATAAATGGTTCTACTGAAGGTGTTACGAATAATGGCAATGGTACTTATACCGTTACTTTGCAGGCTGGTGTAAATAATATCCATGTGGATTTTGCACGTGTATTAGCCGGCAACCTGTTAGTGAAGTATCCGGATACAGAGGTAAGTGATGTTACGATTTATGATTTGAATGGTAACGACGTCGCTACAACTGTTTTGAATGGTGACTGGGTAGAGGCTCCGGCGGATACGAAGTTGGAAGTAACCTTTAAGGTGACAGATCCGACTAATAAGCTGATTAGTGCGGTGGTTAATGGCCAGTTATATTCACTGACTCCGGATGCAAAGAATGAATGCCGCATCGGTAGCTCAGGTACGACAGATGATATCGTTATCTTGCCGGAAGGCGAATCGGTATTGCGTATTTATGTGAAGGAGTTGGTTGAGCCAAGTATTACACCGGTTACTACTTATGCGTACGATGGTACGGCTAAGGCAGTAGAATATACTACTTATCCGGCTGACTTGAATAACATAGAGGTTTATTATCGTCCGGTGGGTGGTGCTGAATGGCGCACCGAGCCTTATGCAGAGGCTGGTTCGTATGAGGTGATGTTCAAGCGTGCTGCAGATGCTAATTATGCAGAAGTGAATACGGAAACATCTCCGACTACGATTACGATTACTCAGGCTCACTTAATCATTACGCAATTGCCTACGGTAACACGTGATGAGGCTACGAATAAGTATGTATTGGCTCAGGACGGTAAGGCGGGCTATTATGTAAATGGTTCGTTGAAGAGCGTAGCCGGTACGTTCGAGTTGGAACACTTTACTCATGAGTCTGGCGAGCATTATGCTGAAGTAGGCTTTACGACAAACGAAGAGGATGATAACTTAGACCGGAATACCATTACCGGCATAAAGGTACATTATAATGTGAAGTCTTATACGGGTGGACATTATACATTGACCGTGGATAATTCCGGTACGCCGTTCTATCTGATGTGCGGTGATGCTATTATCGATTCGAACGACTTGTTAGACCCGAGTGCATCGATTGCAGCATTGTATGACCCGCAGCCGGGATTCGAATATGCTTTGTATCAGGTGAAGGATGGTGAAGAGACTCTCGTTCCTACAGGTAGTAATGGTAAATTCTTGGTAAGCGATATCTGCAACTCAAGCAATACCAGTGCAACCTTGAAACTGAAAGCAACGGATAAGCGTCAGGTATTGGCCGTGAAGGATGGTAAGTTTGAGATTGAGGATGCCGTTTATAACGGTCAGCCACAGTTCTTCAATCCGTCTTCTGTAGCCCTTGTCGTTGGTGAAGATAAGAAAGCTGTAGCTTCTAATAGTCAAGCTTATGGCCGTCTGATTGTAACCTATAAGGATGCGAAGGGCAATACGGTAATTGCTCCGGTAGATGCAGGTACTTATACCGTAACCTTGTCATATAATGATGATGATATGTATAAGGACTTCAAGCCGGTATCGGCTACCTTCGAGATTGAGAAGGTGAACCTGGACGATGTACTACTGATTGGCGACCCGGTGGCAACACCTATCACGGCAGGACAATCGTTGCGTAACTCTCACTTGGCTGGTCCGGCAGAGATACCGGGACAATATCAGTGGTTGGACGAAACGGCTATCCCGACATCTGACTCCGACGGTGGAACCAACCAGCCGGCTAAGTTCGTACCGGTAGATAAGACGAACTTTACCTCTTATCGGAACGTAGGTAAAGTACATGTCAAGATATTGAAAGGCGTACAAGTAGTAACCTATAATGCTAACTTAGGTACTATCTCGGTAGTGGATGACCAGAATATCTCTTACAAGAGCGGTTCTCAGGTTCAGCCGGAGACGAAGCTGACTATTACAGCTAAGCCGCTGGATGCTACGATGCAGCAGTTTGAGTCGATGACCATCACCATCGGTGAGGAGACCAAGACTTATACGACCTCTACGGCTACCATTACATTCCCTGAAGCAGGTGAAGGTAACGTGGAAATCTATGCTACATTCAAGCTGAAAGAGAAAGACCCGGTTATCATCCCAGAAGGCCAGTATGCCGTAGTATTGCCGGAATCGGTACGTGGCGCACGGGTTGACAAGTCGGGTGTATATGCCGTTGAACGGGGCGATGACTTCACCTTCACGGTGACTACATTAGCTGCGGATGCTGGCAAGGTAACGGTAACGGTGAACGGCTCGGCATTGACGGGTACGAATGGCAAATATACGTTGACGAACGTGACCGAGCGGCAGGACATCAGCATCTCGGTTAGCAATCCGACGGAGGTGAAGGTCAATATCCCGCGCAGCTATCATATCGAGGGTCAGAGCGAGGACTATGCTACGGTTTCGGTCATCAACAATACCGCGAACGACGGGCATTACTACTTCAACGATGCCTTGACCGTGATAGCCTTCACGCACATCACAGGCGTTGACTTTGCCCGCTGGTCGGACAACAGCCGTGAACAGGTGCATGAGGTGGTATTGGATGCTGCCGAATATACATTGCTCGCCTCCTTCACCGGCCTGCCTACGGGTATCGAGGATATCGAATCGGCAACAGTTTACACCGGCAAGGGCTTCATCATGGTGAAGAACGTAGCCGATGCCGAACTGACGGTAGTAAGCATCAGCGGCCGTCTGCAGGCTAAGCAGGAAATCAGCGGCGATACACGCATCGATGTTCCGCAAGGCATCTATGTAGTCGTTCTGCAAAGCGGAGATGAGGTTAAGCAGCTGAAAGTAATCGTTAAATAAGGTATGCAAATTACCTGCTGTTGAGGCAGGTAATCCCTAAAAGAGAAGGGCGGGGCAGGAGCAATCCGGTCCCGCCTTTTGCATTGAAAATACCCCACGAGTGGGGTCCCCTCAATACCCACTCGTGGGGTATGATGAACACCCACTCGTGGGGTCCTACCCATACCCACTCGTGGGTATTAAAAGAGCCCCACAGTGGGGTACAAAAGGACCCCATATATGGGTATTGGTAGGACCCCATATATGGGTATTGAGGATACCCCATATATGGGTATTGACAGTACCCCATATATGGGTGTCGATAAGCCCCCTTAATTAGGCTTTTTTCACGGGTATGCGATGATTAATTGGGCAAAAAATAGGGGAAGTGTTGATTAATTCAAAAAAAGGCTCTATCTTTGCAGCCCGAATAAGTAGGCGAATAATAAATAATAAATAAATAAAGTAAGATGAAAAGAACATTCCAACCGTCTAACAGAAAAAGAAAGAACAAGCACGGCTTCCGTTCAAGAATGGCTACTGCTAACGGCCGTCGCGTGTTAGCTGCTCGTCGCGCAAAAGGCAGAGCAAAACTGACAGTGTCTGACGAATACAACGGATAATCATCCGGTTTGTAAGAAAGGTATAAGGAAAGTAGAGGTTTTTATGGAAAAGCCTTTACTTTCTTTGTTTTTATACCTACCTTTGGGCGATGGTTTGGAACCATGAATGAACAAATGATAGGACGATATAGAATATGAGCACTCGTTTTATAAAGATATTGAAGCATCCGATTGTCGTAAGCATCCTGTTGGCTATCCTGATTATCTGGGGATTGATTTACGGGACGCTCGTATGGCTGGATTCTTATACGCGCCATAACGAAGCGGTGGTCGTGCCCGATGTGAAGGGGATGACCATCGAAGAGGCAGGCCGGTCGTTGGACGAGAGGGGCCTGCGTTATAATATCATCGACTCGGTATTCTCGAAGGATGTGCCGCCCGGTGCGATAGTGGAGGTGGTCCCGGCTCCGGGCTCGAAGGTCAAGGTGGGGCGTATCCTGTTTGTGACCATCAATGCGAACACGTCGCAGATGGCGATTATCCCGGAGGTGGCGGACCTGTCGTTCCGTCAGGCTTACGCACTGCTGCGCTCGTTGGGCTTCTCGCATGTAGAGGTGAAGTATGTGCCGGGCGATTACAAGGACTTGGCGATGGGCGTGGAATGGAAGGAACAGCCGGTCGAAACGGGTCGCCATATCCCGTTGAATGCGCATATCGTATTGGTAGTAAGTAGTGGCGAGGCTGCCCCGGACTCTATGGCATTGGATAGTTTGAACGTGCTTCCCATCGAACCGTTGGATAGTGAAGAAGAGAATTGGTTTTAGGCATGGCGGACTGGTTGGATGAAATAGAAGAGGAGCAGAACGAAGAGCTGCTGATGGATGACGATGAGGCGGCTGCCGTGATTACTTCGCCGGAGATAGAGCCGGGCCTGTATGAGCATTTCAGGGTGATGGCCGATAAAGGGCAGTCGCTGCTCCGCGTGGACAAGTTCTTGGTGGCACGTATCGTCGGAGCGACACGGAACCGTATTCAGCTGGCTGCCGATGCCGGGTGTATCTGGGTAAACGGCAAGGCAGTCAAGAGCAATTACCGCGTGAAACCGTTCGATGTAGTCCAGATAGTCATGGACCGTCCGCGCCGCGAGACAGAGATTATCCCACAGAATATCCCATTAAATATAGTCTATGAAGATGCCGACCTGTTGGTTATCAATAAGCCGGCAGGGATGGTAGTGCATCCGGGGCACGGGAACTATACCGGCACGATGCTGAACGCCATCGCCTATTACTTGCGCGATGAGCAGCATTTCGACCCCTCTGACCCACGCTTGGGCTTGGTGCATCGTATCGACAAAGATACCTCCGGACTGCTGGTGATAGCCAAGACGCCGGAAGCCAAGAGCCACTTGGGTATGCAATTTTACCATCATACCACGAAGCGTTGCTACCGTGCCGTAGTGTGGGGACAATTCCAAGAGGATGAAGGGACGGTCATCGGGAATATCGGGCGCAGTCCGAAAGACCGCCTGCAGATGACGGTATTCCCGGATGGCGAGCAGGGCAAATATGCCGTGACGCACTATCGCGTATTGGAGCGGCTGGGGTATGTTACCTTAGTTGAGTGCCGTCTGGAGACCGGGCGTACGCACCAGATACGTGTACACATGAAACATATCGGACATACATTGTTCAATGATGCCCGTTATGGCGGGAATGAGATATTGAAAGGCACGACCTTTTCTAAGTATAAGCAATTTGTACAGAATTGTTTCGCCATTTGTCCGCGTCAGGCTTTGCATGCCAAGACATTGGGGTTTGTCCATCCGACTACCGGAGAAGAGATGTTCTTCGACTCTGAGATGCCGGAGGATATGCAGGAACTGATAGACAAGTGGCGGGTATATTCGACGACTAAAGATATAGAATGATGAAAAAGAATATTGCTATTGTAGCGGGAGGAGACTCTTCCGAAATTGTAATTTCCTTAAAAAGTGCAGAAGGAATTCATTCTTTTATTGACAATGACAAATATAATTTATATATTGCCATCGTAAAACATGACGGTTGGTTTGTACAGCTTCCGGACGGAACGCATACGCCGATAGATAAAGACGATTTCAGTTTTTGTGAGCAGGGGGAGAAGAGGCGTTTCGACTTTGCGTACATTACCATTCATGGGACACCGGGCGAAGACGGACGGTTGCAGGGGTATTTCGATATGATAGGGTTGCCCTATTCGTCGTGCGGCATGTTGGTCAGTGCGTTGACCTTTAATAAATATGTATGCAACCATTACCTGAAGGGCTTTGGCGTGCGTATTGCCGACTCGGTGTTGTTAAGAAGGGATTATAATGTAGTTCCGGAAGAGATAATCCACCGTTTGGGATTGCCGCTGTTTGTCAAGCCGAACGATGGAGGCAGCAGCTTCGGGATAACCAAGGTAAAACAGGCCGATGAGCTGCAGCCGGCTATCGATAAGGCCTTCTCGGAAGGGCATGAAGTGGTCATCGAAAGTTTTATACAGGGCACGGAGGTTACCTGCGGTTGTTATAAGGTGAAGGGCAAGGAGGTCGTGTTGCCATTGACAGAGGTCGTGACGCAGAATGAGTTTTTCGACTTCGATGCCAAATACAACGGGCAAGTGCAAGAGATAACTCCGGCACGGCTCTCGGACGAATTGACCGCCAAGGTACAGCAGGAGACCTCTCGGATTTATGATATTCTGGGTGCGAAGGGATTGATTCGCGTGGATTATATCATTCCGGAGGATGGCACGCCCTATTTGCTTGAAATCAATACCACGCCGGGCATGACGGCGACCAGCTTTATTCCGCAGCAGGTGCGGGCGGCAGGGCTGTCGATGACGGATGTGATGAACGATATTATAGATAATGAGTTAAACTAAATGATATGGATAGAGAAACAGTTTCTCCTAATTTTGAAGATATCCGCCCGTTAAATCAGGATGAGGTGCAGGCTGCCATCGAAGAGCTTTTGGCTTCGGAGGAGTTCCGTGCCGCACTGCGTTATATCAAGCCGGATTTGAATTGGGATGAGTTGGCAGCGGCTATGCGTGCCTGCAAGACGAAAGAACAGTTCAAGTCCACGTTGGGATATGAGGCAGTAATGACGGTGGCGAAGAAGACGACCTTCTCGCTGACGGTTTCCGGGCGTAGCCGTTTGCCCGAAGGCAAGCCGGCGTGTACCTTTATCTCGAACCATCGGGACATCGTGTTGGACGCTTCGTTTCTGAATCTTATCTTGTTTGATGTGGGGTATGGGTTGACGCAAGTGGCCATTGGCGATAACCTGCTCATCCGTCCGTGGATTGAGACATTCGTCCGTTTGAACAACAGCTTTATCGTGAAGCGAGGCGTTTCGGTCCGCCAGATGCTGGAGGTAAGCTATACATTGTCGGCCTATATCCACCATACTATCAAGGAGACGAAAGAGTCGATATGGATTGCCCAACGGGAAGGCCGCGCCAAAGATTCGAACGACCGTACGCAACCCAGCGTGTTGAAGATGCTGAATATGGCGGGCGATGCCGATATCCTGACCAACCTGAGCAGCTTGAATATCGTACCTGTTTCTATATCCTATGAATATGACCCCTGCGATTACCTGAAGGCGAAAGAGTTCCAGTTGAAGCGCGATAATCCGGATTACCATAAGTCGCAGCAGGATGATTTGCTGAATATGGAAACAGGAATATTGGGCAATAAGGGACGGGTGCATTTTACCATCGGCAATCGAATCAATGACCGGCTGGCAACATTGGACCCTAACATGGAAAAGAACGAACTCTTTGCGCAGATTGCCGCGATTATCGACCGGGAGATTTATACCCATTACCGTTTCTATCCTTGCAATTATGTCGCTTACGACCTGTTGAACGGTACGCGTCGCTTCTCCGACCATTATGGGTTGAAGGATAAGAAGGACTTCGAGACCTACCTGCAGGGACAGTTGGATAAAATCGATATCCCGAATAAGGACGAGGCGTATCTCCGCCGGAAGATATTGGAAATGTACACGAATCCGTTGATGAACAACTTGGCGTTATCGGCAGAGTAATCGGTTTTGATAGTTAGTAAACAGGCAAGTTGACGAGGGAGAAAAAAGGCGGACTATACGCCCTGCCCCCTCGTCAACTTGTTTTTTTATGCCCTTATTCGCTGCAGAGTTTCTGTCGGCGTTTTTCAAATTGAAAAAATGGTTTCAGAGCCTCTGTCGGCGTTACTTTTTATTCGGAATAGGCTTACTGGCACATGCGCATCAGTTCGTCCACGATGAGCGGGTCATACCCCATCTCTTTTGCCTTTTGCAAATCCTCCAGCGCCGATTGCTTTTCATATTGGGCTATTTTTACTTTCGCCCGGAGGAGGTAGAGCGAGGCAGTGGGTTGGGTCTCGACGAACAGTTTGTTGAGGTCTGCCATGGCCCGTGCGTTTTTCCCCATCAGGAAATAGAGGTCCGCCCGTCCTTCGTAGAGGACCCATTCGCGCGGCATTTCGCTAATCAGGTAATTGTAAATCCGCTCGCTTTCGGTATAATTGCCGCGCAGTTTCTCCAAGATGGCATACCCTAAACGCGCCCGTACCGACTTTTCGTTTACCTGCAGGATTTTGTCGAAGTCCGCTTCGGCCGCCGCGAATTTCTTTTGCCCCAAGTAAAGCAACCCGCGGCAATAGAGCGATTCCTGATGCTCCGGGTCAACAATCAGCAGGGCGGTATAATCATTAATCGCTTTGTCGGTCTCGCCCAATTCGGTGTATAACGAGGCGCGGTTCTCCAAGATAGTCACGTTCTTCGGATGCCGGCTCAGCGCCGCCGTATAGGAGAGCAGCGCCTCCTGTTTCTTCCCTTGCCTCCGCTGGATGGTTCCCAAGTTGCAGAGCAGGGCGAAGTTGGCAGGATTGCCCGGTTCTTCGCGCATGGCGTTCTTCAATGCCTCTTCAGCCGATACCCAATCCTTTTTGTCGGTAAAGTCGCAACTTTTCTCTATCCACTCTTCATACGTTTGGGCGGAAAGGGTAGGAGCCGCGAAGCAGAAAAAGGAAATAGCAAGGAAAAGAAATCGTTTGTCCATAGATGTTTATTGTATTTGTCTGTAAAGTTGCGCAAAACTAAGTATTTATTTCGGCTTTTTCTTGAATTACAAATTCTTTATACCTTTGCCAGCATTCTTAAGAAATAATCAAAAACGGAAAAGAAATGATGTTATTAGAAAACGTGTTAGCCACAGAATCCCAACTCTCGCATTGGCTCAGTGTGCTGATGGAACAAAGCGTAAATCTGGGTTGGACGCTGCTGAAGGCGTTGCTGGTATTCGTCATCGGACGATTGGTGATTGGGTTAATCAACAAATTGGTAGGGCAAATCCTCCTGAAGCGGGACATCGACCCGTCGGTCAAGAGTTTTATCGGCAGCCTTGTGCATGTCGTGTTGATGATTTTGCTGATTGTATCGGTGGTGGGTGTGTTGGGCGTCCAGACCTCATCGTTCGCCGCACTGCTGGCTTCGGCGGGTGTTGCCGTCGGTATGGCGCTGAGCGGGAACCTGT
This sequence comes from uncultured Parabacteroides sp., assembly GCA_949289155.1. GTDB lineage: Bacteria > Bacteroidota > Bacteroidia > Bacteroidales > Tannerellaceae > Parabacteroides. The sequence goes on from CASEMX010000009.1 coordinate 16,414, forward strand.
CCAACTTTGCCGGCGGATTGATTATCTTGGTCTTCAAGCCCTATAAGGTCGGCGATTTTATCGAAGCGCAAGACGTAAGCGGTACAGTCCGGGAAATCCAGATTTTCCATACGGTATTGGTGACGACCGACAATAAGGTCATCTATATTCCGAATGGTTCGATGAGTAGCGGCGTGGTCATCAATTACAGCTACCAGACCGTCCGGCGGGTGGAATGGACTTTCGGGGTGGAATACGGAAGCGATTTCGCGCATGTCAAGCGGGTGCTGGATGAGATTATCGCCAAAGACGGACGCATTCTGTCCGAACCGGCTCCGCCCTTTATCGCGATGAGCCAATTGGCAGACAGCAGTGTCAATTTCGTAGTCCGGGTATGGGTGAAGAGCGGGGATTATTGGGATGTCTTTTACGACCTGAACCGCATCGTTTATGAACGCTTCAATGCCGAGGGCATCGGCTTCCCGTTCCCGCAGCTTACGGTCCATCAGGCAAAAGATTGACCTTACGTTATCTTGCAAAAGCCTTTTGTTCAGAAACCGAAAGGGTTAGTTAGAATTCCGGAAATCCGTCCGGCTTTTTTCCTGAAATAACCTATCTTTGTCTGCATCAATCGGCAACGAGTTATCCGTCCTGTCTATTTCCCTGAAGGCAGGCGACAAGATATAGGTGAACTTTTTGTTACTCTATTATTAATACTACTAAACTAAATTCATGCAACTAAAAAGGCCCGGCAGACAGCGTCCGGGCTTTTTTATTGTTCGGAAGCGTGCCGATGGGGTTCCGCGAGGTTCCCACTGCCGTCGGAAGCATGCCGATGGGGTTCTGCGCGGTTCCCACTGCAGTCGGAAGCGTGCCGATGGGGTTCTGCGCGGTTCCCACTGCAGTCGGAAGCGTGCCGACGGGGTTCTGCGCGGTTCCCACTGCCGTCGGAAGCGTGCCGATGGGGTTCCGCGCGGTTCCCACTGCCGTCGGAAGCGTGCCGACGGGGTTCCGCAAGGTTCCCATTGCAGTCGGAAGTATGAAAAAGGGGTTTTTCGGGGTTCCCACTGCTGTCGGAAGCATGAAAAAGGGGTTTTTCAACCCTTTCAAAATTTCTGAAAAGCTAAAAAGAGGGGAAATCATTCTGCCGTTCGAAGTTCAGCCGTTCGCCGGTACGCGGGTGGGTAAACTCGATAGATTCGGCATGGAGATAAAGCCGGTCGGACGGCGTGCCATAAAGCCGGTCGCCCACTATCGGCGCATTCAGCCCGTCCGGGTGCGCGGCATGGACACGCAACTGATGCGTCCGCCCCGTTTTCGGATAAAATGCGATTAATGTGCAATGCTCCGTGCGCCGGATAACCTGATAATCGGTATAGGCCGGCTTCCCTTCCGCATAATCTACCTTCTGGCGCGGGCGGTCCAACCAATCCGGCGCGAGAGGCAGCGTGATTGCCCCGCTGTCTGAAGCCACGGTCCCCTCCAGCCAAGCGACATACCGCTTCTTGACTGTCCGATGCTTGAACTGCGCCTGCAAATGGCAGTACGCCTCTTTCGTTTTGGCCACTAATAATAGGCCGGATGTCGCCATATCCAACCGATGCACCATATATAATTCCTTTTCGTCGGGGCGCATTTCCCTTAGATATTCCAAGAGCGAACGCGGCGCCTCTTTGCCCGGAACGGAGAGTAGGCCGGCAGGCTTATTCACGACCAACAGGTCGGCATCCTCATAGACAATTTCCGGACAGGCTGCGGAGGAATGGTTATCGGCTAACGGATTGGCTTCCACCTTCAATCCCTGTAACATAAACGCAAGAATCGGTGCACATTTCCCTTGGCAGGCAGGATAAAAATGCCCGTGCCGGCGAATCTCTGCGACCGGCGAATCTCCCCACCAAAACTCAGCCATAGCCAACGGCTCCAACCCTTTCCGATAGGCATACTGCAATAATTTAGGCGCAGCACATTCGCCGGCTCCGGCAGGCGGGATACGTTGGGAGGTAGGAGCGAACAGTTCGCATAAATCCTTCACTTCGCCCAATGCATTCCGCATCCGGAATTGCTTGAACAGTTTAAGTTGAAGCGCAGCCGAGCGCGATTTCCTCTCCTGTTTCAACCGGAGGATTTCGGCTTCGTATCCTTTGACTGCCGCTTCGCATTGGGCGAGTTCATCTTTCCATTTCAGATTTAAACGCTTGTACTCCGCTTTCTGGAATTGGCTTTCGCGGATGAGAGCCGCTTGTTGCTCTTCGCTGAGAAGAGACTCCCCGCGTAACTTATCCCGCTTCGCTTTTTCTGCCTGTAAATTCGCTTTCGCCGTACGCAAAGCTTCGTCTGCTTGTTCCCGGCATTGGGCATATTTCGTTAAAGCCAGCCGGTAATCCTCGGCACACAAAAGTGCTTCTATCCGATGGTTGAGGAGGGATATTTGCTCCTCTTCCGCTTTGAAGAATCCGTCAGGGCGCAATAAATCATAAACCGGAGGCACAAAAAAGGCATGTTCGTTAGAATGCGCCAAATTTCCGGAGAAAGCCGCCAGATAACCGATATCCCCCGCCGAGGAACGGACCACTAAGACGCCAAACATTTTCCCTTTTTGCAATTCTTCATGCCATATTTTCTGACCCGCAAGATAAGTTTGTACCTCTCTGGTAGCCAATATGCACAAAGGATGAGGAATATAATGGAAAGGATAAGTAAATTTATCCGGCAAAGGTATCGTTGTTATCGGTTCCCGAAAGAAGTGGAGCTTCTCATCTTTCATACGCCTGTTCATTTTTCGATAAATAAAAAAAGCAGCTATCTTATTATGATAACTGCCTTTCAAATAAATGAGCCGAAGACGGGACTCGAACCCGTGACCCACGCATTACGAATGCGTTGCTCTACCAACTGAGCCACTTCGGCAGCCTTTTTCTTAAACCGGTGCAAAGATAAGTATTCTATTTGACATCTGAAAGAAGTTCATCTAAAAATTTATCCAAATCTGCATCTAAATCTTTTAGCAGTGGGTCGTCCAAACGAAACATCTCGTCATCTAAAAACAGAAGCTCCTCGATTACGACGAACGCTTCATCTGTCAGACTTACGGACAACGGCTTAATAAACCGGGGATTATCGAATACATTCTTGGCAGCCAATGATGTCAATACCGATTTTAAAACATCTGCAACACGGCGATTGAATACCTCTTCGCCCTCTGTATTATTTACCCAATCGAAGATAATCGTTTTATCGACCAAGTTTTCACCTTCATCGTAAATCAATAGCTCACCATTTTCCGGGTCTGCCTGGACATAAATGTCGCTGATATAATTTCCATTGTTATCTGCGGTCATTTTCTGTATAGCTGATAAGAAAAGAGCCTCCAAAATGGACTGTATTTGTGTTAAACTTGTACTCATATATGCTTCCTCTTTTTATTTAACGTCCAAAATTAGCAATAAAATTAGTCTTTATGGCCAATTTGTATATTAAGTTTTTGCTCCGATTGTATTCTTTGTCCTAATACCTCTTGATAAGCCTTCAATAATTTGGTATTATTCGAGGCATCCCCTTCGCTTTTCCGGAAGAGATTTTCCGCTTTTCCTGCCCAATCATAGGCATTTTGGAACTGGCTTTGCATCTCCTCGGTTAAAGCAATATTAGAGGCAAGTTTAGCTCGTTTGCTTTCTGACGCTATAGTCTGATACAACATTTTCCATATCCGTTCGGCTTCATCCCATTTCCCTTCAGAAGCATAAGCCGTCGCCTCTTTCCAGCGAGAATTCATGTTACTGTAAAACCAACGGGTCTCTTCGCTCCAATGAGGAACGAAATAAGCAGACAGTTTGTTTCCTAAATAATCCCCGGCTATGCGCAACGCATCCTCAGGAGTAGGCAAATAAAGGTCCAATAGGCGGTTATTATCTGCCATTTGTTCAAAACGTACAGAATCTTCCACAAGAATAGTGGCCAATGGTTGATTTCGTTCCGGGAGATAGGCTCTTAAAATGCCATTCATCTTAATATCAATAGTCCCCGATAAGAAGCCGGCTCCTATATTCTCTACCTTTTTCTCCATATAGAACAGCATTTTGTCCAATGCAATGATTGCATCGGCATCATTCGACGTACATAAAGCTGCGACTTGCTCTCTGTTTAATTTCTTATCAACTAAACCTATGCCTTTTCCCCGCAAAGGATCTTGAAAAAGTAGTACATCCTCAAAATAATCGGCATCTAAGATAGCCCGCCCGCAAGCCGTACAGATATCGAACAATGCGCTATCCATTTTTGCCCTCGCAGTGTCTTGGGCAATCCCTAATAATGTATAGGCATATCCGGAATCATCCGACTGCGGCAAAGCATTATTGACCATCATAATCTTTTTTACGTCATTCGGGAAAGTAACTTCTCCCGGATTGCACGTTTCTATGCCAATATAATTGATGCCTCCGCAAGCTGTTAATAATAAAGTGCTAATAACTAAGAATATACTACTTTTTTTCATCTCTTATTCGATTTATATTATATCACTCACCGCTTTGAAATAACCGATAGATTCAGCTATTCCCAAGAATGGGTCTTTCATGTCTTTCTCATATTCCAGGCTACACATTCCGGTATAGTTGACTTTTCTCATCATTTTTATCAAAGCAACGAAATCTATTTTTCCTCGTCCCAATTCAATGGCATGTCCTGCTTTGGTCGAATCTGTTACATCCTTTATATGCATATCAAATACACGGGTATGATAGCGCTCCAAATCGGCGACAGGGTCGCATCCGTTTCGCAAATCGTGACCAACGTCGAGACACATGCCGATACGTGGATCCAAATCTTTCACGTGTTCCCATACATCCGTTGCATCCGGATAGGTTTTGATATCTGGTCCATGTAAATGAATGGCATAATGGAAATCATATTCCTTTACTTTCTTATCTACATAAGGCAACAGTTCATAATTGGGCACACCGACGATTAGTTTCACGCCAACTTTCTGTGCATAAGCAAAAGCACGGTCTATCTCCGCTTCACTCTTCATATAAATCGGTCCGACGGCGTATCCCGTTACTCCAAATTCCGCACAACGAGCGTGGAATGCCTTGATTTGTTCGTCCGTACTATCCAACGGCAGATGAAAATCCTTGATACATAAATAATGGATATCTAAGCGTTGCAATGTACGGAGCGTCGTATCCAAATCAAAGTTCACGAATGTATAGCCCGCCATCCCTAAGCGGAACGGATTAACCGACTTGGGAGCTTTCGGCTTAATTGCCTGCGCCCAACCTGTTTGTGTAATCGATGCCGTACTTAGTAATAATGCTCCTGCTAAACTTTGTTTGAAAAATTTTCTCCGTGTATTCATTGTAATTTAGAATTAAAGGTGAATTCTTTGTGGACAAATGTACAACAAAAAAGCGGTCGTTAATCCAGCACGACCGCTTTTTCTTGAAAAACATCGGACATTTTCAAAAGGATATCTGATGTTTTGGGTATAATCCTTATTTCAATATCTCTACTAATTCCTCTAAGGTGAGCATATTCTGTTCGCCCGTCAGCATATTCTTGAGGTTGATTTTGCCTTCCGCCATTTCCGTTTCGCCCACGATGGCGACGAACGGGATTTTCTTCGTATCGGCATAACCCATTTGCTTTTTCATCTTCGCGGCTTCGGGGTAAAGCTCGGTGCGGATGCCGGCGGCACGGACTTGCGCCACCAAGGGGAGGAGATACGCCTCTTCCGTCGCGCCGAAGTTGACGAACAGGAGCTGCGTGGTCTGCAGCGCGTCTTTGGGATAAAGGTCCAACTGGTTCAGCACGTCGAAGATACGGTCTGCCCCGAAGGAGATGCCTACGCCTGAAACGCCCTCCATGCCGAAGACGCCCGTCAGGTTGTCATACCGTCCGCCGCCCGTGATGCTTCCGATTTGCACGTCGAGCGCCTTCACTTCGAAGATGGCGCCGGTGTAGTAGTTCAGTCCGCGTGCCAACGTCAGGTCCAGTTCCAATTCGGCGCGGAGCGTCAGCTTCTCGATGCGGTCGAGGATGAATTCCAACTCTTCGATGCCCTTCATGCCGGTTTCCGACGTAGCCAAGACCTCTTTCAGGGAAGCGATCTTCTCGCGGTTCGTCCCGCTGAGCAGGATGACGGGCTGGAGCCGGGCGATGGCCTCTTCCGAAAGTCCCTTCTCGCGTAGCTCGGCATTCACATTGTCCAAGCCAATCTTGTCCAGCTTGTCGATAGCCACGGTGATGTCTACGATCTTGTCCGATGCGCCGAGGATTTCAGCAATGCCCGACAGGATTTTGCGGTTGTTCATCTTGATGCAGACGTGGATGCCGAAGCGGTGAAACACCTCGTCCATGATTTGGATCAGCTCCACCTCGTTAATCAACGAATTGGAACCTACCACGTCGCCATCGCACTGGTAGAACTCCCGATAGCGTCCCTTTTGCGGACGGTCGGCGCGCCAGACGGGCTGGATTTGGTAACGTTTGAAGGGGAAGGAAATCTCGTTCCGGTGCTGCACCACGAAGCGGGCGAACGGGACGGTCAAATCATAACGCAATCCCTTCTCGCACGCCTTGTTGGCAAACTTCACCGGGTTCATCTCCTTCAGTTCCTCGGGCGAGATGCCGGCAAAGCAATCGCCGGAGTTCAGGATTTTGAACAGGAGCTTGTCGCCCTCCTCGCCATATTTGCCCATGAGCGTGGACAGGTTCTCCATCGCTGGCGTCTCAATCTGCTGGAATCCATACAGGTGATACACCTCACGGATGGTATTGAATATATAATTACGCTTCGCCATTTCTTCCGGCGAAAAATCTCTTGTACCTTTGGGTATTGACGGTTTCTGCATTGTATTCTTATTATTATGATGTTGTTTTCTTTTTATGGGAGTTAAAGGAGTTATAGAAGTTATCGCTTCGCTTAGGAGTTAAAGACAAATGCCTTTGTTACTCAAAGAGTATTGTCTTTAACTCCTATAACTCCTCCTAACTTCTTTAACTACTTTATTCTATAATCATCCCGCTTCCGAGGCAGAGGTGATGGTCCTTGTCATAGACCACGCCATATTGTCCGGGCGCGATGCCTTGTATCTTGTCGTCTGATTCGATGCGATATATATCTCCGATGCGGCGGATATAGCCGTGGGTGAACTCCGGCGTGTGGCGAATCTTGAAGGTGATTTCCTTCGCGTCGTCGAACTCGCCCCACGGGTCTTCGGTGATGAAGTCGAAGCCGTGCATGTTGATGACTTTGCCATATTGCGTCTCCGGGTCGTAGCCGTTCGATACATATATTATATTGCGCCGGATGTCCTTCTTGATGACGAACCACGGTCCGCCGCTTAAGCCTAATCCCTTGCGCTGCCCGATGGTGTGGAACCAATAGCCGTTGTGCTTGCCCAGCACCTTGCCCGTCTCCAGTTCGATAATCTTCCCCGGACGCTTGCCCAAGTACCGCTCGATAAAGTCGTTGTAATTAATCTTCCCCAAGAAACAGATGCCTTGGCTATCCTTGCGCTTGGCGCTGGGGAGCTTCTGCGCTTCGGCAATGGCACGTACCTCGCTCTTCATCAGATGCCCGATGGGGAACATCAACTTCTGGATTTGGAGCCGGGTGATTTGCCCGAGGAAATCGGTCTGGTCCTTCACGGGGTCTTTCGCGGTCGAGAGCCATACCTTCCCGTCGATTTCGGTCGTGGTGGCATAATGTCCCGTCGCAATCTTGTCGAAATCTTTGCCCCACTTGTCCTCGAAGCAGCCGAACTTGATGAATTTGTTGCACATCATGTCCGGGTTAGGCGTCAGTCCGCGCTTCACCGAGTCGATGGTATAGCTCACCACCTTCTCCCAGTACTCGTCATGCAATGACACCTGTTCGAAGCGGCATCCATACTTCTTCGCGATATACGAAGTGATTTCAATATCCTCTTCCGCCGGGCAGTCGATGTAGCCATCCTTGTCCTCCATCCCGATGCGGATGTAGAAGATGGTCGGGTCGTAGCCCGCCTCTTTCAACAGGTGGACCACCACGGAGCTATCCACACCTCCCGATACTAATGCTGCGATTTCCATAAATATATACTCCCGTTTTGTTTTCAATCTGCAAAGGTAATGTTTTCTAAAAACATATCCACTACCCGACGGTAGGCTTCTCTGTATTTCCTTCTTTCCTGCCGAGAGACTCCCCTTTGTCTGCCTACCTGTTAGTACCCATCTTCCTACATAATCATCTTCCTCCATTCAACGGAAATATTTCCTCCATATTACGGATATATATCCTCAATATGTAGGAAATATTTCCTGCAATTGGAGGAAATAGAATGTGTGCCGGGATGGATATTAGTATCCCGGCACTTTCAGCCTACTATCTCCCAACCTGTCTGGTAAGATATGCCGACCTCTCGGAAGGGGGCTAACTATCTGCAGAAGAAAAAATATGCATCTTGGCATAAAAAAATATCGTTTTTTTCTTGTATGTATGGAAAATTTGTTACTTTTGCCCCCGAATAAGAAACAAATAACAATGACTCGATTTAGCTTTACATATTACTTTTATTACTTTTACTTTTATACGAAGGTGAAGGCAGGAGTTTGTATGTAGAGCGTCGATGATGAACGAATATAGGTAATCAATGAAACAATATGAAGTCCTGCCGGTTGAGGTGGGACTTTTTTGTTAATAGACAAAAGCAGAAAGAAATGGAAAGAAAAGTAGCGATACAGGGAATTGCAGGTTCGTTTCACGATATAGCGGCACGCCGGTATTTCGACAAGGATGAAGTGGAAACGATACCATGCAATACTTTCCGGGATGTGATTACGGCTGTCCGGCGCGACCCGTCGATAGTAGGTTTGATGGCTATCGAAAACACCATTGCCGGAAGCTTGCTCCAGAATCATGAGTTGATACGGGAAAGCGGGCTCAGCATCATCGGGGAATACAAATTGCGTATCTCACACTCGCTGGTGGCATTGCCGGGAACTAAGTTGGAAGATGTAAAAGAGGTCAATTCGCATCCGATTGCATTGATGCAGTGTACAGAGTTTCTGGATACAATCCCTTATGCGAAGGTGGTAGAAAAGGAGGATACGGCCGGAAGCGCCCGATGGATAGCCGAACAAAAGATGCAAGGCCATGCGGCAATCTGTGGTAAGCTGGCTGCCGAAATCTATGGCATGGAGGTACTGGCTGAAGGTATCGAGACCAACAAGCGCAACTTCACCCGCTTCTTGGCAATCGCCGACCGATGGACAGCTGACGAGATGATGCGCGACTCGGTCAAGAACAAGGCTTCGGTGGTATTTGCCCTTCCGCATACGGCAGGGAGCCTCTCGAAGGTGCTGTCGGTCCTTTCTTTTTATGACATGAATCTGACGAAGATACAATCGCTGCCCATTATCGGTCGTGAATGGGAATATCTGTTCTACATCAACTTGACCTTTACGGACTACACGCGATATAGACAGGCGCTTGATGCGATACGGCCATTGACTAAAGACTTAAAAATATTAGGCGAATATGAAGAAGGAAGACAAGGATTGTAAGGTAGTTCCTGCCGACCGTGTAGGTAGTGTGCAGGAATATTACTTCTCGAGGAAGCTGAAAGAGGTAGCCGAGATGAATGCTGCCGGGAAGAATGTGATTAACTTAGGAATCGGAAGCCCGGACTTGCCTCCTTCTGACTCTACGGTTGAGACCTTGTGCCAACATGCCCGGAATGCGAACGAACATGGCTATCAACCTTACGTGGGCATTCCGGAACTGCGCGAGGCATTTGCCAACTGGTATAAGAGATGGTATGGCGTGGAACTGAATCCGAAGAATGAAATCCAACCGCTGATTGGCTCGAAAGAGGGAATCCTGCATATCTCACTGGCGTTTCTGAATCCGGGTGACGGTGTACTGGTCCCCAATCCGGGATACCCGACCTACAGTTCGGTTAGCAAACTGGTCCAAGCTCACCTGATTCCTTATGAACTGAAGGAAGAATTGGGTTGGCAACCGGACTTTGAGGAGTTGGAGAAGCTGGATTTGTCGAACGTTAAGCTCATGTGGACGAATTATCCGAATATGCCGACCGGAGCGAATGCAAGCGTAGCACTTTATCAGAAACTGGTCGATTTCGGACGCCGGCACAATATCGTTATCTGCAACGATAATCCGTATAGCTTCATCCTGAACGAACATCCACTCAGCATATTGAGCATAGAAGGAGCCAAGGATATATGTATTGAGATGAATTCGATGAGCAAAGCACACAATATGCCGGGTTGGCGTATGGCGATGTTGGCATCCAATGCCCGGTTCGTCCAATGGGTCTTGAAGGTGAAGAGCAATATCGACTCCGGACAATTCAAACCGATGCAGTATGCTGCCGTCGAAGCATTGGCTGCACCGAAGGATTGGTATGACAAGATGAATGCCGTTTATCGTAGCCGCCGTGCATTGGCTGGAGAAATCATGCATACCTTGAGATGTACCTATGATGAAAAACAGGTAGGCATGTTCCTCTGGGGAAAGATTCCTGCGTCGTATAGCGGAAGCGAGGAATTGGCAGACAAGGTGCTCTATGATGCAAACGTATTCCTGACGCCGGGCTTTATCTTCGGTAGTGCGGGCGAACGTTACATCCGCATCTCTCTCTGTTGCAACCAAGATATGCTGGAGGAAGCCTTGAGTAGAATTAAGAAACAGATAGTTGATAAGAGAACAACGGGAACGATATAGAGCCTTGTCTGCTCGTCAACTCATTAAATAAAAACAAACGAATTAATAAACTTAAAAAACTAAAAGATATGGAACAGATGGATTTACAATCAATCCTGCTGCCGGGTATCGACCCGAAGCGTCCGATTGTCATTGCAGGACCTTGCAGCGCTGAGTCGGAAGAACAAGTAATGGATACCGCCCGCGAATTGGCATCGAAAGGCATTAAGATTTTCCGTGCTGGAATCTGGAAACCGCGTACCAAACCGGGAGGATTCGAAGGTATTGGCGTCATTGGCTTGCCATGGATGAAGCGCGTCAAAGAAGAAACAGGCATGTATGTGGCAACCGAAGTCGCTACAAAAGATCATGTATTCGAAGCTTTGAAGGCAGGCATAGATATTTTGTGGATAGGAGCCCGTACAGCAGCAAACCCGTTTGCTGTGCAGGAGATTGCCGACGCATTGAAGGGAGTAGATATCCCTGTATTGATAAAGAACCCGGTGAATCCAGACTTAGAACTTTGGATTGGTGCGTTTCAGCGTTTGTATGGTGCAGGCATTAAACGATTAGGAGCGATACATCGTGGTTTCAGTTCGTATGACAAGAAGATTTATCGCAATTTGCCTTTGTGGCATATTCCGATTGAGTTGCGTCGCCGGATGCCGAACCTGCCAATATTCTGCGACCCGAGCCATATTGGTGGCAAACGCGAATTGATAGCTCCTCTCTGCCAGCAGGCAATGGATTTGAATTTTGACGGCTTGATTATCGAATCTCACCGCGATCCGGACGCAGCGTGGAGTGATGCCAGCCAGCAAATAACTCCGGATGTACTGGATTATGTTTTGAATCTGTTGGTAATCCGTGATTCGACACAAACAACCGAGAATCTCAGCGAATTGCGCAAGCAGATAGATGGTATCGACGAGCAGTTGCTGGAGCTTCTGGCCAAAAGAATGCGTGTATCGCGTGAAATTGGCGTTTATAAGAAAGAGCACAACATGCCTGTCCTGCAATCTCCGCGTTATAGCGAAATTTTAGAGAAACGCTCCAATATGGGTAAACAAATGGACCTCAATCCGGAATTTATTAAAGAGATGCTGAAGGAAATTCATGAGGAATCGGTACGTCAGCAAATGATTGTCATGAACGAAAAGTAATTACTAATTACGAATTACGGATTATAAATGGCTAATGATTTACAATTCGTAATTCGTAATCTATTATTTATTATTAGAAACATGAAAATATTAATCCTCGGTGCAGGAAAGATGGGCTCTTTCTTCACCGATTTACTAAGTTTCGACCACGAAGTAGCCGTATTAGAGAATGATCCGAAACGGATGCGTTTTATTTATAATGCTATCCGGATGCAAAATGTAGAAGAGGTCGGAGAGTTTAAACCGGAGTTGGTGATCAATTGTGTGACGCTGAATCATACAATCGATGCATTCAAATCAGTTTTGTCCTATTTGCCGCCCTATTGTATCATTTCCGATATAGCTTCAGTCAAGACACATTTGAAAGAGTTTTACGAAACGTGCGGTTTTCCGTATGTTTCTACGCATCCGATGTTTGGTCCGACATTTGCCAACTTAGGAAACCTGAGCAAGGAAAATACAATTATTATTTCCGAAGGCGACCATTTAGGCAAGATTTTCTTTAAAGATATCTATGAGAAGTTGCACCTGAATATCCGCGAATATACGTTCGAAGAGCATGACCGGGTCGTAGCTTATTCTTTGGGAATCCCATTTGCTTCGACAATGGTGTTTGCCGCAACGATGAAACATCAGGATGCGCCCGGTACAACCTTTAAGCGTCACATGAAAATAGCCCGCGGATTGCTCTCGGAAGATGATTATTTGCTGACGGAAATTCTTTTTAATCCGCGTACTCCACGTCAAATCGAACGTATTCAAGAGGAACTTAGCCATTTGTTGGACATCATCAAACGACGGGATGCCGATGGAATCAAAGAATTCTTGACGAAAATCCGTAAAAATATCGAATAGTTTTTTTAATCTGACGGATATTTTTTCCTCTTCCCTTCGACCGGTTAAAGAGTCTGACGGGACTTTTCGTTGAAACTTTTAGCCGGTCGATGAATTTAATAATAACGCCTTTTAACCTCGCCAATAGTTAATTCGTTTGAATAATTCCTACCTTTGTCCGCGAGAACAAAAAATCGGTGAAATCATATAACAGCAAACCATTATGAGCGAAACGTTTCCTCTGCCGAAGCAAGAGAAGGAAATATTGTCTTTCTTTTATGATAAACATTGGAAAAGCTTCTTGCAATTTATCAGGAAGCGGTTCCCTTTATCGACGGGCATTTTGCGGGAAATTTATGATGATAGTTTTTATCGCTTGGCTGAACAGTTCAGTGATGGGACGAAATGTGTAGATACTCCGCTGAAAATTCTCCTTTTTCGTGAAGCAGTAGAACAATTGCTCCAGTCAAAATATGTAAAGAAAGCCGTAGCAGAAAGTACGGACTTCCAAAAAGAATGGCAACAACAAGAGGATTACATAGAAATCTATCGTAATGTAAAGGCTTGGTTGGAGGAAAAAGAAAAACAACCGGAAATCACAGGGAGCGAACGCTATGATTGTATCCGTAAGTTGGCAGAACGTATCGACAGAATGTGGACGGAATCGGAACCTGCAGAGTTGCTGAAACGACAAATGCGTATCGAGCGTTATCTTGCCGAGGAATTATCCCAGCGCGAACGTTTTGAACTGGAAAGCGACCTGAATAAAGACGAAGCGTTCCAGTTGCAATACGAGGCAACTACGCTTTTTGTAGATACGCGGAACAACTTGATGGAAGATATGGAGATTGTGGCTATCTTTCGGGAATGTCAAACCGAATCAATCCGATGGATTAGCAAAGAAAAGAGAGCCCGCCGGAATTTCTTGTGGCAAGCAGCCTTAGTTGCCTTGATTTTGTTTCTTTTAAATCTACTCATGAAGGCTTTTTATTAGAATTTCTCTATATTTGCGCACAAACAAAGTGATACGAATGAAATATAATACACAAGAAAAGAAATTAGTTTTGCCAGAGTATGGCCGTAACATCCAGCGGATGGTGGATTATTGCGTAACGATTCAAAACCGAGCAGAAAGAAAACGTTGTGCAAACACGATTATCAATATAATGGGGAATATGTTTCCGCATCTGCGCGATGTCAATGACTTCAAACATATTTTGTGGGACCATTTGGCGATTATGTCTGATTTCAAATTAGATATTGATTATCCTTATGAAATCGTAAGAAAAGAGAATTTATATACTCGCCCACCACGTATCCCATATAATAACTCGCGTATTCGTTACCGCCATTATGGTAAGACTTTAGAGCGGATGATAAAGAGAGCGACCGAGTATCCGCAAGGACCGGAAAAGGACCAATTAGTGAAACTCCTTGCTACACAAATGAAGAAATCGTTCCTGACATGGAACAAAGAGTCTGTCGATGACCGGAAAATATTCAAAGATTTGGATGAATTATCGGAGGGTAAGATTGTCCTGAGCGAAGGGGTTCATAAACTGACGGAAAGCCGCGAGATCTTGGCGCGGAATAACAATAATAATAAGCGGAATAATTATTCAAGAAAAGGCAATAGATGAGTTCGTTCGTTATAGAAGGTGGACATAAGTTATGTGGTGAAATTTCTCCACAAGGCGCAAAGAACGAAGCGCTGGAGGTGATTTGTGCCGTATTGCTGACTCCTGAAAAAGTAACTATCCATAATGTGCCGGATATCCTGGATGTAAATAACTTAATCCAATTATTGCGGGATATGCGGGTAAAGGTGGAACGTCCGGCGGTAGGGACTTATACTTTCCAAGCCGATGATATCGATTTAGATTATCTGGAAACAGAAGACTTTCTTAGAAGAAGTGCTTCATTGCGCGGTTCGGTGATGATTATTGGTCCCTTAGTTACTCGTTTTGGCAAAGCAATGATTCCAAAACCGGGAGGCGATAAAATAGGCCGTCGCCGTTTGGATACACATTTCTTAGGCATCCAGAAATTAGGCGCATCTTTCTTTTATGATGCCGTGCGGCAAGTCTATGTCGTAGAGGGAAAACATCTGAAAGGCACTTATATGTTGTTGGATGAGGCCTCTATTACGGGTACGGCAAACATTCTTATGGCGGCTGTATTGGCAGAAGGAAAAACTACCATCTATAACGCAGCGTGTGAACCCTATTTGCAACAGCTTTCTTCCATGTTGATACGGATGGGAGCGAATATTTCCGGTGTGGGTTCGAACTTATTGACTATCGAAGGGGTTAAATCCTTAAAAGGGACAGAACATACCATCCTGCCAGATATGATTGAGGTAGGAAGTTTTATCGGTATGGCTGCAATGACCGGTTCGGATATCCGTATTAAGGATACACAGTTCGATCGATTGGGTATCATCCCGAACTCCTTCCGAAGATTAGGCATAACTGTGGAGCAGGAGGGTGACGACATCCATATTCCGGCACATGATTCCTACGAAATAGAGACCTTTATCGATGGTTCGATTATGACAATAGCCGATGCGCCTTGGCCCGGGCTTACCCCTGATTTGTTGAGCGTATTTTTGGTCGTAGCGACCCAAGCGGTGGGCAGCGTGTTGATTCATCAGAAGATGTTTGAAAGCCGTTTATTCTTCGTGGATAAGTTAATCGATATGGGAGCACAGATTATTTTATGTGACCCGCACCGTGCTACGGTTATCGGCTTAGGTAATCGCTTTAAGCTTCGGGCATCCAAGATGGTCTCTCCCGATATTCGTGCAGGTATTGCCTTGTTGATTGCGGCAATGAGTGCGGAAGGCACAAGCACGATTCACAATATTGACCAGATAGACCGAGGGTATCAAGATATAGATAAGCGCTTAAACCAGTTGGGTGCACGTATTACCCGTTTATAAAAGATGATGTCGTATGATTAATCCGGATGAGGTATTCAAAATAGGACAATTTGCCAAGCCGCATGGCATCAAAGGTGAAATTACCCTAATTATGGATTATGATGTCTCTGATGATTGGGACGAACAGGAGGAGCCTTACATTATCTGCGAAGTAAACGGGATATTAGTTCCTTTCTTTGTGGAGGAGTACCGATATAAGAACGATACTG
The DNA here is from genome assembly GCA_949289155.1 of uncultured Parabacteroides sp. Classification (GTDB taxonomy): domain Bacteria; phylum Bacteroidota; class Bacteroidia; order Bacteroidales; family Tannerellaceae; genus Parabacteroides. The sequence continues at coordinate 32,248 of CASEMX010000009.1, forward strand.
CGCTGCTTTTAAAACTGGAAGGCATCGACTCCGAAGCAGAAGCTCGTGAGTTCAGCAACCGTATGGTTTATTATCCATTAAGCAAAGTAAATACGAACGAATTGGTAGGGGATATCACGTGGGATAACTTCATCGGATTTACCGTTGTTGATAAACAGCGGGGAGAAATCGGACAAATCACCCATGTAGATGAGACAACCCTTAACGTACTCTTGGAGATACGGTATGACGGACGGGATATTCTTTTGCCGGCAGCTGATGAACTGATTCAGGATGTGGATTATTCACAGAAGCGAATCATGGTTTCCATGCCGGAAGGATTACTTGATTTATAGATAATCGTATGAAGTGGAAAAGGACTAAGGCAAAAGGCAACCAGCTCTCTTTCTGGAAGCGCATACGCTTCAAGTATAAACTTTCCTTTATCAATGAAAGTACGCTAGAAGAGGTATGGATGGTCCGGTTGTCGCAGTTATCGGTATTTATTGCGTTCGCCTTGTTTGCCTTTTCGTTGGTTGCTTTTACTGCTTTCTTGATTATTAAGACGCCTATTCGCAATTATCTGCCGGGATACTTGGATGTTGAGGTGCGCAGGAACATTATGGACAATGCGCTGAGGGCAGATTCGCTGGAACGCATGATACAGATACAGGACTTGTACCTCCGGAACGTTACAGAGATTCTGTCAGGTGAAATACGGTTGGATTCGATTCGGCAAATCGATTCCTTGGCACGGGTAGATGCCGACTTCCAGATTCCGAGAAGCGAGGAGGAGCTGGCGTTTGTGAAGACTTTCGAGCAGGAGGAGAAGTATAACTTGACGGTACTGAACACCAATACGGCTCCTATCGAGGGACTGTTCTTCTATAAGCCGGTGAACGGGGTGATATCTTCGCATTATCAGGCGGACCTTCGCCATTTCGGTGTCGATATAGCGGCTTCGCCCAAGGAAAGTGTCTTGGCAACTTTGGGAGGGACCGTTATCTATGCGGGCTATGACCCGAATCATGGGAATGTCATTCAAATACAACATAAGAATGGTTTTGTCTCTGTCTATAAGCATAATGAGCTGCTGTTGAAAGAGCCCGGCGAGCAGGTAGTGGCAGGAGAGGCTATCGCGTTGGTCGGGAATACCGGCGCATTATCGACAGGACCGCATCTGCATTTCGAGCTGTGGTATAACGGCAAACCCATCAATCCGGAAGACCTTATTGTTTTTTAAGAGAAAGAGATGAAAAGACAATTAGCTATATTAGGCTCGACAGGCTCTATCGGTACGCAAGCATTGGAGGTAGTCAACGAACACCCCGACCGCTTTGAAGTGTATGCCTTGACAGCCAATAATCAGGTAGATTTATTGATTAATCAGGCAAGGAAGTATATGCCTGAGGTGGTCGTGATTGCCAATGAAGCAAAATATCCCGAACTGAAGGAGGCATTGGAGGATTTGCCTATCAAGGTATGGGCAGGCTCGGAGGCGATAACCCAAGTGGTACAGTTGGGGCCTATCGATATGGTACTGACGGCAATGGTCGGATATGCCGGGCTGCAGCCTACGATTGCGGCAATCAAGGCGGGAAAGGCCATTGCGCTGGCAAACAAGGAGACGTTGGTCGTGGCAGGCGAATTGATTACCGGGCTGGCGGCTGAATATCGTGTGCCTATCCTGCCGGTCGATTCGGAGCATTCTGCCATCTTCCAGTGTCTGAACGGTGCGTATGATAATCCGGTGGAGAAGATTCTGCTGACGGCGTCAGGCGGTCCGTTCCGCCAGAAGTCCATAGAGGAGCTGGCGGTGGTGACCAAAGAGCAGGCGCTGAAGCATCCCAATTGGCACATGGGCGCGAAGATTACGATAGATTCGGCTTCGATGATGAACAAAGGGTTCGAGATGATTGAGGCGAAATGGCTGTTCGGCGTGACGCCGGAGCAGATTCAAATCGTCGTGCATCCGCAGTCGGTGATTCATTCGATGGTGCAGTTCGAGGATGGGGCGGTGATTGCCCAGTTGGGTATTCCGGACATGAAGCTGCCGATTGCCTATGCCTTTTCCTATCCGGAGCGGATGAAGAGCAAGGCTCCGCGTTTGGATTTCGCGCAATATGCCACGCTGACGTTCGAAGAGCCGGACATGAACCGCTTCCGTAACCTTGCCTACGCATTCGAGTCGGTTCGCAAGGGCGGGAATATGCCCTGTATCCTGAATGCCGCCAACGAGATTGCCGTGGCTGCCTTCTTGCAGGACCGGATAGGTTTCCTGCAGATGAGCGATATCATTGAGAAGACCATGGCGGCAGCGACATTTATCCCGAATCCGACATACGAAGATTATGTCCATACGGATGCGGAGGCACGGCAGTTGGCTTCCGGGCAGATTCCCACGTGAGGTAACGAAATTCCCATAGTGTGGTAACGCTATTCCCATAGGCTGGTAATCGTATTCCCATGCCGTGGTAACGTACTTCCCACGGCGTGGTAACATAGTTCCCACGGCGTGGGAATAGGATTACCAAATAGGGGTAATGGTTTTGGTAACGATAAAAAACAGAGAATAAAGCAAATAAGAACAAAACAGTAAAGCATGGAAACATTTTTAATCAAAGCGCTGCAACTCATGTTGAGCCTTTCCATCTTGGTGCTCGTCCATGAGTTCGGCCATTTCATCTTTGCGCGGCTGTTCAAGGTCCGCGTAGAGAAATTCTACCTTTTCTTTGACCCGTGGTTTGCTCTTTTCCGGTATAAACCCAAACATAGCGAGACGGAATACGGCATCGGCTGGTTGCCGCTTGGCGGTTATTGCAAGATATCGGGGATGATAGACGAGAGCATGGACAAAGAGGCGATGGCACAACCGCCCAAGCCCTACGAGTTCCGGTCGAAGCCGGCAGGGCAACGTTTGCTGATTATGATTGGCGGGGTGCTGTTCAACTTCCTCTTGGCATTATTCATCTATTCCATGATTCTTTTCCATTGGGGCGATACCTATCTGCCGCTGAAGAATATGAAAATGGGAATGGATTATAGCGAGACTTTCCATAACATAGGCTTCCAAGACGGAGATATCCTGCTCAAAGCCGATGCGGTCCCGCTGGAGCGTTTCGGTGAGGATTGCCTGCGTAGCGTTATCGAAGCAAAGACGGTAACGGTGCTGCGCGATGGGAAGGAGACGGTTATCCCGATTCCGGATGACCTGATGCAGCGGCTGCTTCGGGATAAGAAGGGCTTTGCGAGCCTGCGTTTCCCGATGATTGTCCGTAGCCTGCCCGATTCGACGGCGGCAGCGGCAAAAGCCGGAGTGCTGCCCGGCGACAGTATCCTTTCGGTGAATAATGAGGCAACGCCGACTTTTACGGATGCGGTGATTGCGTTCAATAAACTGCGGAATCAGGAAATCCGGCTGGGGATTTCGCGTGCCGGAGTGCGGGATACCTTGACGATGCAGGTCGATTCGCTGGGCAAGATAGGCGTGGCAGTCGTCCCGCCCGCAGAGATATACGAGATGGTCACCCTGAAGTACAACTTCTTCCAGTCGTTCCCGGCAGGAGTAGAGAAGGGGGTGAATACCTTGACGGGCTATATGAACGACATGAAGTATGTATTCACGAAAGAGGGGGCAAGCAACTTGGGCGGATTCGGCGCAATCGGCAGCCTGTTCCCCGCCACTTGGGACTGGGAACTATTCTGGGAACGCACAGCTTGGCTGTCGGTGATTCTCGCCTTCATGAACATCATCCCGATACCGGCATTGGACGGCGGACATGTCATGTTCCTGCTGTATGAAGTCATCGCGCGCCGCAAACCGAGCGATAAGTTTCTGGAATATGCGCAGATGGCAGGTATGGCATTCCTGTTTGCCCTGCTGCTCTTTGCCAACGGAAACGACCTCTTCCGCTATTTCTTCCAGTAACGAGGCGAGGTATCTGTTAGAAATATTTCCGCGTGGCGCGGAACCTATGATTTAGGAAAAGAAATGCTACTGCGTGACGCAAAACCTCTGACTTTGAAAAAACACTCCTACTGCGTCACGCAGTAGCCCTGATTTTGGCAAAAATTGCCCTTCTGCGCCACGCAGTAGCTCAAAATCGGACAAAAACCGCCCTACTGCGCCACGCAGAAGAGGGCATTTTCAAAAAACAGTCCTTCTGCGCGACGCAGTAGCCCAAAAATGGGCAAAATCCGACCTACTGCGCGACGCGGAAGGACTGTTTTTCTAAAGTCAGAGGTTTTGCGCGACGCAGTAGCACTTTTTTTTGCGCAACAGAGCTTCTGCGTGACGCAGTAGGTCCATTTTTAACAAAGTCAGCGCTTTTTCCCGGTGCGGAGAGACGGTTTTGGGGAAAATGATTCGTTCCGCGCCGCGCAGAAGGGGTGATTTTTCGGCAGCAAGGCTTCTGCGTCACGCAAAAACAGCCCTTTGGGAGAGGCATTGCTTCCGCGTCGCGCAGTAGTTTCTTTCCTTTTTGCCGATGATTAATATTCTTCGCGGTATTTGCTCTCCTCTTTATCCGCCAAGATACTCAGATAGCTTTTGTAACGGGATTCGCTGATATAATGTTCCTGCACAGCCTTCAGGACAGCGCAGCCGGGTTCATGGCGGTGCGTGCAATTCCCGAAGCGGCAATTGGCAGACGTCTTGAATATCTCAGGGAAATAGTGGGAGATTTCCGCGCCCTCCATATCGATTGTACCGAAACCTTTGATGCCCGGCGTATCGATGAGGTATCCGCCCTCAGGCAGCGGAATCATTTCGGAGAAGGTTGTGGTGTGCATTCCCTTGTTGTGGTATTCGGAGATATTTCCGGTGCGGAGATGAGCGCCGGGGACCAGCCGGTTGATGATAGTGGATTTCCCTACGCCCGAATGTCCGGACAGGACCGTGGTTTTGCCCTTCAGCTCTTCCCGGAGTGCGTCCAGTCCGCCATCTTCAATGGCACACATTGTCGAGCAAGGATAGCCAATCAGCGTATAAAGGCGAATCAGTCCCTGCATATATTCCCATTCCTCTTTCGTATATCGGTCGGTCTTGTTGAATACCAGCTTTACCGGAACCTGATAAGCCTCCGCCGTAGCCAAGAAACGGTCGATAAAGATAGTCGTCGTAATCGGATAGTTAACCGTAGCGATGAGCATCGCCTGGTCTACGTTGGCTGCAATGATATGTGCCTGCTTGGAGAGGTTAGACGCCCGGCGGATGATGTAATTCTTCCGCTCCTCGATTCGGGTAATGAACGCAGTCCCTTCTTGGTTCTCCTCGATTTCCACCCGGTCCCCCACGGCTACGGGATTCGTTGTCCGGATACCTTTCAATCGGAAATTCCCTTTTATCTTGCTGTCCACTTCCCGTCCGTCATCCGTATGGACGGTGTACCAACTGCCTGTATTTTTTATGACCAAACCTTTCATGCTCATCCATGTATTATACAGAAAGAACCGAGAATAAAGAGAGCACGTAAGGTAACGCCTGTTTCTTTATTCCCAGTTCTTTATTCATATTCAATAATTATACTGTCATGATTTCTTTTTCCTTAGCGGCATAGAGCTCATCGATTTTCTTGATATACTTATCGTGAACCTTCTGCACATCTGCTTCTGCATCTTTCTCTACATCTTCAGGAACCCCATCAGTCTTGATGCTCTTTTTCAATGCTTCTATGGCATCGCGGCGCGCATTTCTGACACTGATTTTAGCCGTTTCAGCCTCTTGCTTCGACTGTTTAGCCAAGGCACGGCGGCGTTCCTCTGTCAGCGGCGGGATACCTAAGCGGATTACTTCGCCATTATTCTCCGGCGTGATGCCGACTTCAGAGTTCAGGATAGCCTTTTCAATCTCTTTCATCAAGCTTTTTTCCCAAGGCGTGATGACGATTGTTTTTGCATCCGGCGTATTGATGGAAGCCACGTTACTGAGCGGAGCCATGCTGCCATAATAGGGGACACGGATACCGTCCAGTATTTTCGGATTTGCTTTACCGGCGCGAATATGAGCCAGCTGTTCGTCTAAATAAAGGATGGCAGACTCCATCTTTTCTTCTGCCTCTTTTACGAATTTCTTTGTATCGACCATAATATGTTTTTAGTTTTATATATGTACATAAGTTCCTATTTCCTCGCCAAGAAGCACCTTCTTCAGATTGCCGTTTTTATCCATATTGAATACGACTATCGGCAGATTATTCTCCTTGCACATGGTGGTAGCCGTCAAATCCATGACCTTCAGTCCGCGGGTATAAATCTCATCATAACTTATCTCCGTGAATTTGGTGGCTGTCGGGTCTTTCTCCGGGTCGGCGGTATAGATGCCATCCACGCGCGTCCCCTTCAGCATCACGTCCGCTTCTATCTCAATACCGCGCAGCGATGAACCGGTGTCGGTCGTAAAGAACGGATTGCCTGTTCCTCCGGACATAATCACCACGTATCCCGCCTCCAAAAGCTCGATAGCGCGCCATTTGTTGTAAAATTCGCCGATAGGCTCCATGCGGATAGCCGTCAGGACTTTTGTCTTTACGCCCAAAGCAGTCAGTGCCGAACTTAAAGCCAGACTGTTGATAACCGTCGCCAACATTCCCATCTGGTCGCCCTTCACGCGGTCGAAACCTTTCGATGCGCCGCTCAAGCCGCGAAATATATTGCCCCCGCCGATGACGATACCTACCTGTACCCCCAATTCAGCGATTTCTTTTATCTGCATTGCATACTCATTCAATCGAACCTCATCGATACCGTATTGCTTTTGTCCCATGAGCGATTCGCCGCTCAACTTTAACAATATACGTTTATATTTTACCATATGCTCCATTGTTTATTTGGTTGTCCGGACAAATATACGAAAATTATACGGATTTCATGATTAAAACGGTGGCATAAGCGGCAATTCCCTCCTGCCTGCCCGTGAAACCCAATCGTTCGGTGGTGGTCGCCTTGATTGAGATATCCTCTTCGTCACAATCCAGCACCTTGGCAAGGACCCGTTTCATCTCCGGAATGTGCGGATTGAGTTTCGGCCGTTCAGCCGCGACCGTCGCATCGATATTCCCTAATTCGTAACCGGCATTTCTCAGCAATTCCATCGTCTTACGAAGCAGAATCTTGCTATCTATCCCCGCATATTCGCCTGCCGTGTCCGGGAAGTGGTAGCCGATGTCGCGCATATTGGCTGCCCCCAACAATGCGTCGCATATTGCATGAATCAATACGTCGGCATCGCTATGTCCTAACAGCCCTTCCGTATGTTCTATCTTGATTCCGCCCAGCCAAAGCTCGCGTCCTGCCGCCAGCCGGTGTACATCATATCCGAATCCTACTCGTATTTTCATTCTGTTGCTTTTTGTTGGACAAAGATAGGCAGGAACTCCGAAACAGCAATCTGTCCGCCCTGTTTTTCTGTAAAATCTTCAAACAATAGCACTTGAATGTCTCTTTAACGCATAGGATATTTAAAAAATCCCCGTCAGAGTCTCTGTCGGCGTTTTTCAAACTGAAAAAATGGTTTCAGAGTCTCTGTTGGCATTTTTTCAAATGAAAAAAAGGCTTCAGAGCCTCTGTCGGGTGATTTTTTAGATAAAAATCGGTTGACTGGCTTCAGTTTCCTGCATAGAAAAAGCGGTCCCGGCATTTGTGCTGCCAAGACCGCTTGTTTCGTTGGCTCTAAAATCGGATAGAGCAGTTTCGTTCTTATTTTCTTATTCGCTTAAAATATTCAGCGTATCAGAAGCAATCATGAACTCTTCGTCGGTAGGCACAACCATTACGGTGACCTTACTGTCCGGCGTGCTGATGATAGCCTCCTCGCCCCGCAAGCCATGATTCTTTTCGACATCCAGTTTCATGCCCATATATTCCATATCTTGGCAAACAACCCGGCGTGTTTCCCACTGGTTTTCGCCTACGCCACCTGTCCAAACCAAGATATCGCAGCCACCCATTGCGGCAGCATACGCACCGATGTATTTCTTAATACGGTAATTATATACATCGAGCGTCATGATGGCACGTTCGTCCCCTTTAGCTACAGCCGCTTCCAAGTCGCGCATGTCAGAAGAGCCGCCGACCAATCCGGCTACACCGCTTTTCTTATTAAACAAATCCGACAGGCCGTGCGCATCGAGGTGCTCTTTCTCCATAATAAAAGGAATCGCTCCCGGGTCGATGTCGCCACAACGAGTACCCATCAACAGGCCTTCCGTCGGTGTCAATCCCATGCTCGTATCGACGCATTTGCCATTCATTACAGCGGCAATTGAACCGCCGTTGCCTACATGGGCAGTGATAATCTTTTGTTCTTCATATTTGACGCCCAATATGTCGCAGGCACGCTTTGAAACATATCTGTGGCTTGTGCCATGGAATCCGTAGCGGCGGATGCCATATTTCGTATAAAGGTCATAAGGAAGTCCGTACATATAGGCTTTTGCCGGCATCGTTTGATGGAATGCCGTGTCGAAAACACCTACTTGCGGAATGCCGGGAATCAATGCTTCCATTGCGGCAATTCCTTTTAAGTTTGCCGGATTATGTAATGGCGCCAATTCGGAGCATTCGACCACCTGTTCCAATACCTCTTTTGTCAGCCGCACACTCGATGCGAATTTCTCACCGCCGTGTACGACGCGATGGCCTACGGCATCGATTTCTTTATAATCGCTGATGCATCCGTAAGTCGAGTCGGTCAATACGCTCAAGATAAACTGGATTCCAGCCTGATGTTCGGGGATGTCTTTTTCTAAGATTACCTTTTTGCCCTCTTTGTCCGTTAGCTTCAGAAAGGCTCCCGGCAAACCGATTTTTTCGATACCGCCTTGAGCCATCACTGTGCCGGATGTCATGTCGAACAATTTGTACTTGATGGAGCTACTGCCGCAGTTTAATACTAAAATCTTCATATCTGTGTGTTTTTGTGGAAGGTCAGGGGGAGTCCCTGACCTTTTCGATTAATATTTATTTCTTTGCTGCTTTGAGAGCAATCGATTGGTTGCAAGCGATTGCTACCATCTTATAGACATCATCTACCGAGCAACCGCGTGACAAATCGTTTACCGGCGCAGCCATACCCTGCAGAATAGGACCGACAGCCTCTGCTCCGCCTAAACGCTGTACCAGTTTATACGCAATGTTTCCGACTTCCAATGTCGGGAATACGAGAACATTCGCTTTTCCTGCAATCGGACTACCCGGAGCCTTCTGAGCAGCGACTTTTTCAACCAATGCCGCATCTGCTTGTAATTCGCCGTCGATTTTCAAATCCGGAGCCATTTCTTTCGCCAAGCGAGTTGCTTCTACGACTTTATCGACCATTTCGTGCGATGCACTGCCTTTTGTCGAGAAACTCAGCATAGCTACGCGAGGCTCTTCGATGCCGGCGATTACCCGTGCGGTTTCAGCAGTAGCCAAAGCGATGCTTGCCAGTTCCTGAGCGTTCGGATTCGGCATTACTGCGCAATCGGCAAAGACAAATAATCCATTTTCGCCATATTGCGGCGTTTGGGTAAACATAAGGAAGGCGCCTGATACGCAACTTATGCCTGGCGCTGTTTTGATAATCTGCAAAGCCGGACGCAACACATTGCCTGTTGTATTTAACGCACCGGCAATTTCACCATCTGCATCCCCGGCCTTAATCATTAAACAGCCCAGATATAACGGGTCTTCAACTAAGACAGCTGCCTTTTCCGGAGTCATCCCCTTCTTTTGGCGCAATTGGAACAACAAGTCGGCATAAGCCTGTTTCTTTGCGTGATTCTTCGGATCGACAATCGTTGCTTTTCCGATGTTCTTCAAGCCATATTCGGTAGCGAGTTGGTTTATTTCTGCCGGATTACCCACCAGAATGATATCTGCAACCTCGTCAGCAATTAAACGGTCGGCTGCTTTCAGCGTTCTTTCTTCAGTTCCTTCGGGAAGAACGATGCGCTGCTTATCTGCTTTAGCATGCGCAATAATTCTTTGCATTAAATCCATAGTGGAAGATTATATAGAGTTTGTATTATTGTTTGTTATCTTGTTTCTGTCACAAAAGTACATAAAATGCAATATTGAGTTTGCAAAACAAGTGAATAATTTTTATCGTCGGACTTCCCCTTTCAGAACATTTAACAATAGTTTGTCACGGCACGTTCTCCTGAGAGAATCTGTTGCAATTCTTCTGCGGTGACATTTACACTGATGTTTCCGTTGTGAGCGACTGATATTTTGCCTCTTTCCTCCGATACGATAATGACCAAGGCATCTGTTTCCAGCGACATGCCCAATCCGGAGCGGTGGCGAAGCCCCATTTCTTTCGGAAGACTGGCTGTTTGTGCTACTGGAAGGATACAGCCTGCCGCGCGGATTCGGTTTTTGGCGATAATCATGGCTCCGTCGTGCAACGGACTGTTCTTGAAGAAAATGTTTTCGATGAGTCGGGCGTTGACATCGGCGTTGAACATCTCGCCGGTATGTTCGAAGGCGGCTAAGTCCATATCCTGTTCGATACAAATCAAAGCGCCTGTCTTTTTCTTTGCCATATTCATACATGCCAATACGATAGGCGCTACAAAACTATGCTCGGCTGCGCCCTCTTCAGTCCGTCGTCCGAAGAGTTTGCTGAGGAATTTCCAGCCTTTATGGGAACCCAATGCAATCAGGAAGCGGCGGATATCATCTTGGAACAGGATAATCAATGCCAATACGCCGACGTTGATTACTTTGTCGAGGATAGCTCCCAAAAGGCGCATCTCTAATATTTGGGAAACCAATATCCATACGACAATAAATGAGACGACGCCGCTGAAAATAGCCAGCGTCCCTGAATTCTTCATCAGCTTATAGGTCTGATAAAGGAAGAAGGCGACCAGCAGAACGTCGATTAGGTCTTTTATACCGAAGTGCATCCACATGATTTTTTGTCTTTTATATATAATATATGTATAGCTTCTACTTTTCTTTTAATTGTTCGACGAGACGGATAGCTTCTACCGCTTCCCGGACATCATGAACCCGCAGGATATCCGCGCCATTCAGCAAGGCATACGTGTTGAGTACGCTCGTTCCGTTCAAACTCTCCGCCGGTGTGCCGCCCAGCAGTTTATATATCATGCTTTTCCTTGAGATGCCCACCAGCAAAGGCAAACCGAAGATACGGAAATCTGAAAGATGCCGCATCAGTTCGTAGTTTTGCTCCAATGTCTTGCTAAAGCCGAAGCCCGGGTCAATAATGACATCGTTTGCTCCCATCTGATAGAGTGTTTCCAGCTTTGCGGCGAACCACTGCAGGATATCTGCCGTCAGATGTTCGTATTGGGTGTGTTGCTGCATCGTTTGGGGCGTCCCGCGCATGTGCATCATGACGTAAGGAACCCGTAGGTCGGCGATTGTATGGAACATGTCCTTGTCCAGTTCCCCTCCGGAAATGTCATTAACGATTGCCACTCCGAATTCCTCCACACATCGGCGGGCTATTGCCGAACGAAAGGTATCGACCGAAAGCACTGCGTCGGGAAACTCCAAGTTCAATACCCGAAGAGCTGTCTCCAAACGGGCCATTTCCTCCTCTTCCGATACTTCGGCTGCGTCCGGACGCGAGGAATATCCGCCAATGTCGATAATTGTTCCGCCTTCTTGCAAGATAGCTTCGGCGCGAGCGGCAATCTCGGCCTCCGTCTGTTTCTGGCTTCCGGCATAAAAAGAATCGGGTGTAATATTTAAGATGCCCATAACCACCGGTTGGTCAAGCGGGAGCAATCTCCCTTTACAATTCAATGCTTTCATTCCTAAGTTCCCTTATAAACTTCCGGCAAAGGTAAGTTATTTTTCCGTATTCTGGGAACGGTCTGCCAAAAGCTATCTGAGAAAAAGTCAATGCCTGCCAACCTTTCCAATTTTTCTCGGCATATCTCCAACTTTATGTCGGTTAGTTCTGACTTTTTCTTGGGCAGTTTCCTATTTATATCCTATGGATTGTCGGGACGGCATCCCGGAAAAATCGGACGGAATGATACAGCAAACAGAAAAAGAATAGTAATTTTGCACACTCAAGAAAGCGAGAAAAGAAATGGCACGTGAGGAAGTGAAAGCAATACAAAAAGTACCGGAACCGACACTCCGCCGGTTACCGTGGTATCTTGCCATCATCAAATTGTTGCAAGGCAAGGGAGAGGCGGTTGTGTCGTCCACCCAAATAGCCAAAGAAATCAATGTGGATGCCAGCCAGGTCGCCAAAGATTTGTCGTATGTGAACGTGGCCGGAAAGACGCGTGTAGGCTATGAGGTAAATGAACTGGCTGACGAGTTGAATGATTTCTTGGGATTCACTGCGCCTCACAAAGCGTTCCTGTTCGGTGTCGGAAGTTTGGGCGCAGCGCTTTTGCAGGACTCCGGTTTGCGGCAATATGGTTTGAATATTGTGGCAGGTTTCGACGTTAAACCGGAACTGGATGGAACTTCAATCAACGGCATACCGGTTTATCATCTCCGGGACTTTGCGAAAAGACAGAAAGAAATCGGGGCGACCATCGGCGTAATTACGGTTCCGGTGGACAAAGCGCAGGAGGTGGCGGATTATATCATAGCCGGCGGCATCAAAGGTTTGTGGAATTTCACGCCGTTCCGGATTCGCGTGCCCGAAGATATCGTCGTTCAGAACACTTCCATGTATGCGCACTTGGCAGTAATGTTTAATCGTTTGAATTCTATAAATCTTTGAAATGAAAATAATAGCGGTAGGAATGAATTATGCAGCCCACAATAAAGAGCTGCATCATACGTTAGAAATAACAGAGCCTACAATCTTCATGAAATCCGATTCCTCTTTGCTGAAGGACGGCAAACCCTTCTTCATCCCGGATTTCTCGTCCGAAATCCATTACGAGACGGAGTTGGTCGTGAAGATTGACCGGTTAGGAAAGAATATCGCGGAACGATTCGCGCACCGCTACTATAAAGAGGTGACGGTAGGCATCGACTTTACGGCACGTGACCTGCAACGTCGGCTTCGTCAACAGGGATTGCCTTGGGAAATCAGCAAGGCATTCGACAATTCGGCGGCATTGGGTGCGTTTATTCCTTTGGAAGAGGCCGGAGCAATCGATAATCTGGCGTTCCATCTGAATATTAACGGACAGACTGTCCAGCAGGGTTGTACGGCGGATATGCTCTTCTCGGTGGATAAGATTATTGCCTATGTCAGTCGTTTCTTTACGCTGAAGATTGGCGATTTAATCTATACCGGGACTCCGGCAGGCGTAGGCCCGGTGCATATCGGCGACCATCTGGAGGGATTTTTGGGAGAAAAGAAGCTGCTGGATTTCCACGTTCGCTGATATCCGCTTCCATCCGAAGGCTCGACTTGTTAAATCGAATGTTATGAAGCGAAGTATATTTATTCTGATTGCAATTCTATTCTTTTTCTTGCCGGGCAGGGGGGCTGCTGAGCAGTATGCCGACCATTCTCTCCTTTCGTCCGGCCGATGGGTGAAGATACAGGTCGATGAATCCGGCGTGTATCGGCTCACGGCTTCCGATTTGGCTGATATGGGCTTCTCTGACCCTTCGAAAGTCTCCATACATGGTTATGGCGGCTGGATGCTGGACGAGGATTTCTCGAAAGGAACCTACCTTGATGACGTCCCGGCCATACCGGTGTGGCGCGATGGCGAGAATATTTACTTTTATGCCAAAGGAACAGTCCGATGGAATTATGATTTTGTCAATAATAATGCCTTCACGCATACCAACAATCCCTATTCTACGGTAGGGTATTACTTCGTGACCGATGCAACAGAAACGCGGGAGATGGAGTCACAGGCGTCGGTAGAGGGAGCGGTTCGTCAAATCTCTACGTTCGACGACTATCAAGTATGGGAAACCGAGTCGGTTGCGGTCAATGAATCGGGCCGGCAATTGTTCGGAGAGTCCTTCTCTACCACCACCACGCGGAATTTTGCCTTCACCGTTCCGGGCATAACCAACGATGATGCAAAGATAACGATGCGTTTTATCGCCAAGACCAGCGGCCGCACGCCGGTGACGTTGGAAGTGGGGGATGCTCGGCTGAACCTTTCTATCCCGGCTCCAATTCAATATGTGAGTTATACCGCCGCAGTAGCTGCCGAAGGGAGAACTGTATGGTCTGGCGAGAAGAGCGAGCATGTGAATATGACCGTTACCTACGGAGGTTCGGGCGACCAGAATGCCTACTTGGATTATATCCGTTTCCAGATGAAACGGGAGCTGCGGCTGTACGATTCGGAGACAGCATTCCGCAGCTTAGAGGCGGTGGATAACGTATCGCGTTACCAATTGGCGGACGCTTCGGAATCGACTGTCGTTTTTGAAATCACCGATGCCCAAGCACCGAAGCGGATTGATGCCACGTTAGACGGGACGACGCTCTCCTTTTCGGTGTCTGCCTCCTCTCAGCTCCGCGAGTTCATCGCATTCGACAAGGAGCGACTGAGCCGCAAACCGACGGTCGTGGGGGAAGTCAACCCGCAAGATTTGCACGGCATGGAGCAGCCCAATATGGTGATTATCGTTCCGCAGGCCTTTACCTCGCAGGCGGAGCGGCTGGCGGAAGAGCACCGCAAGCGCGACGGGCTGAAGGTGGCGGTGATTAATCCGGAAGCTATTTACAATGAGTTCTCCAGCGGAATGCCGGATGCAACTGCTTACCGCCGTTTGATGAAAATGTTTTATGACCGCAGTACGGAGGCCGAGCCTTTCCAGTACTTGCTGTTGTTCGGAGATGGCGCATTCGACAACCGGGGATTGACGCGCGAGTGGCAGCAGAACAGTTCCCTCTTGCAGAATATGCTGCTGACTTACCAGTCGGAGAACTCTATCGATATCTATTCCTATACGAGCGACGATTACTTCGGACTCTTGGAAGATAACAGCGGGGCGAATTTGGCATCTGCCCGGATGTGCATCGGTATCGGCCGATTGCCGGTGCGCACTTATACCGAAGCCGAAGCTGCCGTCGATAAGATTATCTCTTACATGGACAATACGCTGACCGGAAAGTGGAAGAATAACATCACTTTTATGGCAGACGACGGGAGCAATGCCGACTTGGAGACCCCCGGCGGACCTCAAATGCACATGGAACAGGCGGATGCCTTGGCGGAATATGTCAACACCAACTATCCGGAGTTCCGGGTGAATAAATTGTATTATGACGCTTATACCAAAGACCGCACCGGCGGCAATGCGACCTACCCGGATGTGGTGACGAATCTGCAGAAGCAGCTGCGGAATGGCTTGATGGTTCTGAACTATACGGGGCACGGCAATACGACGAGCCTCAGCGATGAGAAGGTCATTACCCAATCGACTATCCAGCAATCGACCTATCCCTACCTGCCGCTGTGGATTACGGCGACCTGCGATTTTACTCGCTTCGATGCGCTGGCGACTTCGGCGGGAGAGTCGGTTTTCCTGAACGAGAAGAGTGGGGGAATCGCCCTCTTCACGACTACCCGTACCGTCTTCTCGGACAACAATGCCGCCATCAACCAAGCCATCATCAACAACCTGTTTGCGAAGGATAAGAACGGACGACACCTGACGCTGGGGACGATTCTCCGGAATGCAAAGCAGGCACTGTCCGGCGACTCGAACAAGCTGAAATTCCTGCTCATCGGAGACCCCGCCTTGCGGCTGACCTACCCGGATTACCGCATTGCCGTGACGGAAATCAACGGTGTCCCGGTCGATTCGGGCGAAGCTCCTACCCTCAAGGCGCTGGAGCGGGTAACCGTGACTGGCGAAGTGCGTACGGCGGCAGGGATGAAGGATACGAACTTCTCCGGAGCGCTGGACATTACGGTGTTCGACAGCCAGCAGGCCATCACGACGCTGGACAACTTCTCGACCGGCAAGAAGTTTACCTACAATGATTACCCCAATACGCTGTACATCGGAAACGACTCTGTCCGCAACGGCGAATTCAGCTTCACCTTTACGGTTCCGAAAGACATTGCCTACTCCAACGACTTCGGGAAGATGAATTTCTATGCCATTAATGCGGCGGATTCGATTGAGGCGCAAGGTTCGTTCCTCGATTTCCGGGTCGGCGGCACGTCCGATACGGGAACGGATGACGAGGCGGGACCGGAAATCCGTTACCTCTATCTGAACGACACGACCTTTACCGACGGCGGGCAGGTCAATCCGACGCCGCTGTTCGTCGCTTCGCTCTGGGACCGGAGCGGCATCAACATCACCGGCAGCAGTATCGGCCACGACATGATGCTCATAATCGACAACCAAGTCGCCAAGAGCTATACGCTGAACGACTATTACCAGCTCTCCGGCGATGAGGGCGAGGGCTTGGTCATCTTCTCGATTCCCGAATTGGAGCCGGGCGTGCACACGGCGGAGTTCAAGGTGTGGGACGTACTGAACAACTCGACCACGCAGACCTTCTCGTTCGAGGTCGTCGAGGATTACGAGCCGCAGCTGACCAAGCTGTACGCCGCGCCTACGCCCGCCCGCAGTCAGGTGACCTTCTATTTGCAACACAACCTGCCGGAGTCGCAGTTGGACGTGAAAATCGAGGTCTTCGACATGGCAGGCCGCCTGCGTTGGAGCCACGAGGAGCGCGGTTCGTCGGAGGCGTTCCGTTCGTATCAGGTGACGTGGGACTTGATGGGCAACGGCGGTGCGCGGATGCGTCCGGGGATTTATATTTATCGTGCCTCGCTGAGCACCGGCAAGTCGAAAACGGTCACCGACGCAAATAAAATGGTCATCTTGGCACAATAAAAGCCCTAATCTGCTGTTATTAATAAAGCAATTCGACCTTTGAAACGATTTTTCCAAGCGAACGGCGTGCCGTTCAGCATTTCGTAGGGCTTCAGAGAGGTGAACCGCGTGCGTTTGGGCATTTTGAGGGGCCTCAGAGAGGTGAACCGCGTGCGTTTGGGCATTTTGAGGGGCCTCAGAGAGGTGAACCGCATGCGTTTGGGCATTTTGAAGGGCTTCGGAGAGGTGAACCGCATGCGTTTGGGCATTTTGAGGGGCCTCAAAGAGGTGAACCGCATGCGGTTCAGTATTCCGGAGGTCGATTTTATTGGAAATAGAGAACGAGAGATTATAAATTGAATATACAATAAAGAGAAAAGATGAGATATCGTAGTTTTAGAGCTTTAATCTTGCTTGCCGCGCTGCTGCTCACCGTAAACGCAGCATGGGCACAAGAAGAAAACCCGAAGGCCAACTGGGCGCCAATCAACACGGCTGTCCCCTCCCTGTCTATTGCGCCGGATGCGCGCGGCGGAGGTATGGGCGACTTGGGTGTGGCAACCCTTCCGGACGTCAATTCGCAGTACTGGAACCCGGCTAAATATGTGTTCAATTACAGCACGGCAGGCGTCTCGCTCTCCTATACGCCGTGGTTGCGCAAGTTGGTGAACGACGTGGCATTGCTGAATCTGTCGGGATTCATGAAGCTGGGCAGCGACGAGCGGCAGGCGCTGGGAGCCTCGCTCCGTTACTTCTCCTTCGGTGAGGTGGTCGATAATAATGAGGCAGGCGAAACGCTGATGGTAACGAACCCGTACGAGATGGCGTTCGACGTCAGCTACAGCCGCAAGTTGTCGGAATCCTACTCAATGGCGGTGGCACTGCGGTATATCCGTTCGGACCAAGGCGCGGATGCGACCGACGAGCGTGTGCCGGGCAATGCGTTTGCTGCCGACGTAGCAGGCTATTTGGAGAAGTATGTGATTTTGGGCAACGCCGAGGCGCTGTGGAGCTTTGGATTCAATATCTCGAACATCGGTACGAAAATCTCCTACGACCAGGGGGCGACGAACCAGTTCCTCCCCACCAAGCTGGCCATCGGTACAGGTTTGCTCTACCCGCTGGACGACTACAATGAGTTGGGCGTATATGTGGATATCAGCAAATACCTCGTCCCCAGCGAGCCGCAACGGACAGGCACGACCGAAGAGGACATCAAGGCCTACAACGATGCGGTGGACGAATACAACACCATGTCCCCGATTACGGGTATGTTCAAGTCGTTCGGCGATTCACCCTTGGGCTTCAAGGGGGAGATGCAGGAAATCATGGCATCTGTCGGCGTGGAGTACAGCTATAACCAGCAGTTCTTCGTCCGCGGCGGTTACTACTACGAGAATCAGAACATGGGCAACCGCCAGTACTTCTCGTTCGGCGCCGGTTTCCGCATGAGCGTATTCCAGCTGGACGCCGCTTACTTGCTGAGTACCGTGCCCAGCAACCCCTTGGATCAGACGTTGCGCTTCTCGCTGTCGTTCGACATGGACGGCATCAAGAACCTATTCCGATAAACGCGGGTCGATGATAGCTTCCGACGCCACCTCGCCGTCCGAAAAGCGGGTGGTGAGCCGGTCGCCCGGTCTTATTTCTCCGACAGATTTGATGATTTTCCCCTCGCGGAGCGTCAGCGTATAGCCCCGTTTCAAGATATAGTCGGGAGACGCCATGCGGATGAACTGTTCCTGCAGTTCCAAGAAGCGCGCCTCTTGTGTGAGACGGCTCTGAATTGCCGTAGAAATCCGCTGCTGCAACAAGTTTAGCCTGTTTTGGCTCCGTTCCAGCAGCGCAGCGGTCATGGAGGGTAGTTTCGCAGCCAATAGATTCACCGCCGAGCGGTTCCTTTCTATCCGGTTATGTACGATAGCCGGCAACCGCGTGCCCAGCAGCTGGAGGAACTGCTTCTCTTCATTCAACCGGGCGAGTGTCCCGGTGTACAAGGTCTGCTGCAATTCGTCCAGCTCCGTAGCGGCTTTATCCATGCAGGCAATCAAAAAGGCAGCCACGGCGGTCGGGGTTTTCAACCGCGTATGCGCCACCAAATCGATAATCGTATCGTCGCGCTCATGACCGATTCCCGTGACAATCGGCAAGGAGAATTGGGCGCAATGGCTCGCCAACAAATAGGAATCGAAGCTGTTCAAATCGGAGGTCGCTCCCCCTCCGCGGATGATAACGACCACATCAAATGCCTCCCGGTGCGCATCAATCCGCTCCAATGCCGCAATGACCGACTCCTCCGTCCGTTCGCCCTGCATCACCGCGGGGAATAATTTAGGATAAAATGCATAGCCCGCCCGGTTTTGCAGCAGTTGGTTGAGGAAATCCTCATAGCCGGCAGCCGTTGGCGAGGTAATCACGGCAATCCGTTGCGGCAGCCGCGGGAAGGGCAGCTCTTTGTTCAAGGTAAATACCCCGTCCGCCTGCAGCTGGCGGATAATCTCTTGCCTTTTCCGGACCAAATCGCCCAGCGTATAGGTTGGGTCGATATCCACCACGTTCAAACTGAGTCCATACACCTCGTGGAACTCCACCGATACCTTCACCAGCACCTTCAGCCCCGACATGAAGCGTTGCCCTGTCTCCATCTCGAAGTAGGGCTGGAGCATCCGGAAGGTTTTTGCCCATATAGCACCGCGTGCCTTGGCGATGATTTGGTTCGTTTGGGCATTCTTCTCGATAAACTCTAAATAGCAATGCCCCGAAGCGGAGTTGATGTGCACGTCGCTGGTTTCTGCACGCACCCAATAGGTCTCCGGGAAAGCCGAGTCCAATACGTCATGGATTTCTCCGGTCAATTCCGACAGCGAGTAGGTTTGTTTATCTGTGGCGGTCAACATACTTCAGTCCTTTCTTATATGATTTGTAAAAATTCGGGATACCGTATCCCAGTTCCCGGTTCGGGTGCTTGTATTTAGAAGCATACTGGCGGATAAGCTGTTGAATTTCCCCTACCGTCAGTTGCGGCAGCGCCTGCCACAGGCAAGTTCCCAGTCCGGCAAGGATAGGTGTAGAGAAGGAGGTCCCGTTTGCCTGATAAATGTCGCCATCCGGGTCCAGTACATAGCTGTTTGTGCCCATCGCCACGACATCCGGCTTTATGCGTCCGTCCGCAGTATATCCCAATGAGCTGAATTCACTGTGTTTGCGCTTTGCGGTAACTGAGCCGACGGTAATGATACACGATGCATCCGCCGGAACGGTAATCTGTTGCCAATCGCTGTTCCCTTCGTTCCCTGCACTCGAAAAAAGCAGCATCCCTTTCTCGGCAGCCATCGATGCCACCTTAGATATCAATGCTGTTTTCCCGTCCAACTGCTCGTGGGAATAACTCATTTCCGGAATATCATAGGAGAAATATCCCAACGATGAAGTAATAATATCCACGCCTACGCTATCGGCAAATTCGATTGCCGCTGCCCAAAAGTCCTCCTCGATGGGATATTCGGAGTCGGTAACCTCACTTTTGATAAGCCAGTAGGAGGCTTCCGGAGCTGTGCCGACAAAACGATTCGGCAGGTTGGAAGCCAAGCAGGAAAGCACTTTCGTCCCGTGGTCGTCGCCCACAAATACGGAATGCTCGGGATAAACCATATTCCGGGTTCCTACAATAGCTGTATGAGCAAATGCCTCCAACCGGTCCACGTGCTTGAATCCGGCGTCGATAACTGCAACGGTCATGCCTTCACCTTTGAAACCGGCTTTGTGGAGCTTGTCCCCTTTCAGCATTTTGATTTGTTTCTCAGCATAACCGTAATAATCCTTTTGTGGGTCGCCGGAAACCGGAATCGGTTCATTGCCTTCCGGCTGTGGGGGTGGAAGATGTACACCTTTCCAGACCCATTTGACGGAATCTACCATCGGCAGCCGCATCAATTGCTTGGCTATTATACTATCTTTATGCTCTACAACGACTGTTTTTGCCCACTTGCTTTTCGTAACGATATGGCAACCTGTTTGCTGAAGGCAATCGAGGTAAGTTACGGAGATAGGAACGTCTGATTCTGTAATTGAGATATGTTGTCGCTCTCGTCGTTCAATCGCTTTTGGGGAAAGGTAAGGCGTGGCATTCTCTGGCGTGAATCCGCTGTCTCCTTTATCTTTTAGGTAAACACGGAAGCGGTAATATTCGGTATCGTGACCCCAAGCAGGGAATAAGGT
The DNA here is from genome assembly GCA_949289155.1 of uncultured Parabacteroides sp. Taxonomy (GTDB): domain Bacteria; phylum Bacteroidota; class Bacteroidia; order Bacteroidales; family Tannerellaceae; genus Parabacteroides. Next base: position 53,185 of record CASEMX010000009.1, read on the forward strand.
CAATAGGCAAATCAGTAATAGACCCAGCTTCATGTCTATGAATTACGAATTATAAGTTCCGGATTACGAACTTTGGCTTGCGGATACCTATATATTATTAATGTATGTATTCGCAACTCCTCGTTCATAATCCGGAATCGTATTTATTCTTCGATTATTTTGCAAATCGGGATTTCCCGTTTTACGCTTTGGCGCAACGAGATTAATGTTTCTGTAGCTACTACGCCCGGTATCTCCTGAATCTTGTTGTTCAGCAGCTCCATCAGATGCTCATTATCCCGGGCATATAATTTGACCAACATCGTGTACGGACCGGTGGTAAAGTGGCATTCCACGATTTCCGGTATCTTCTCGAACTCAGGCACGACATCCTTATACATCGAGCCTCTTTCTAACTTAACACCGATGTAAGTACACGTGTTGTAACCCAAAATCTTCGGATTGATATGGTAGCCTGAACCTACAATAACATTCATATCAATCATGCGTTGTACACGTTGGTGAATCGCTGCGCGAGAAACACCACATTCTTCAGCTACGTCCTTGAACGGGATACGAGCATTTTTTGAAATAATGTTTAGAATCTGACGATCTAACTTGTCTATTTTTTCCATATATGTTTGATTTATATTTCGTCGTATGATTTTTCCGTATCAAAAATATATATTTAAATTGAAATCATAAACATTCTGAAAGAAAAAAACTTGCTGAAGAATGAAAAAGCAGATGAAATATGCTTTACAACATATTTTACCTGCTTATTTCGATATTTATCGAGGAAGATTTACTGTTTTACGATTTCCAACAGCTCGACTTCAAACTTCAAAACACTATTAGCTTTGATAGGAGAGCCCGGCATGGCGCGGTCGCCGTATGCCAAATCAGAAGGAATCCAGAATATGTATTTCGAGCCGACCGGCATCAGTTGCAAACCTTCGGTCCATCCCTTGATTACCTGATTGACACCGAATACAGCCGGCTCACCACGGTCAACAGAACTGTCGAACTTTGTTCCGTCCAACAGTGTTCCTGTATAGTGAACTTTTACGCGGTCTTTCGTCGTCGGCTTTGCACCCGTTCCTTCAGTGATGACCTGATATTGCAAGCCGCTTTCAGTTGTTATCACGTCTTTGTTCTTGCCATTTTCAGCCAAGAATTTTTCGCCCTCTTCCTTATTCTTTTTTGCCTCTTTTGCCGATGCTTGGACGAAATAGGTCTGCATATAATCGCGCGCCTTTTCTACGCTCATTTTCGTGGAATCTCCCTGGATAGAAGTCACGAATCCGGCAATCAAAGCGTCGATGTTTGCCTCACCGCCCGGTAATGTTTTCAATTGGTCGTGAAGTCCGGAACCGAAGCTTACACCGATTGCGTAGCTGACGCTATCCACATCACTTTTCAAACCAACATTTGTTTTGGAATCGCCGCACGAAGTCGCCGTCATTCCTAAAGCAACAGCCGCAGCTGCTGCTAAAACACTTACTTTCTTCATCTTTTATCTTTTGTTTGTTTACTTATATACTCATCTTATTTCACGATGTCGAGCAGTTCGACATCGAATATCAACGTACTGTTCGGTTCAATCATTTCGCCTGCCCCATGTTCTCCGTAAGCTAACTGCGACGGGATGAACAAGCGCCATTTCGAGCCGACCGGCATCAGCTGCAAAGCTTCTACCCAACCCGGAATTACTTGATTTACGCCGAACACGGCAGGCTGCCCGCGCTCAACGGAACTGTCGAATACCGTACCATTGATTAACGTTCCGTGGTAATGGCATTTTACTTTGTCGGTAGCCGTCGGTTTCACTCCTTCCCCTTGTTTCAACACTTGATATTGCAATCCGCTGGGCAGTTCTATTACGCCGGCTCTTCCTTTGTTGATAGAAAGGAACTCTTCGCCTGCCTTCTTGTTGATTTCCAATTTCTCTTTCTGCAATTTTACGAAGTATTCGTTGATGACCTGCTTTGCTTCGTCGTAGGTAATTGCCGGCTTTTCATCATTCAATACGTCTGACAATCCCTTTACGAAGTCTTCGATTTGCAAGTCTTTAATGCCTGTATTCTGGAAATTATTTCCGATGCTTAATCCCAATGCGTAACTTACTTTGTCCATATCTTTATGCTTATCTCGTTTTTTTCGAGCCGCAAATGTAAGTTTTAATCAGTTAAATACCTAATTTAAAATCGAAAATTAAGAAAAAATGTATTTTAAGCCGCCCGATGTCGAGGAGGACCTTTGTTACTCATCCCGACGATTTTTCCGCTCTGCTTAATCCGGAGTCCGGATAGATGCCGGCAAGCAGGCAGAAAATGGCTCCTCAAGCTGTTCGGAAATTACTCGATGAGCAGGGAAAAAACTACTTAGTAAGTAGCCCGAAAACTGCTTACTAAGTAGTGCCCCCCTCAACTTAGTAAGCAGACGAGCGACAGCTTAGTAAGCAGACAAGCGACTACTTAGTAAGTAGTTTTTCGGCCCTTCCAGAAGCAGGGTTTCAAAGACTTTCCCTAAATATTTTTTCACGATTTTGAAGCCGTTATGATAGACAATACCTTTTTGATATAATCCATTAAATTAATTTCCTTTTTCATTGCATTTCGATTTTTAATCTCTTACCTTTGTAACGTCTCCAAGGAAAGGAGGCGGACATATTGTAAAAAGGCGTTTACTTAGATGTCTTGTCTTCTACATCTCAAACTTCGCAAACTTGAATTGTACAAGAAGATAGGGCAACGGTAGATGTCCGTGTGAGTTGTATAGTTATGCTTCATGCGTCTTTAGGGCGCATGAACGCATACGACATACAATACAGCGTGGGCTTTCTCGTTGCTTATCCTTACTCGGTAGGCAATGCGAAGGCCTGGAAACGTGGGATGAGCGGCAAGTACAGTTCCCACGCTTTTTTATTTTATGCCTTTGTCTAATATGTGAAGTTTTAAAAAGGGTCTGATGTTTGGGGGACTGAGGAAGACGGAAAAATCAAGCGTTATGGATTGGTTAAAGGATTATGAAGAAGTGATACAGGTAACAGAATCTCTTTATAAAGTAATGAAAAATAATAGTTATGGATTGGTAAATAAAGAAGGCAATTTATTGACTCCCATAGAATATAGTGAAATATCCAAATTTGAAAATGGATTAGCAAAAGTTTGTATAACAGAAAATATTGAGCAAAATACTGATAATAATAAATTAGTAAATAAAAAAGGCGATTTATTGACTCACATAGGATATGGAGAAATATCTATATTTGAAAATGAGTTAGAAGAAGTTTGTATAGCAGAAAGTATTGAGCAAAATACTAATAAAAAATATGGATTAGTTAATGATAAGGGAGAATTACTAACTGCTATTAAATATACTGACATACTTGATTTTGAAAACGGATTTGCAAGGGTTTCTATCTTTAATAGAAACGATAAAAATGAAGTTAAAGTCCCTAGAATATGTAGACGTACTGGGAAAGAAAGCAAATTGTTTAAAAGACTTGAAAAAAGACACAATACTAAAAAGTGGGGAGTTATAAATATGTTAGGAATTGAAATTATTCCTCCTATTTATTATTATATCAGTAGATTTAATAAAATGGGAGTTGCCATATTTAGAAAATATTTAGATTCCAATTTTGGACTAATAAATTGTAATGGGGAGGAAATATTACCGACTGAATATAATGAAATAAGGCCGTTCTATGGTGGGATATATATGAATTATTTTCTCATTTCAAAAAACTTTTATGCAGGATTTAGTTCAAAAGAATCTCATGTAGGACTTGCCGATTCGTTTGGCAATGTGATATTACCAACAGAATATGATAAAATAGAATCATTTTATAATAGTAAAAAGTATGAAGACTATCTTGTTGTTTCTAAAAAATCTCGTTTAGGACTTGCTGATCGATATGGAAATATTTTATTAGAGACAAAATATTCTAATATAATCTGCGATTCACCTGAAGAAGATTTATTGAGCATTTATTATGAAAGATACCCAGTTGTTAAATTAGATAAAGATAACTGTTTTGTAAAAGTGTATAAAGGAAATATTATAAAAATAGAATCTACTATTTACGATTATGTTGGTGATTTTGATTCAAATGGAATTGCAATGGTTTATAAGAATGGATTGCAAGGACGAATTAATGCAAACATACAAGAAATAATACCTTGTAGATACAATACAATTAAATGGATAGAATTGGAATGCAAAGAGTTTATATTAGTTTCAAAAGATAGAAAGTACGGTGTCTTAAATAAAAATGGAGAGGAAATAATTCCATGTGAATATTTTTCTTCAGCTTGTTATACAGATCCGATAACGTTTGATAGGCAAATGAAAGTATTCATTGCATATAAAGGAATGTTTTGCAAATTGTTAGATCAAAATGGATATTCATTAACAGAAGCTATATATGAAAAAATATCCAAATATCCGGATTCTGCAAAAGATAATAAAGTGGATTCCTATGCGAAAGAATATGTAAAAGCCAATGAAATTAAAACCGAAAATGTGCCTAATAAATATTGGATTGCTAAGAAAAAAGAGGGATATGGTTTGATTGACAAAAAAGGAAAAGAATATCTATTTGGTAAATATAAAAATATTCAATATTCATTGCCTGGATATTATCTTGTCGAAAGAAAAGGTATTCAAGATAATCGTAGTAGTGCTTACGACTTCTTTGAATTAAAGAATGGATGGCAGTATGGATTTCTGAATAACGATTTGCATTTGTTAGTGGGAAAAAAAGGAGAGTGTAAAAAATATATACCAATACCGATTAAATATGATTGGGGATTTCCTTTCGTTCATGAAGGAAATTATTCAATTGTAGAATTAAATGGTAAAAAAGGACTTATCAATAGAGATAATAATGAAGTATTGCCGTTAAAATATAATGAATTGAGATATTCAAATGGAGTGCTTCTTTTTAAAGAAAATGGGTGCTGGGGCATAATTTCATTAAACGGAGAAGTTATATTGGCACCACAGTTTGACTACATAGAAGATTTTCATGAAGACAAAGCAGTTGTACGTATGAATGAAAAATATGGAGTGATTTCAATGAAAGGGGAAAATATAGTTATTCCTAAATATGATAATATATTCTCTTATAGGGAAGGATATGCTATATTTGAACTCGATCGAGAATCTGGTTGTATAGATGTGAATGGTAATGAAATAATTCCTCCAGAGTATAAATCAATAGGAAAATATGGGAAATATTTTAAATGCGAAAAATATTTTGAACGTTTTGGAGTCGTTGATGAACACGGAAAAGTTATTATTGATTTCAAGTATCGTGATTTGATTATTTTCGATGATTGTTTCTGGGGAATAACGGATGAATATATTAATTTCGTCCCAGAAGGAGGTTTATTGTTGTTTAATTACCAAGAGAAATTATTATCTGATATTTGGATTCACGGAGTATCATGGCACTATGAAAATGAGAATTTATTTGAAGTACATAGATATATCAATGGTGATATGCTATTAAAGGGGGTAATATCCAATTTGGGTAAACTAATAGCTCCTATACGTTATAAATATATTACACTAAAAGATAATAAAATCGAGTGCGAGAAAATACTTACTTTCAATTCAGAATCAGTTTATGATATATATAATTTAGAAGGAGAACGTATAGATAATCCTTTATTCAGTATTGAATATAAAATGTTTGATTCTAATTTTTATTTATTAGATGATGATGACATAGAGAAAGTAGAAAGAACTAAGCATTTCTATTTGGAATTTGCAAATTCAATTGTTAATAGCTCAAATGCAGATACTCAAACGATTGATCAGATTATTGAATTTCTATTTACACGAAGGGGATATCATATGTATAATGATTTTCGTGGAATATTTGAATCTAACCTCTGCGATTGGAAAGAATTTCTATTGTTAAGTCAAATGTTTTACAAATGTCTTGATTATACAACAGTAGAAGAAGCTAATATTTCCCTTCTATCAAACAAGGAATTTCAATATGTCGAAGACGTGAAAATCGGACGAAATTTTATTGTCTTTTTAGCCAAATCTTGCGCTGCACATTCTTTCATTTTGGCTCCCATTAAATCGAGATTTATTGTTGTTGAACATTTATATCAATTAGTTCATGCTATATATGATCCTGATTTGTTAAAAGTAAGAGAGATACCCAGCGAAGGCGTTGTTGAAATTTTCATTGGTATAGATAACTTTGATGACTATGGAGAATATAAAGATCTTGTAAAAGAATTTGATCAACAATTAAATAACAACTATCCAGATACTATGTATGCTGATTGTATGTATATTATTCGTCTATTGGAATATCATTTATTGTGCCATCTTCAATATTATTGCTTGAAATTAGATGGAAATATGGAAAATTTGGATTTGTCGGAAATAAACAATAGAATAATAAGGTTAAGGGCATTTTTAACCAAAGAGTACGATTTCAATTCTAAAATCTTAAAAGATTTTGCAATAAAAGCATGGGAAGATTGGTTCCAAGAAGATTATAACATAGAATATACAGATAATGATTTATATTTCGATATTACGCCTGATGGATATTGTTGGTATATAGGATTTGATAAAAGTAAGAAAAAAATTAGACGGTTAGAAGTATATGATCCAATATACAATTCAAACTATAACGATCAACAATAAATTTTTCATTCGCAAAACGATTCTCCATCTTATGGACGATATTCTGATTCGTGGGCACAAGATGTAGAAGGATATAGCGATGATGATATAGATACGATTTTTGATGGAGCTCCTTCAGCTTATTGGAATATAGATTAACTTTATTGGAAGCCGGTGCGAAACTTGTTCACATCACAGTGGTGTGGCAAAGTGGTTATAAACAATCAAAATATAAACAATTATGGCAATACGTTTGGAATTTCACAATAACGTCTATCGAGTAGACGATGTTATTAAGAAGTATCCAGGAGGGTACAAAGCTTTTAAGGAGCATTGGCGTTTGTGTATTCGATTGTGGTATGATGGTGTTTTGATTCGTTTTGGGGATATGTGTTGGCCTTGTGGTGGAGAGTTAGGACCAGATATCCCAGAGTGCGTTATAGATGCGGGGTTTGATTTTGAAACACCACCAGATTGGCATACTGATGGTCGTATAATTTGGACAGATCGAATGCCGGATGAACCCATGCTTATAGAAGATGGCTCCTATTATCAAGGCGGTTTCTTTTATAAAACGCATGATGCGTGGGCTATAGCCAATATGCGATTAGTAGAATATAATAACCCGAAAACATTTTATTATTTTGAAGGTAAAGGATTGATAGAGGCTGGATGGTATAATGACGAACGAAAACGTAGTCTCTAGTACAAAAAATAAGATGAAAGTATATATTGAAAAGTTTAAGGAGAAATTACGTCGGCTTTTGAATAATGAAGACGATAAGAAGAATACGATTCGTATAATTAGTGGAGTATCTGAAGTAGTAAATGAACGATATTACCATTGGGCAGAGGAACAACGTGAGCTTATGCAATGATAATAGCTTATTGTTTAGGTGGATGCACTTACTTTTTCCTATATGTCAAGATAGGATAAATTTGATGATAAGATATGCGCAACATTCCCACCTTTTTATTTGTTCTCAACAGGAATAATCACTAATTTTGTGATATTCTAATAAAATGTGCTATGTCAAGTGATGCAATCAAACAAGAATTGTTGGCGAAACTAAAGCAGGAGCATTGCTTTTGGTCGTACAATGAGGAGTCAATCAAGGATATTCCCGATGATATGCTGATTGAAAAGACTTTGTTGCATCTTGACTTGGACGAAATTAACCAGCTTTTTTTGATTTATCCTTTTAAGAAAATAAAGCAGGTATGGCTGGATTACCTCATTCCACAGGAAGAATATCTCTACACATTGAATCGCTTCTTTGCTTGGTACTATTTCAAAGCAAAGAAACCGGATGCTTATATAAAGTCTATGGCTACCCGTCATCTTAATAAGATGTTTGCATGAAAGGTTTAGCACCACACACTCAACAAATCTTTGAAGCAGTTTCTAAATTGGCTTGCATCAAGCCCTATCTTTTGGTGGGTGGTACTGCCTTGTCCTTACAGATAGGCACACGCCAGAGCGAGGACTTGGACTTTATGAAATGGCGTACTTCCAAAGTTGAAAAGATGGAAGTGGCATGGTATCAGATAGAGAAAGAACTTGCCACTGTTGGTGAAATCCAACATAAAGACATTTTGGATATAGACCATGTGGAGTATGTGGTGGCTGGAGTAAAACTTTCCTTTTATGCCTGTTCCAAATATTCTCCGGTAGATAAACCTGTGGATTACTTGAACCATATTCGATTGGCAGATGTGAAAGCCATTGGAGCTATGAAGATGGAGGTAATGTTGCGCAGAAGTAATCTAACCAATGGTAATCGTTTTACAAGAGATGCTCATTTTGAACAACTTGCACCTGTATATGCTGTTACTGCCCAAGAAATAGAAGATTATATTAAGTCGTGTTTGAGATAGTTTCATAAATTAGAATTTAGTCAATAAAAACGTATCATCCTTTTCTATTATTGGCAATCAATTGTTACTTTGTGCTCAAAAAGAAAAGGACAAACAATATTGGTTTTATGATTTAGAAACAAAAGAGATTCGGAAATTAGATTAGATAATAATTTGCTTTTTAGTAGATGAATAAATATAAAAGTAAGATGAAAGTATATATTGAAAAGTTTAAGGAGAAATTATGTCAGATTTTGAACGATGAAGAGGAAGGGAAGAAGATGTTTATAGATTCTGCAGAATTAGGAAAACCGATAGGGGATAGAGAAAAATATTACCATTGGGCAGAGGAACAACGTACTTTACCGGAAGAAAAGACGAGTGATTGGTTGGCTACTCAAAAGGTTATTTACGAACAAGAGGAGAAAAGTGTGCCTAATGCGGAACGTGAAGAACTGATTCAACGTCTAAAAGCGATGGCTGAAGAAGAAGTTTTACCACGAGAGCAAAGACTTATGGGAGCAATGTGTTACTGTCCTGCAGCTCCAGATATAACTTACACATTTTCTTGTCCGCGATGTGGTAGAATAATAAAAGAGTTAGATTATGATTCTCGCGACGAATTGAATAAAATTACTTCATTGGTAGAAGAAATGAAACAGTTGGGATATGATGTAAAGACGGAGCGAGTATGTTCTGTTTGTAGCGGGAGCAGTGGACGGCATCCGCTCGATGTGGATACACTTTTCTATTTCCGTTTCAGGGGAATGGAAACTTATCATGTTGCAGTAGCAAATTGTTCATGGGTTTATAAAGTTGTCTTATCTTTTTTGCGTTCAGAGAATGCCTACTATGGAGACAGAGATGAATTAAAATATGTATCTGAACAGAAAGATATAATAGAAGAAATGCTGGGAATAAAGATATGAGAGATTCTTTCATACGATTGCCTTCGTCCGCCGTATTGGAGCTGACCTATCAATGCAATCATCATTGCTTGTTCTGTTCGTGCCCTTGGTATGTTCCCAATTCCACTTATCTTAAACAAAGAGAATTGAATTTGCAAGAATGGAAAGAGGTGGTAGATCGATTATATGCGGAAGGCGTAAGAAGTTTTTCCATTTCGGGTGGAGAAGCTTTGTTAAAAGACGGTATGCCTGAATTAGTAGAATATATTCGGGAAGAAGGTTTGAAGAGGGGAATAGACAACGAGATTGTTCTTATATCCAATGCGCGTTTGATGAATGAAAGTTATCTGAATCTATTCAAGCGTTGTCGTGTACATTTAAGCATGAGCCTTCCCGGA
>CASEMX010000010.1 GCA_949289155.1 uncultured Parabacteroides sp.
TGGCGAGCAGCGCGAGCCTGCGGTAGGCTGCCGGTGTATGTTTTGGGCCTCGAAGAGGTCCAATGAGGTGATTCGACCTCTTCGAGGCCGTCCTTTTTCGTGTTCCGTGCTGCAGGTTCGCTTCGCTCACCCGCAGTTAAGCACGTTGTCGCGGCTTCGCCGCTTTTCTCTTTCCTCTGGAAAAATCTGACTCTTTTCCGTTCGGAAATCGGTTGCTCCCGTCGGGAGGAGGTTTTTTCCGTCCGGAAATTGGTTGCTCCCATCGGGAGGAGGTTTATTCTTGTGGGAAAATGGTCGGCGGCGGAGCCGTCGAACGATGCTTAACCGTTGGCGAGCAGCGCGAGCCTTCGGTAGGCTGCCGGTGTATGTTTTGGGCCTCGAAGAGGTCCAATGAGGTGATTCGACCTCTTCGAGGCCGTGTTTTTATGGGTTCGGTGCTGCAGGTTCGCTTCGCTCACCCGCAGTTAAGCATGGTGTCGCGGCTTCGCCGCTTTTCTCTTTCCTCTGGAAAAATCTGACTCTTTTCTGCTCAGAAATCAGTCGCTCCCGTTGGGAGGAGGTTTTTTCCGCTCAGAAATTAGTTGCTCCCGTCGGGAGGAGCAAATTTCCTTCAGGAAAATTAACGCTCCCGTTGGGAGGAGTAAATTTCCGTTAAGAAATCAGTTGCTCCCGCCGGGAGGAGGTTTTTTCCGTTCGGAAATTGGTTGCTCCCGTCGGGAGGAGATTTTTTCCGTCGGGAAATTAGTCGCTCCCGTCGGGAGGAGAGGATTGCGGGCAGTTTTTATTCCCGCACTTCGAAGAGGATGCTGCGGCGGTTGCCTTCGTCGTCCACCAGCGTGAGGCGATGGTTTCCTGCGCCGATTTCCGTTGCCATTTGATGAATCCGATGCGTTTCCCCTAAATAAACATCGTCCAGATGCCAGTACACCGTCGCGTCGGGGCGAATGTGGGTCGCCCGCATGACGACACGCTCCTGTCTGCCCGAAAATCCCTTCGGGAGATAAAGCACGGCGAGATGTTCGGGATAAATAATCGCCATCTGCGGCGATGCCTCTTCGTCGCATCCCGGCTTCATGGGCGGAAGGGGAGCGTAGTCGAGATGGTAGTTTTTATAATAATAGGCTTGCGCCGGGGGCAACACGAACCACGTGCGGCGCACCATCCGGCGGACTGACTCGCAACTGCTGTTGACGCGATAGGCGCCGTCGGGCGAGAGGTGAATCAGCCGATGGTAGGGGCACACCGGCGAGTTCAGCCCTGCGCGGGGGATATAGAGCGTGTCCCGGTCGGGACAGACCGCCGAAGCCTTGTGTCCGCTTTGCCGGCAGACCGAAGCAAGCTCCAATTCATCGTAGGGCATGTCAAACCACGGCGTGTCGGGCAAAAGCGAGAAGATATCGAACAGCACCGGCGCGGCGTACCCTACGCCGGTCAGTCCCGCACGCCCCTCGCCGGAGGCATTGCCGACCCACACGCCGACCACATAACGGGGCGTAACGCCGATAGCCCACGCATCGCGGCCGCCGTAACTCGTCCCCGTCTTCCACGCCACGCGCTTCATCGAGGCGAATTGCTGCCAGTCCGCCTCCTCCTCCGGGCGGTTGAGTCCCGACATGGCATCGAGCATGAACCAGACCGCCGCATGGGAGAGCGTGCCGCGGTCACTGAGCCGCGGGTCGGCGACCGAGCGAATCGGGTCGGGGCGACTAAAAGAGGTCAGGCGCAAGGGCCGGATGTCCGAGGGGTCGTAGCGTCCGTTGTACAATCGGTAGTGCTTCATTTGGCGGGCGAGTGAAGCGTACATTCCCGCAAGGTCCCACAGCGTTCCTTCGGCTCCGCCGAGAATAAGGGATGCCCCATAGTGCTCCTCGCTGAAACGGAGCGTCGTCATCCCCAATTTTTTAAGGAGAACCATGAATCGCCCGGTGTTGTATTGACCCAGCATCCGGACGAGCGGCACATTGAGCGAACGCTCTATGGCTGTCCGGGCGGGCACGGCGCCATAGTATGTTTTGTTGAAATTCTGGGGGGTGAAGCCGTTGATGTTCAACGGAACATCGGCGACGAGCGTGCCGGGCAGCAGTGTCCCGTCGTTCAGCATCCCGGCATAAAGGAAGGGCTTCAAGAGGCTGCCGGTGCTCCGCGGCGCGGTAATCAGGTCAACTTGATACCCTTTGTCCTCGCTCTCGTCGCCGGTGACATTCCCGACGTAAGCAAGCACCTCGCCGGTCTCGATGTCGGCCACCAACGCGGCACTATTGTATAAATAATTCGAGCGGTAGTCGGCGGCATAGCGATTGACGATGCCCTGCACCTGCTGTTGGAGTTGCGGACGGACGGTCGTGCGGATTCGTTCGCCCTGCCGGTTCTTCGCCATACGGTCTAATAAATGAGGCGCGAGTTGAGGAAGCGGCAATGGTTTTTCGGGCAACGGCTCCAAGCAGGAGAGCTCGTAGGTGATTGGGTCGATGACCCCGTCGTCGCAGAGCGACCGCAGCAACCGGTCGCGTTTCTCTTTCAGGCGCGAACGGTTCCGCCCCGGATGAATCAATGCCGGCGAATTGGGCAGCACCGCCAACGTCGCCTGTTCCGCCCACGACAACGAGGCGGCGTCCCTGCCGAAATACCGCCACGCCGCCGCTTCGATGCCGACTACATTTCCGCCGAAGGGCGCATGCGACGCATACATCCGGAGGATTTCCTCTTTACTGTAAACCGCATCCAAGTAGAGCGCCCATACAAGCTCGACGAACTTCTGCCCTATGGTACGCGGAGGATTTTTCCGTGCCATGCGTGCCACCTGCATCGTGAGGGTGCTTCCGCCGCTGACGACGCGCCCCTCCCGAAGATTCCACCACGCCGCACGCAGCAACGCCGCCACATCCACGCCGGGATGCTGTCGGAAGCGTTTGTCTTCATACTGTTGGATACAGCAGGCAAATTTCTCCGGGACCTCCGCTGCCTCCGGGAAGCGCCACTGTCCGTCGGCAGCAATCCGGGCGCCCAGCAGGACGTCGGACGAATCGACAGTCGCATACAGCAGGGTCGAACAGGGGGCATTGAACAACGGACGCGGAACCCATAACCTCAGCCCGCCGATGAGCAATAGCAGCACGCAGCCGACCGCCATCCCGATATGAACGCTTTTTTTCTGCATGGCAGGATGGATTTCAGGGTTGCCGGTTGCGATACTCCGAAGGCGTCAAGCCCTCGCGCTTTTTGAAGAAGGTAGCGAATTGCCCCGCATTCTGGAAGTGGAGCTGATAGGCAATCTCCGAAATATTGAGCGCCGTCTGCGTGAGCAACTCTTTCGCACGTATCAATCGCAATTGTATCTGGTATTGCGCCGGAGAAACGCCCGTATAATCCTTGAACGTCTTGCGGAACAGCGAATATCCGACGCCCAATTGGGCGGCTATGGCTTCGGGAGAGGTCGGTTCTTCGATGTTTGCCCGCATCAGCCGGCGTGCCTCGGCCAACTTCTCGATAATGCCCGGATTGCAGAAGGGCTGGTTCCTGTGCTTGAAAATAATGGTGCTCGTCATGTGCTGGAGGATTCCGGCGAGCATGATTTGGTAGCCCGCGCGCTCGTCGTTCGCTGTACGGAGCAAATCTTCATACAGCCCGATAAGCGAATGGCTAATCCCGATAGGAAGGACCGGATTCTCCAAGGCGAAGAACCCTTTGCTGTGCAATCGCTCGAAATAGACGCCGCGGAATCCGACCCAGTATTCGTCCCATCCGCTTTCCGGGTCCGGACGGTAATTGTGCCATTCTCCGGGAAACAGGATGAGGAGGTCGCCGGCTTTGACGGTGGTTGGTTTGCAATGGGCGGAGGCGAACTCTCCGTGCCCTCGGGTAAGGTAAACGAACTGGAATTCGTTCAATACGCGGCCGTTTTGTTTCTGGAAGTTATAATCTTTCGGATGTTTCGACAGCGGATAGGGCGCACCGGACGGGATGAACTGGAATCCAGCCGTTGTGATGACCGCTCCCCAGTCTTCGTCGTTCGGACTGTAGGTCAGGTAATGCATTTGTTCTCGACATTGTATATTCCCCATTTTTTGTATCAGAATTGAAAGGTTTAAAATCAATATGCAAATAGATTTCTCCGACTTATCGGATATTTTTGCTCAAAAATAGGAAAAATCTTTAACCCGTTCGATATATTATGGAAGCAAACAACTTTTTGGCATTCGACATCGGGGCATCCAGCGGCCGCGTGTTGCTCATCTCATTCCGTGAAGGGCACTTTGAAATGCGGGAAATCCACCGCTTCCCCAATCGGATGATGGAATTGCATGGCCGTTATTACTGGAATTTATACCATATATATAATGAACTGAAGCAGGCGCTGTCGATTTGCGGAAGGGAACGGATAAAGCTCACTTCGGTGGGTGTCGATACGTGGGGCGTCGATTTCGGACTGTTGGGAGCGGACGGAACCATTCTGGGCTTGCCGCGTGCATACCGCGATTCCTTCACCGCCGGGACGCCGGAGATTTTCTTCGAGGAAAAGATGTCCCGCCGGGAAGTGTACCGGAGGACCGGCATCCAAATCATGAATTTCAACAGCCTCTTCCAATTGTATCAGGAAAAACGGGAGAATTACGCGCCATTGAAGCAAGCGACAACGATTTTGTTCATGCCGGACTTGATTTCCTATATGCTGACAGGAAATTGCGTGTGCGAATATACGGATGCTTCGACTTCCCAGTTGCTGAACCCTCATTCGAAAGAGATGGACCGGGATTTGCTGGATGCGGTGGACATCCCGGCAAGTTGCTTCGCTCGGATGGTCTTTCCCGGAACGATTGTCGGAAGGCTGACCGATAATTTGGCACGGGAGACCGGCGTCGGCAAGGTGAAGGTGATTGCGGTCGCCGGGCATGACACCGCCTCGGCGGTAGCTGCCGTCCCGACAACGGATGCCCGGTTTGCTTATCTGAGCAGCGGAACATGGAGTTTGATGGGCATCGAGACGGAGAGTCCGATAATTTCTGATGAATCTTATCGTGAAAACTTCACGAACGAGGGAGGAATCGACGGCACGACCCGGTTCTTGAAGAATATAACGGGAATGTGGCTGCTGGAACGTTGCAAAGAGGAATGGGAACAGGATGGAGCCGTTTTTTCGTATGCCGACCTCATTGGTTTGATGGAACAGGAGGAAGCCTACCGCTCGTTCGTGAATCCGGACGATAGTTGCTTTGCGAATCCTACAACTATGCAGGAGGCGATTCGCCGGTATTGCGGGCAGACGAACCAGCCCGGACCGGAGAATATCGGGCAATTTGTCCGTTGCATTTTCGAAAGCTTGGCGTTCAGCTATCGGAAAGTACTGAACCGATTGAAGCAGATGGCCCCGTTCCCAATCGAACGGTTGCATATCATAGGCGGAGGCGCGAAGAATGATTTTTTGAATCAACTGATTGCAGATGTCATCCAAATGCCGGTAATAGCCGGTCCATCGGAAGCGACCGCCATCGGAAACGGATTGATTCAGACTCGCGCGGCAGGGTTGGTGAATAATCGCTGGGAAATGCGACGTCTGATTCTGGAGAGCATTTCCCCCAAAACTTTTTTGCCGAAATCTTCTTGCTCTTCGGAAGAGTTGGAGCAGGCTTATCAGCGCTTTTTAAGTTTAACCTCTAAATAAATTATAATCATGATAACCGAAAGGAATATACTCGCTGCGTATGAATTAGCCAAAGAACGTTATGCGAACTGGGGAGTAGATACGGAGAAAGCAATGGAAAAATTGCAGCGCATCGCGTTGTCTTTGCACTGCTGGCAGACGGACGATGTGGCAGGCTTCGAAAGCCGGAATTGTTCATTGACCGGAGGAATTCAAGTGACCGGCAATTATCCGGGACGTGCCCGTACGATAGACGAGGTCCGTGCGGATGCATTGAAAGTAACCTCCCTGATTCCGGGGAAACATCGTTTCAGCCTTCATGCAACTTATGGAGATTTTGAAGGAAAAAACGTAGACCGTGACCAGATTGAGCCGGAGCATTTCCGAAGTTGGATGGAATGGGCGAAAGAACATGAAATGAAACTGGATTTCAATAGCACTTCGTTCTCTCATCCGAAAAGCGGGAATTTGACGTTAGCCAATCCGGACGATTCGATTCGTGGATTCTGGATTGAACATACGAAACGTTGCCGTTGGATAAGTGAAGAGATGGGTAAGTTTCAGGAGTCTCCCTGCATGATGAACCTTTGGATTCATGACGGCAGCAAAGAAGTCCCGGCGAGCCGTCTGAAATATCGGCAGATTTTAGAAAATTCGTTGGACGAAATTTTCAAAAGAAGGTATGAAAACATGAAAGACTGCATAGAGGCGAAACTTTTCGGTATCGGATTGGAAAGCTATACGGTCGGCTCTTATGATTTTTATTTAGGTTATGGCGCGAAGAAGCAGAAGATTGTTACGCTGGATACGGGACATTTCCATTTGACGGAGAGCATTGCCGACAAGATTTCCTCTTTGCTGCTCTTTACGCCGGAGATTATGTTGCATGTGAGTCGTCCGATTCGTTGGGATAGTGACCATGTGGTTATCCTGAACGATGAACTTCTGGATTTGTCGCGGGAATTGGTCCGCTGCGATGCGTTGGAGCGTGTGCATATCGGATTAGACTATTTTGATGCAACGATTAATCGAATTGGGGCTTATGTCATAGGGATTCGGGCGACGCAGAAAGCGTTGCTTCAGGCGTTGCTTGAGCCTACGGATAGATTATTGATATATGAAAATAATGGGCAGTTTTTCCAGCGTCTGGCGTTACAAGAAGAATTAAAGAGTTTGCCATGGAATGCTGTTTGGGATATGTTCTGTTTAAGAAACGGAGTTCCGGTAGGAGAAAGCTATATAGCGGATATTGAAAAGTATGAAGCAGAAGTAACGAGTAAACGCGTATAAATTTGTATTTTGTTGGATACAGGGAAATAGAGGAAGAAGCAAAACAGATAATACAATGAAACAGATAAGAGACAATGAAGCATTGATGGCTGAAATAGGGCGTATCGCTGAAGTCGCAGGTTATTTATGGACGAAAGGTTGGGCGGAGCGTAACGGAGGGAACATTTCTGTAAATGTCACGTCGTTACTATCCGATGAAGAGCGGTCATTACCGGCATTGACTCCGGCTAAGCCGTTGCCGGAAAGAATGACTGCGCTTTCAGGCCACGTGTTTTACGTGACAGGAACCGGCAAACGGATGCGTTATGTGGCACAAGCTCCGTTCGAAAATGGAGCGTTGATTCGCGTGTCTGCTGATGGTTCGAGTTATGAACTGATAGCCGAGCAACCTATTTTGCCGACTTCGGAACTGCCATCCCATTTAATGATGCATAATTATCTGCGTGCTCAAGGACGGGATAATCGGGTGGTCCTGCATACCCATCCGACCGATTTAATTGGTATGACGCATTGCCGCCGCTTTTTGGATTCGGATGTGCTTACGCATTTGTTATGGAGTATGATTCCGGAATGTCGTATTATTGTGCCGAAAGGGATAGGCATTGTTCCGTATGAAATTCCGGGAACAGTCGAATTAGCTCATGCAACTATCCGACAATTGGAACGACATGATGTGGTTTTTTGGGAAAAACATGGAATTTTAGCCGTCGGTGAGGACATCATAGAATGTTTCGATGCGATTGATACGCTGAGCAAATCGGCGCAAATTTATTTTAGTGCCCGTTTAGCTTCCGGAGAAGAACCGGAAGGTATGACACAGCAGCAATTGAATGATTTGGTTCCGGCATTCGGACTTTAACCTGATGCAGATTATGAGAAAAGGTTGGTTGACGTTGTTCGTATCATTTTGTCTCTTGCCGCTCTTGGCACAGCAACGAGATATCCGGGTGAGGGAGTATCTTTCGCCAAAACGTATTGTTTGGATGCAGGATAGTGCACAGATTCAACATGCGCAGTACTTGTTGGGTGAGGGAAACGGACAGGCTGATTTGTCGAATAGCCGTATTTGCTTGATGCGAAGTACCGACGAAGCGCATCCGGCTTTGCTGTTGGATTTCGGAAAAGAGATTCAGGGCGGATTGCAGTTCGTTACAGGAATGCCGGCAAGCCATGAACCGGTTCGGGTTCGTATCCGCTTCGGAGAGTCGGCGAGCGAAGCCATGTGTGAGATAGATGGGAAGAATGGAGCAACCAACGACCATGCCATGCGCGACTTTTATCACCAATTGCCTTGGTTGGGAGTATCGGAGGTGGGGAATTCGGGCTTTCGCTTTATCCGGATAGATTTGCCGGATGATTCAGTGGAATTGCAATTGAAAGAGATACGTGCTATCTCCGTTTATCAGGATATTCCTTACCGAGGTTCTTTTAAGAGCAACGATGAACGTTTGAACCGTATCTGGCAAACTGGTGCATATACGGTTCATCTGAATATGCAGGAATATTTGTTGGAGGGAATAAAGCGTGACCGGTTGGTTTGGATAGGCGATTTGCACCCGGAGGTAATGACTGTAAATACAGTATTTGGGTATAATCCTATCGTTCCGAAGAGTCTGGATTTGTCGAGGGATATCACGCCGCTTCCCAATTGGATGAATGGAATCAGTTCCTATTCTATCTGGTGGTTGCTTATCCAGCAGGATTGGTATCGTTATCAAGGGAATCGGGAATATTTGGAGGCTCAGCGTCCTTATCTGACAGGATTATTGCGGTTGCTTATCTCGAAGGTAGATGCCGAGGGCTATGAACATCTTGACGGGACACGTTTTCTTGATTGGCCATCGAATGCGAATCCGGAGGCTATCGATGTAGGACTGCACGCGCTTATGGTGCGGGCAATGATAGCCGGTCAGGAGTTATGTTCGTTGTTGGGGGAACCTGAGTTGGCGGTTACTTGCAAGCAAACAGAGATTCGTTTGCGGGAAGCAGCTCCGAAAGTTGTGCAGCCTTTTCTGGATTTAGATAAGGCTCCGACTGAGCCGGGAATGAAACAGGCTGCCGCATTGTTGGCTTGGGCGGGATTAATGGAGCCGCAAACGGCAGATAAGGAGTATCTCTCGGTGGGTGGCGGACATGGATTCTCGACGTTTTATGGGTATTATATGTTGCGTTCGCTGGCTTTGGCGGGTAATTATCAGAGTGCATTGGATATCATTCGCAGTTATTGGGGAGGAATGCTGGATATGGGGGCAACTACCTTTTGGGAGGATTTTGATTTGGATTGGCTTCCCAATGCGGCTCCTATCGATGATTTGGTTCCGAAAGGGAAGAAAGATATTCACGGTGATTTCGGCGCCTATTGCTATAAGGGATTCCGGCATAGCCTTTGCCATGGATGGGCTTCGGGTCCGACTTCGTGGCTGAGCGAATATGTCTTGGGCGTACAGGTCGTGGAGCCGGGGATGAAAGTGGTCCGTATAGCGCCTCATTTAGGTGATTTGGATTGGGTAGAGGGGACTTTTCCGACTCCGCATGGTGTGATAAAGTTGTTCCACGAAAAGCAATCCGATGGGAGTATCCGTTCGAATATCGAGGCTCCTGACGGGATAACGATTCTTCGAGATGGAGCGGAATAAGCCGAGTCTGTTCAAACTTCGTGCGGATTTATTCGTTTATCCATAGTTTTTTTATTAAGTTTGCGCCAAATAAAAAGAATGTTATGATAGAATTACCTGTTATAGAATTTGATGATTTGAATGCGCACATGCAGTCGAAGGATAGTTTCCAGAGCGATTTGATGGTGGCTGAAATGGATTGTCATTCGGTTTTTACGACGGAAAGCGTGCGCATGAATGCGTTGCAAATTGTGTTGTTGTTGAAAGGGGCATTGGAAATTAGTATCGATTATAAACCTTATGTGGTGACTGCAGGGACTATGGTGACGATTATGCCGACGCATGTGGTGCAGTTGAATACGTTCAGTTCGGATTTCAAAGCACGGATATTGGTGACGTCCCGCTCCTTTTTGGAGCAGGCATCGCTGCAAGAGCAGTCCTCGTCAATGGTCCATTATATGAATATCCGCAAGAATCCTTGTGCGCAATTGAAGCCGGAGGAGATGCAGACCTTGGATAATGAACTGCTTATATTGCGGAATAAAATCCGCCTGCGTTCGCATAATTTGCACCGGTTGGTATTGCAGAATGCCATGCGGAGCTTCTTCCTTGAAATCGGGAATATCTTTTATGACCGGAAAGAGTATTCCGCTCCTCCGATGCTTACCCGGAAAGAGGAGCTGCTCGATGCTTTTCTGAAGCTGTTGTTTACGCATTGCAAGGAGGAGCATGTCGTGTCGTTCTATGCCGATAAGTTGTTTATTACGCCGCAATACCTTTCACTCATCCTTAAAGAGCAGACCGGTAAGTCTGCCAATAAATGGATTGATGAAGCGTTGATGCAAGAGGCGAAGATTCTGCTGAAGACTCCGCAATCGACGGTACAGCAGGTGGCCGATGCCTTGCATTTCTCCGACCAATCCACTTTCGGCAAATTCTTCAAAAAACACATGGGGATGTCCCCGATGGAGTATCGCAAGTCCTCGTGATGCGGGGGCTTCGCTTTTCGGATTAATCCAATTGGATGTAATCGCGCTTGCGGAACTTATACCAATTGATTAATTCGTTGGCTCCATAAAAGAGGATGCTGACGCCGAATATCACCAAGGTGTTCGCAATTACCCGCATCGGATAAATCAGAATCAGCAGCCCGACCAGAAAAATCAGCGACGGAAGCACATAGTATCCCACCGTCACCCGTTTCCATTTCCGCGCAGCCACGAGGGTAATAATCTGCTGCAGTCCGGCAATCAACAGAATCGCGCCTAAAATATACATCAGAATATCGACGAAGAACTCCGGCATAGCCAAAAGCCATGCGCCCAGTAACAGGCTGCCCAGTCCATCCAAGGGAAACATCGGAGAGACCGTTTCGTCCTCTTTATTCCGCATCAAATAACTGACAATCGAGAATACGCCCGGCAATAAAAAGCCGGCGCCTATCACCATAATGATATAGATAATGGCTGCTTCGGGCCATAATATCAGGACAATTCCCAAGAGGACGGCGAATATGCCCCGCAAGATAGTGCTGTTGAATCGTTTCATATCGTTTTCGATTAGTTTGCATATAAATAACAACCAAAGGGAGCTTTTGTTGCATGACGATAAAAAAATCCCGCGTACTCGTTGAGGAAACACGCGGGATGGCTATCGTCTTTTCTTTTCCGGTCAGTCGATAATGCTTACCCAGCCATATACATCCGGTTCGTCGCCATACTGGATAGCCCGCAGTTTGTGGTACAGCTTTTCGCAGATAGGTCCCGGCTTGCCATCTTTGGCGATGACGTAGGATTTGTCTTCGTCCAAGTCGTCGATTTGGGAAATCGGGGCAATGACGGCTGCTGTTCCGCATTCGGCTGCCTCGTCGAAGGTAGCAATCTCTTCATAAGGAACTGGACGGCATTCGACGGTCAGTCCCATGTCGGCTGCCAACTGCTGCAGGCTCTTGTTCGTGATAGAGGGCAGGATGGAGTGGGACTTCGGCGTGATGTAGCTGTTTCCGCGGATGCCGAAGAAGTTCGCCGGTCCGCATTCGTCCAGATATTTCTTCTCTTTCGGGTCCAGATAGAGGACGGCGGCATACCCTTTGGAGTGGGCGATTTCGCCGGCTACCAAGCTGGCTGCATAGTTTCCGCCGACTTTGATGGTTCCTGTTCCGAATGGAGCTGCACGGTCATATTCGCGCATGATGCACACCTTGGAGGGTTGGAATCCGCCTTTGAAATAGGGTCCTACCGGCGTAACGAATACGACGAACATATATTCCGGGGCAGGTTTTACGCCCACTTGCGCACCCAGACCCAGCATTAAGGGGCGGATGTAGAGGGCTGCACCGCTTTCGTAAGGCGGTACGAAGCGTTCGTTCAGTTTGACCACCTTGCGCACCGCCTCTTCAAACATCTCGACCGGCAGTTCCGCCATTTTGATGCCTCGGCTGGAGGATTGCATGCGCTTGCCATTCTCGTCCATGCGGAAGACACGGATTTTGCCATCTTTTCCGCGGAAGGCTTTCAGGCCTTCGAACGATTCCTGTCCGTAGTGCAGGCAGGTAGCCGCCATGTGGATGTTTAAGATTTCAGACGAGCAAACTTCCAGTTCGCCCCACTTACCGTCGCGGTAATAGCATCGGATATTGTAATCGGTTTTGATGTAACCGAATCCTAATTCTGACCAATTTAATGTTTCCATATCTATTTTGTTTTAAATTCGTGCAAATATACGGATTCAAATGACAAATAGCAACGCGTGGCGCACAAATTTCCATCTTCGTTGCCATTGTTTTATCTCAATGCGGAATAAAGGGGCATATCATAGAGTTACGCTGAGCCGGCTAGAGTAGTAGGGAGCATTTCGTAGGTCTCCGAAAACCCGCCTAGAGTTCTAGGGAGCATTTCGTAGGGTTACGAAAACCCGCCTAGAGTTCTAGGGAGCATTTCGCAGGGTTACGAAAACCCGCCTAGAGTAGTAGGGAGCATTTCGTAGGTCTCCGCAACCCTGCCTAGAGTTCTAGGGAGTGTTTCGTAGGTCTCCGCAGCCTTGCCTAGAGTTCTAGGGAGCATTTCGTAGGTCTCCGCAACCCGCCTAGAGTTCTAGGGAGCATTTCGTAGGGTTACGCAACCCTGCCTAGAGTTCTAGGGAGCGTTTCGTAGGTCTCCGCAACCCTGCCTAGAGTTCTAGGGAGCATTTCGTAGGGTTACGCAACCCTGCCTAGAGTTCTAGGGAGTGTTTCGTAGGTCTCCGCAGCCTTGCCTAGAGTAGTAGGGAGCATTTCGTAGGCCTCCGCCAAGCTGCCCGGACGAGCGGGCAACTCAGCGTAGGGCTTTTCTTGTCTCCTGCCGTTTCAGGTCAGAGCGGCATATTGCCATGCTTTTTCGGCGGATTGCTCTGGTTTTTGTTATGGCACATCTCCAGCGCCTGAATCAGTTTGTAGCGCGTGTCGCGCGGCATAATCACCTCGTCTATCAGTCCGCGTTCCGCCGCCCGGTAAGGATTCGAGAACTTTTGCTCATATTCCTTGATGATTTCCATCTTCTCCTCCTGCGACGCTTTGCGGTAGAGGATATTGACTGCTCCTTCCGCGCCCATTACGGCGATTTCCGCCTGCGGGTAGGCCAGATTGACGTCGGCGCCGGTCGGTTTGCTCGACATGACGATATATGCGCCGCCGTAGGCTTTGCGGGTGATGAGCGTTACCTTCGGAACCGTCGCCTCCGCATAAGCATAGACGATTTTCGCGCCATGCCGGATGATGCCGTTGTGCTCCTGCATCGTTCCGGGCAGGAATCCAGGCACGTCCTCGAAGGTAATCAGCGGAATGTTGAAGCAATCGCAGAAGCGGATGAAACGCGCCGCCTTGTCGCTGGCATCGATGTCCAGCACCCCTGCCAAAAATGCGGGCTGGTTGGCTACGATACCGACCGACCTGCCATTCAGCCGACCGAATCCGACCACCACGTTCTTGGCGAAATGCGGCATGACCTCGAAGAAATACTGGTTGTCCAGCACCGGCTCGATGATGTCCTTAATGTCATACGGCATGGTCGGCTCTTCCGGGATGACGGTCTGCAACGACTCCACTTGCCGGCGGATATCATCCGTGCAGGGGACCATCGGGGCATCCTCCATGTTGTTGGATGGCAAGAAACTCAGCAATTCGCGGATGCTCATCAGGGTCTCATCCTCGTTGTTGCACATGAAGTGCGCTACGCCGCTCTTGCTGCTGTGGGTATAAGCGCCGCCCAGTTCCTCTTTGCCGACCTCTTCGTTGGTCACGGTCTTGACCACATCCGGACCGGTGATGAACATGTGGCTCTGCTCTTTTACCATGAAGATAAAGTCGGTCAGGGCAGGGGAGTAGCATGCGCCCCCCGCGCAAGGTCCCAATATGGCAGAGATTTGCGGCACGACGCCCGACGCAATCGTGTTCTGATAGAAGATAGCGGCATATCCTGCCAAACTGTTCACGCCCTCTTGGATACGCGCTCCGCCCGAGTCGTTCAGCGCAATGACCGGAGCGCCGTTCTTCAGTGCCAGCTGCTGCACCTTGACGATTTTGGCAGCGTTCGTCTCGCTGAGCGAGCCGCCGTGCGCCGTGAAATCGTAGGCGTAAACAAACACCAGTCTGCCGTCAATCTTCCCATATCCGGTGACCATGCCGTCGCCCGCGATTTGCTTCTTCTCCATACCGAAGTTCGTGCAGCGGTGGTTCACGAATTTATCCAGTTCGTTGAACGTCCCTTTGTCCAAGAGCAATTCGATGCGTTCGCGTGCGGTCTTTTTCCCGGCGGCATGTTGCTTCTCGATTTTATCTACGCCGCCCCCCAACGAAGCCTGCTTGTCCAACTCTTCGAACTGTTCGTATATCTTTTCTCGTTCCATTTATTTGTCCTCCTTTAAAATATCCAACGTAATCAATACTTGGTTGGCGCTGACTGCGTCCCCCTCGTTGACCAATACCTCCTTGACGATGCAATCGGCTGTCACCTTGTAATTGCTTTGCATTTTCATTGCCTCCAGCACGATGGCGATGTCACCGGCAGCCAACCGGTCGCCCTTCTGGACGGCAATCTTCACGACTTTGCCCGGCATCGGCGCCGCGATTTTATCGTTCTGCAACTCCTCCCCGCCATGTTTCATGCGCAGATATTTCGCCTGCGTATCGACGATATCCACATGATACGAGCGGTAAAACATATTCACCTCGTAGCTCTTTCCGCCTTCACTGCGAATCAGTTCGGCATTGAACGAATTGCCGTCGTGCAGAATCGAACAGCTGCCATTCTCCGCCATCACGATATCCACGTCGCATGGCTTCCCGTCGATGAGGAATTGCACTTTGTTTCCCTCTTTGCTGACCAGAGTAACGTCCGCTACCCGGTCTCCTATATGTATTTCCATAATTTTTTAATGAAGAATTAGGAATGAAGAATGAAGAATTAAGCGAGAGAATCGATATCCGGTGATTCTTCATTCTTAATTCTTCATTCTTCATTGCTGTTATATTCTTAATACTCCCTTTTGCAAGCCGAACTCGCGCCAACGGCTGATAGGACGGTTGTCCGGCAGCTGGTTGCTCTTGTTCTCTTCTAAGTTCATCAAGTAGTCGATGTAGGCAGCGATAATCGCCATGTTCTCTATCTCTTCGTTGTTACCGTTCGAGCGGCGCAGCATCTTCGCATTCTTTTCCAAGAAAGAGGTGCAGTATTCGCCCCGTACGAAATCCGGGATGTGCATGATGCGCTTCAGGTAACTGATGTTCGTCTTCAAGCCGGTGATTTTGTATTCGTAGAGCACGCGGCGCATCCGCTCGATGGCATATTGGCGGGTCGTCGCCCATACAATCAGCTTGCCAATCATCGGGTCATAATAGATAGGAATCTCATACCCTTCATAGACATAGCTGTCGATGCGCACGCCGATGCCGTTCGGTTCCGTCAGCTGCTTGATGATTCCGGGCGAAGGCATGAAGTTGTTCTCCGTATCTTCGGCGCAGATGCGGCATTCGATGGCATGTCCGCGCTGGAACAGCTCCTCCTGCTTCAGGTGCAGCACCTCATCATTCGCGATGCGGATTTGCTCCTTGACCAAGTCCACGCCTACGACCTCTTCCGTAATCGGGTGCTCCACCTGCAGGCGCGTGTTCATCTCCAAGAAATAGAAATGGCGGTGCTTGTCCACCAAGAACTCGATGGTCCCGGCTCCGGAATAATTGACCGCCTTGGCAGCGGCTACTGCCTTCTCGCCCATCTCTTTGCGCAGTTCCGGCGTCAGGAAGGGCGACGGGCTCTCTTCGACAATCTTCTGGTTACGCCGCTGCACGGAGCATTCGCGGTCGAACAGGTGGATGACATTCCCGTGGTTGTCTCCCAATATCTGGAACTCGATGTGATGCGGCTCTTCGACGAACTTTTCCAGATAGACCGTATCGTCCCCGAAAGAGGACATCGACTCGGAACGCGCCGTGTTGTAGGCTTCAGCCACCTCCTCTTCCGAATGAATCAGGCGCATACCCTTGCCACCTCCGCCCATCGACGCCTTCAGCATGACCGGATAACCGATTTCGTTGCACAGCCGGACAGCCTCTTCCACACTCTGTAGCGGCTCTTCTGTTCCCGGCACCACCGGTACGCCGGCAGCAATCATACGTTGGCGGGCAGCAATCTTGTCGCCCATCGCCTCCATCGTCTCCGGCGAAGGACCGATAAAGATAATCCCCTCTTCCCGGCAACGGCGGGCAAACTCCGCATTCTCCGACAGGAATCCATACCCCGGATGAATCGCATCTACATGCGCTTGCTTCGCGACTTCCAATATCTTCTCGATATTCAAATAGCTCTCTTTCGCAATGGCAGGACCTATCGGATAGGCCTCGTCTGCGTACATCACATGGTGCGACGTGCGGTCGGCTTCGGAGAATACAGCCACGCTGTGAATCCCCATCTCGCGGCACGAACGCATCACGCGAACGGCAATCTCTCCGCGATTAGCAATCAAAACTTTTTTAATCATAACTATTAATCTGTTAGAACCTAATTCTTTCCCCAATCCTCGAAGGAAAGCAGTCTTTTCTGAATGGCAGGTCTTCTGACTGACTCCTACTCTTGAAGCCTTCCCGACGCAATGCAAGTACGCCAGTGGCAATAGATGTTTCAAGATTTAAACAGAGCTTCACAGCAGCGGGACTGTCCGAGACTTGCACTCGATTCCCTTTTAATCCGGACGCCTGAACAGTCCGCCCGGAACCAATTCGGGCGCAAAGGTAATAATTTTTTAATTGCGTGTATCCGCAGGCTCCGGTTTATCTCTTTCCGGGGCTTGTCCTACTATTCCAGCCTCCCGGTCACACGTTGGTATTCCGTCTCGTATATCTTGTATTGCGTCTGGGCATCGATGAGGTTGCTTTGCGCCTGTTGCCATTGGGACTGAGCATCGAGCAGGTCGGTGAGCGTGCTCATGCCGTTCAGGTAGCGGTTGTGCAGGATACGGAGATTCTTGTCGGCTTCCTTGGACCCGAGCATGGCGGTCTCGACGAGGCGATAGCCATCGAGCAGGTTCTGGATGGCCTGCTGGGCCTCGATTTGGAGCAGGCGGGAGTTCTTCTCCAAGTCCAAGCGGGCATTGGCCACATCGAGTTTCGCCTTCCGCACCTTCTTCAGGTTCTCGCCCCAATGGAAAAGTGGGATGCTTACGGTTGCCATCGCTTGCCATATCCCGTCGTCGAACTTCTGGGTGAAGGGCTGGGCGTTTCCCGCCGCGTCTTGGGTGAACCCGTTCAGCTTGATATTGCCATAGTAAAGATAGCCGCCTGAGAGTGCAACGGTGGGTAACATCCCGGCGCGGGTCATCTTCACCTGCTCCTCCGCTGCCTCTATTTGTTTCTGGAGCAGGGCCAGTTCCGGGCGGGCGGAGATGTCCGTGTCGAGTTGCCGGGCCGGTTCTATTCGGATGACGGTATCAGTAGGGAGGATTTCCGTCTCCAGCGGATAGCCAATCACATGGCATAGGGCGAGGCGGCACAGGTTCTTGCCGTTGCGCGCCTTCTGCCATTGGTAATGGATATCGCTCTGCCGAGTACGGATGCGGAGCAGGTCGTTCTCGGTCGCCATCCCGGCGGCGAGGCTCGTCTCGATTTGTTGGTATAGCGTATCCATTTGAGCCTTATAAGCGTCGAGCATCCGGACTTTCCAAGCGACGGCGATGTAGCTCCAGTAGGCATTGTCGGCATCGGCGATGACTTGCATCCGCGTCTTGCGCTGGTTTTCCTGTTGGCTTTCCTTGCCTATCTGGGCTAATTTCTTGCCTGCCCGGATGCGTCCGCCAGTATAAATCGGCTGGGTCAGGTTGATTCCGGCGAGATAGGTTCCGCGCATTTGCAAGGTCATGCCCATCATATCCATATCAGACATATACGTTCCCATCGCCATACCGTCCAACTTCGGCAGATAGGCAGCGAGGGCGACCTCTTTGTCCAACTCAGCTTGCCGGACAGCATTGCCGGCACGCTGCAGGTCTTCATTATGGGCTAATGCCTTCTCCCGGCACATTTCCAATGAAAGCGAGAGCGGTTCTTGCGCCTGAGCTCCCATCAGCAGGCAGGCTGCTAAAAGTGATAATATCTTGGTTTTCATATTATTATATAATGTATATGTGAACGACTTATTTTATAGTTAAAATTATCCCCGCGTGCAGCCAACGCTACCCCTGCGTGCGGCTGATGCTACACCTGCATGTAGCCGACACTACACCTGCGTGTAGTCAGCGCTGCACCTGCGTGTAGCGGCGACTGCACCCGCGTGTAGTCCGGAGTGCCTATTCAGCTCCCTTTTCTCGCTAGCTTATCCCTTCAATCGTCTTGGGGTAGAGGACGGTGTAGAAGAAGGGGAGGAGCAAGAGGGTGATAATTGTCCCGACCGTCAGTCCGCCCATGATGGTGATGGCCATCGAGCCATACATCGGGTCGTGCACCAACGGAATCATGCCGACAATCGTAGTGAGAGACGCCATAATCACAGGACGCACGCGCGAGATGGTGGCTTCAATGACTGCCTTATAAGGCTGCATCCGCTCTTCTGTCTGCAAGCGGTTGATTTCATCGACCAGCACAATGGCGTTCTTGACCATCATCCCGACCAGTCCCATCATGCCGATTATCGCCATGAAAGTGAAGGGTTGTCCGAACAGGAGCAGCGAGGGCGTGATACCGCAGATGGCGAACGGGAAGCAAATCAGTATCAGACAAACTTTCTTCCAACTGTTGAACAGGAGCAACAGGGCGATGAGCACGATGAATATCGTAATCGGGACATACTTCATCAGTCCGCCGATGGATTCGCTTTGCAGTTCACCTTCGCCCACCCAACGGAGCGAGTAACCGCCCGGGAGCGGAATGGCGTTGATTTCGTCTTGAATGGCAGCAACGACCTTCGCCGGGGTCGCGTCGGGATTATCCGCGTTCGGGTCGCATTCTGCTTCGATGGCACGCTGCCCGTTGAAACGATAGACCATCTGCTCGTCCCAAGCGAAACGGAGGCTATCCGCTACAGCACTGAGGGGCACGCTCCGGAAGAGTTCGTCCTGCACAGCCTCCACGCTTTTCCCGCCCGATACGACCTGTTGCAGCATCTCGGGGGAGAAATGAAGGTTCATCGTGCTCCAGACAGGGATATTGCGCAGGTCGTTCATCGTACTCCCGTCGGCATTTCGCACCTGTAAATTCACCAAAACAGAACGGTCCTGTTCCGTAAGCACGCCTACGGTCATGCCATCGGTCGCCGCCATGAGCGCATTCCCGACGTCGCTCCGCTCGATGCCCGCGCGCAGGGCATTGGCCCGGTTGTAGTCCACGACGAAGCTCTTGCCCTTGGGCTTCCAATTGTTTTCCACCGAATAGGGATCAACGTATGGACAACGGCGCATGATATCTTCCGCTTGCTGGCTCAAACGCCGGAGCACGGCAGGGTCGGGTCCGGAAAACTCGACCTCGACCGTGTGGGAAGTCGAGATGGAGAAGTTGTACTTCCGGATGCGGATATAGGCATCGGGATATTGGGCGCGGAGCTGCTTCCGGATAGCGGGAATCTGCGCCATGACGGTCTGGTAGTCCGCGCAATCGACCATCAGTTCGCCATAACAGTCGCCCCCGGAGGTCATCGGGCGCACCAAGCAGTAAAATGCCGGGGCATTGCCCATGCTTGCGGCGACCCGTTCGACGGCGGGGTTCTTTTCCAACAAAGCGCTCATCGACTGGAGGTCCCGCTTTACGCTATCGGGATTGCTCTGCGCGGGGAAGAAGCATTCCACGACGAACTGCTTGTAGTCGAAGTCCGGAAAGAAGAGATTCTTCACCCGCGTCATCCCGAAGATACTGACAGCCAATAGGACGACTGCTACCGAAAGCGTGGCCGCGCGATGCCCGATGAGCCACGTCACCGCCCTGCGCACGAAGCGATGGACGGGCGAGTTCATGACCTCTTCCTTTTGCTTGGCCTTTTCGCGGAGCGGCAACCAAGACTTGGCGCAGACGGGCACTTGGATAAGCGCCAATACCCAACTGGCCAGCAGGCTGACGCAGAGAACGAGGAAAAGGTCGCTCGCGTATTCGCCCACTGAACCGGGACAGAGATAGATGGCGATGAAAGTCGAGGCAGCAATGACGGTCGCCCCCAAAAGCGGAAGCGCGGTGTTGCGTCCGATGCGATAGAGATAGGTCTTCGGCCCGAACCCCCGCTGTTTGTCTATCAATATGCCATCCATGATGACGATGGCATTATCTACCAACATGCCCATAGCCACGATGAACGCACCGAGCGAGATGCGCTGCAGGGTCGTCCCCAACGTCAACAAGATGGGGAAAGAGAGGGCAATCGTCAGAATCAGCCCGAAGCCGATAATCACCCCGCTACGCAGACCCATGCTGAAAATCAGGACAAGAATCACGATGGCCACGGACTCCACCAAGTTCCACATGAAGGAGCTGATGGCTTCGTCCACCTTGTCGGGCTGAAAGAAGATCTTCTCTGTTTCCATCCCGGCGGGGACGCGCTTCATCACTTCCGCCAACTTCTGGTCCACTGCCTTGCCGACGTCGGGAACGATTGCATCAGCCTCCATCGCCAGGCAGATGGCCAACGCCGGCTTGCCCGATACGAAGAAGCCGTTCCGCAGTGGCTCGGCATACGTCCGTTCGATGCGGGCAATGTCGCCCAGCCGCACTTGCTTGCCGTCCGTTGTCTGGATGAGGATTTGGCGGATGGCAGCTTCGTCCTCGATATGGCCGGAGACCGCCAGCCGAAGCCGGTCGTCGCCGTTCGGGAGGCTGCCTGCGTTCACCGTCTGGTTCGCCCCGTTGAGCGCCGCCATAATCTGTACGGGAATCAATCCGTTGCGTGAGAGTTGTTCTTTCGATAGGATGATATTCACCACCTCGTCCCGATTGCCCACGATGTTGATGCGCTTCACGCCGGGGACGGCCAATAGTTCGCGGCGGATCATCTTGGCATATTTATACAATTCCGGATAAGTATAACCTTCGCCCTGAAAGGCATAGAAGATACCATAGACGTCCATCATGTCGTCCACCACCACGGGGTCATAACAACCTTGAGGCAGGGACGGGCGCAAATCGTTCACCTTGCGGCGGAGCAGGTCAAAGTGTTGTTCCAAGTCCGTGAGCGGGACCGTCATCAGGAACTCGACCGTGAGCGACGCCATGCCGTCGTGGCATTCCGTCTTTATCTTCTTGACATCCGGAAGTGCCCGGAGCGCATCTTCCATCTTAATTGCCACGTCCAGTTCTACTTCATGCGCACTGGCTCCCGGATAAGGGACTACGACCATCGCCTGCTTGACGGCTACGGCCGGGTCTTCCAGCTTGGGCATCTGGACGAAAGCAATCACGCCCGCCACGATAATCGCCGCCATGAGCGACCAAAACAGGGTGGCGCGCCGCATAAAGAATTCGGTTATCTTCATCATAACAAGCCTCCTATGTTGGTTTCTTTATCTTCGGGAATCACCTTGACCTTCTCACCTTCTTGGAGCGTATGGACACCGGCCCGCACAATCTGCTCGTCCCCCTTCAGTCCGGAGACGAGGGTGCGCCCTTCCGCATCCATCGTCCCTTCGATGTGTACCTTTACCTTATTTATAATAGAGTCCTGTCCGACCGTCCACACATAGCTCTCCGCTTCGGATTGGAACAGGGAGCGGAGAGGCAGGGCAAAGAGGCGGACGGAATCTTTCCCCGCGAAATGAAGCTCGACTTCCCGATTCATGCCCGCCGTAAGTGCCTGCCCGGGTTGACGTTCGAAACCCAAACGCATCCGGTAAAGCTGGGTGGCGTCGGCTTTGGGCACGAGGCTGAGGAGCTTCATCGGCATCTCTTCTCCCATCGGAGCGAAGGCGCGGCACGTGATGCGCTCGATGCGTTCCCGCCTTTCGTAGACGGACTGAGGGACATCCACCTCGACCTCCATCCCATTCACATCCAAGAGCGTCACAACCGGCGTGCCGGCATCCACCATCTCCGCCTCTTCGAAGTTGACGCTCCGCACATAGCCTGCCACCGGCGCATAAAGCCGCGTGTACTCCAGCTTGTTTTGGTTCACTTGCAACTGCACCCGGAGTTGCTTCAGACCGGCAACAGCCTTCTCGTATTCATTCGTGGAGACACTCTTTCCTTTATAGAGTTGTTCGATGCGCTGCACCTCGTCGCGGAGTTGGTCGTATTGCACCTGAAGTGCCTCCACGCCCAAGCGGTAGTCGGCATCATCCAAGGTGGCAATGAGTTGCCCCTGCTGCACATAATCGCCCTCGCTCACGGCGATGCGTTCGATTTGCCCCGGCGTCTTGAAGCCTAAGCTGATTTCGCTCGCTTCCCGCACGATGCCGGAAAAGCTGGCCGTCTCTTCCGCATGGGCAGGCACAGGCCGGGTGAGCAACACGCTATGGACGACATCCTCCTGCTGAGGCGCTCCGCAACCGACAAGCAATAGTCCGGCAAGCGGTAGGATAAGATAGATTTGTTTCATGTCTTGTATCTATTTTGAAGGTTATCACGAAAACAAAGGTCAGGTTTTTCTGTCTATCTTATCCTACCTAATCGGATAGGAAAATATCCTTTTGGATGAAAAATGGAATAAATAACGGCAATTTCGGGGCTGCTGATTGTCCTAAACTGCTATATTTGCCTTCGAAATACAGATTCGTTATGGCAGATACATCCATTTTCCAACATTTGGACTTGGGCATGTTCCGCGGGATGGAGCATACCCTCTTCTTTGAAGACGAGTTCATGCTGGCAGACAACTTCGGTTTGCCGGCCAACCCTGCATCGGCCTCCAAGTTCATGGTCGATTATCCCTTTAAGCTTACCTTCACCCTTCTGCTATTGTGCACCCAAGGCAGCATCAGGGTGCAGGTCAACCTGCGGGAGTTCCTTTTGGAGGCGAACCAAGTGCTGATTCTCCTGCCCAATGCCATCGGGCAGTGCCTGGAAGTGAGCGACGACTGTCAGGTGGCGATGATTGCCTACCGCGACGACAAGCATATCAACGACAGCCACTCGGATTTCCACATGCTCTTCTACCGTTACCTCTCCGAGCAATCCATCATTCCGCTTTCGCCTGAAGAGCGGGACGAGACGCTGGCTATTTATCACGCCATGTGGCGGAAAGTGGAGCAACCGGACTATGCCTTCACCCGTGACGCCCTGAACGGCTACATGCAAGTGCTGGCCTGCAATGGCTACCAATGGATGCTGAACCGTCGGAAGCAGATGGAACACAAGCCGGTCGAAAGCCGCTCGGAGCAACTCTTCGAACGCTTCGTCGAATTGGTGCAACGCCATTTCCGCCAAGAGCGCGCCATCTCGTTTTATGCCAGCCAACTTTGCATCACGCCGAAATACCTTTCCCGCAGGGTACACGAGGCAAGCGGACGCTACGCCGGCGAGTGGATACGCGATTGCGTCATCCTCGAAGCCAAAGCCCTCCTGAAAAGCAAAGCCTACACGGTGCAACAGATTAGCGAACAGCTGAACTTCCCCAATCCCTCCTTCTTCGGCAAATATTTCAAGGCCGCCACCGGCTGTTCGCCCCGGAAATATATGCAGGAATAGCAGATGGAGAAAAAACAGAGTTACTGTACACTGCAGAAACGCTGTCTTTCCAAAAACCGTCCTACTGTACACTGCAGAAGTGCTGTTTTTTCGAAAACCCTCCTACTGCACACTACAGCAGCCCTGTTTTTGCCCGATTTCGAGCTACCGTACACTACGGTAGCCCTGTCTTTCCGAAAACCCTCTTGCTGTACACTACAGTAACTCTGTTTTTGCCCATTTTCAAGCTACTGTACACTACGGTAGCCTTGTCTCTCCAAAAACCCTCTTACCGTACACTGCAGAAGCATAGTTTTTTCGGCGACATCGCTACCGTACACTACAGTAGCTCCGGTTTTTTGCTTTTCATGCCTTTCGCCTATTGCAGAAGTGAGGAGCGGTGCGGACTTTTTTGTCTGAATCTGTTCCTACCTCCTGATTTATCCTTACATTTGTGAAAACTTTAAAATCCAACACATGAAACGAAACGTATTACTTTGTGCATTTGCCCTGAGCGGTCTTGCGGCCTTTGCACAACAAAATGAATGGCAGGACCCGAATGTGAATGCCATCAACCGTGCTCCGATGCACACCAATTATTTTGCGTATGAATCGCTGGAGGCGGCGATGAGGGATTGCCCCGTGTCGTCGGACAATTATTTGACCTTGAACGGTACATGGAAATTCAATTGGGTGGCGAATGCCGACCAACGCCCGACGGACTATTACAAGACGGATTTCAATGACCGGGGATGGGATGATATGCAAGTGCCCGGCATCTGGGAACTGAACGGCTATGGCGACCCGATTTATGTAAACGTAGGCTATGCGTGGCGCAGCCAGTATAAGAACAATCCGCCTTACGTGCCGGTGGTCAATAACCACGTGGGGACCTACCGGAAGGAGATAGAGATTCCGGCGGATTGGAAAGGACGGCAGATTATCGCTCACTTCGGGGCAGTATCGTCGAACATGTATCTCTATGTAAACGGGAAGTTTGTCGGGTATAGCGAGGACAGTAAGCTGGAAGCGGAATTCGACTTGACGAAATACCTGAAGCCGGGGAAGAATTTGATAGCGTTCCAAGTGTTCCGTTGGTGCGATGGCTCCTATTTGGAGGACCAAGACTTCTTCCGTTATACCGGTGTGTCGCGCGACTGTTACCTTTACACCCGTCAGGCAAACCATATTCAGGATATCCGCGTCACGCCGGATTTGGATGCGCAGTATAAGGACGGGACATTGCAGGTGGACCTTCAGTTGAAAGGAAAGGGACAAGTCCATTTGAAGTTGAAAGATGCGGAAGGCAACGAAGTGGCTTCGGCGGCTACACGTGGCGAGGCAGTGACGATGCATGTATCCAATCCGAAGAAATGGACTGCCGAAACGCCCTATCTCTATACGCTCTATGCGCAGATGTCCACATCGAACGAGGTCATCCCTATCAAGGTAGGATTCCGGAAGATAGAAATGAAGAACTCGCAGATATGGGTCAACGGACAGCCGGTGCTCTTCAAAGGCGCGAACCGTCATGAGATGGACCCCGATGGCGGCTATTATGTTTCGAAAGAGCGGATGATACAAGATATCCAGCGGATGAAGGAGCTTAACATCAATGCTGTCCGCACCTGCCATTATCCGGATGCCAATCTGTGGTATGATTTGTGCGACGAGTATGGCCTGTATGTCGTAGCCGAAGCGAATATCGAATCGCACGGTATGGGTTACGGAGAGGAGACATTGGCAAAGAACCCAAGTTATGCGAAAGCCCACATGGAACGCAACCAGCGCAACGTACAGCGCGGATATAACCATCCCTCCATTATCTTCTGGTCGTTAGGAAACGAGGCAGGCTTCGGTCCGAACTTCGAGGCTTGTTACAAGTGGGTTAAGGCGGAAGACCCATCGCGTCCGGTACAATATGAACAGGCGGGAACGAATGAGTTCACCGATGTATTCTGTCCGATGTATTATAACTATGAAGACTGCGAAGAATATGCAAAGGGAAATATCGACAAGCCATTAATCCAATGCGAATATGCCCATGCGATGGGTAATTCGCAGGGCGGCTTTAAGGAGTATTGGGATTTGGTGCGCAAGTATCCGAAGTATCAGGGCGGTTTTATCTGGGACTTCGTTGACCAAGCCAACCACTGGAAGACGAAAGATGGCAAGGCGTTCTACGGTTATGGCGGAGACTTTAATCCTTATGATGCATCCGATGCCAATTTCAATAACAACGGACTGATTAGTCCGGACCGTGTGCCGAATCCTCATGCCTACGAGGTGGCCTATTTCTATCAGAACATTTGGACCAAGCCGGTGGATATGCAGAAGGGAGAGGTGAGCATTTATAATGAGAATTTCTTCCGAGACCTGAGTGCCTATTATGCCGAGTGGCAACTGTTGGTGGATGGTGAAGCCGTGCAATCGGGGATTATCAACGACCTGAAGGTAGCGCCACAGCAGACCGTCAATCAGAAACTCGGTTACTCGTTAAAGGGGATTTCGCCGGACAGTGAAGTGTTGGTGAATATATACTTTAAGCTGAAGGATGCAGAGACCCTGCTGCCTCCGGGATTTGTAGTTGCCAAGCAACAGCTGCCTGTCCAAAGCTATCAAGCACCGAAGGAGCTGTTGGTGGAACCTGCCATCGCCCATGATTATACGAAAGCACCCGTGGTGGAGGATAATGATTTGTTCTATCTGATAGTGAAAGGGGAGAATTTCCAAATCGATTTCAAACGGCGCAACGGATTCATGAGTCTGTATGATGTGAACGGCATGTCAGTCTTGCATGACGGTGCACAGTTGCGGCCCAACTTCTGGCGGGCTCCGACAGATAATGATATGGGCGCCGGATTGCAACAGAAGTATGTTGTATGGAAGAATCCGAAACTGGAATTGAAGAGCTTGGAACATAAAACAGAGGAGGGCAAGGTCGTAGTCGTTGCGCAATATGACATGCCGGAGGTGGCTGCCCAACTCTCCTTGACTTATCGTATCAATAAAGAAGGCGCAGTCGAAGTCACACAAAGTATGACGGCAGCAGAGGGCAAGGAGGTCCCGAACATGTTCCGCTTCGGTATGCGTATGGAGGTAAATGAGGCGCTGACTCATATTCAGTATTACGGACGTGGTCCTGTTGAGAATTACAGTGACCGCAATAATTCGGAGTTCTTGGGTAGATATAAGCAGACGGTAGATGAGCAGTTCTATCCCTATATCCGTCCGCAGGAAACCGGAAACAAGACCGATATCCGTTGGTGGAATCAGACGAACCGGAGCGGTAATGGCATTCGCTTGGTCGGTTCGGAGCCCTTCTCGGCAAGTGCGTTGCATTATACGATGGAATCGCTGGATGACGGATGGGAGAAAGACCAACGCCATTCCGAACTGGTCCCGCAAACAGACTATGTGAATATGTGCATTGATAAGGTGCAGTCCGGATTGGGATGCGTGAACAGTTGGGGTACATTGCCACTGGAGAAATACCAGCTCCCTTATCAGGATTATACTTTCACCTTTGTAATTCAGCCGATACAGCATCAGTTGTAATTCAGAAATAGGCTTTGCCGGAGAAAGGCAGAGAAATAGAGAAATCTCAGGGGAATACATTCCTCTGGGATTTTTTTATGATTGTGTCCTGTGACTTGGGGCTCTTTTGTCACTAAAGCAGGTGAATGGCGGGAGGTTTGTGGAGATTTGTTTTATTTGGTTATATTATGAGATTCACAAATCGTAAATATTGGAGTTTACTATGGCGACAATCAAGATTAAATTTAAGGCCTCGCAGGTAGAGGGAAAAGAGGGCAGGCTCTTCTATCAAGTGATTCATCATCGGGAAGCAAGGCAAATCCGGACGGAATATACGTTGTTCCCGGATGAATGGAACCCTGGACTTTCTCAAATTATTATCTCATCTGTACGGAAGGAGAGAGAGCAGCATTTATCCCGAGTGGAGAGCCGGATGGCGAAAGATATCCGCTGGCTGCAACGCATCATTGCCCAATTTGAACAGCGAGGGATGGCTTATACCTCAGGACAAGTGGTGCAGGCGTTCCAAGCATCTTGGCGAAGTGATCATTTCTTTATGGCTTTTGTGCGGAAGACGCAGGAGCATTTATGGCGGTTGGGGAGGTATCGGACGAGCGAGACGTATCAGGCTGCGTTGAATAGCTTCATGTGCTTTCGTGAGAATGAAGATGTATTCTTGGAGGAAATCGATTCGGATTTGATGTTGTCTTACGAGGCTTGGCTGAAATCGAAGGGGGTAGTCATGAATACGATTTCTTTTTATATGCGTGTCCTGCGGGCTGCCTATAATAAAGCGGTGGAATGTGGATTGACGACCCAGCAATATCCCTTCCGGCATGTCTATACCGGAATTGCAAAAACGGTAAAGCGGGCTGTTCCCTTGCATGTTATACGCCGGTTGAAGGCATTGGACCTTTCGGATGATTCAAAGAGCTACGCAAGGGATATTTTCCTTTTCAGTTTTTATATGCGGGGCATGTCGTTTGTCGATATGGCGTTCCTGCGTAAGAAGGATTTGAAAGGAGGCGTGCTCTCTTACCGGCGGAAGAAGACAGGGCAATTGCTGTTTATCAAATGGGAGCCTTGTATGCAGGAAATCGTCGAGCGGTATAGCAATCCCTCCTCGCCTTATCTGCTTTCGATTATCAAAAGAGTGGGGGAGAACGAACGGCGGCAGTACATCAACGAAGCGCATCGCGTCAATAAGTATCTCCGCGAGATAGGGAAAAAACTGCATCTGAAGGTTCCGCTCACGTTGTATGTTGCCCGCCATGCATGGGCAAGCATCGCGAAAAGCAAGAATATCCCGATTTCGGTTATCAGTGAAGGGATGGGGCATGACTCCGAAACGACCACGCGCATCTATTTGGCGTCGTTGGATACCGCACCGGTTGACAGAGCAAACGGATTAATCCTGAAATCGCTAGTTTAGCCGAAGTGGCACTTTGACATTGCCGAGGTAGCCACCTTTAGGTTGCCGAGGTAGCCACCTCGACATAATCGAAGTTCTGCGGAGGTTATGCCGGATAATTCACTAATATTTTGTATATTTGCCGCGCAGTTATAGAAAAATTACCCATTCATCTCATGACAGCAGGCGGCGTAATGAAAATATGGAATCTCTTTTTGTGGCCTCTTTCGGTGCTATATGGAATGGGTACGCGCTTCAGGAACTGTCTGTTCGATTGGGGAATTTTAAAGGCGGAGCGTTACCCAGTGCCGGTCATCTGCATCGGGAATCTGGCTGTCGGAGGAACAGGCAAGACGCCGTTGACAGAATATCTGATTTGTCTTCTGAAGAAACACTTCCGTATCGCCGTGGTGAGCCGCGGATATAAACGCTCCAGCCGTGGCTATTTGTTGGCTACGTTACAGCATTCCTATCATGACATCGGCGACGAACCTTATCAGATGCGGCATAAATTCCCGGATATACTAATCGCTATCGATGCGAACAGGCGTCGTGCCATCCGGAATTTGTTATCTCTGCCGGAGGCGCAGCGTCCAGAGGTCATCCTGCTGGACGATGCCTTTCAGCATCGCTACGTGTCGCCCTCTTTTTCCATTCTATTGACGAACTACCGGAATATGTTTTATCAGGACCGGCTGTTGCCTTTGGGAAGGCTGCGCGAATCGGAGAGCGGCAAGCAACGCGCCGACGTGGTTATCGTATCGAAGACGCCCGAAGACCTGAAGCCGATAGAATATCGCATAGCTGAAACCAATATGCATCTGATGGCGCATCAGAATGTCTTCTTTACCTATATTAATTATGGGGAAATGCAACCCGTATTTCCGGAGGCGAAGTGGCCGGAAAAGGAACTAACTCCGGACACAGGCATATTGCTGCTGACGGGAATCGCGTTCCCGCGTCCTTTCGTTGAGGAGGTGAAGAAGTGGAACCATGAGATGCAGGTAATGAGCTTTCCGGACCATCATGATTTCAAGGAAGGGGATATCCGGAAGGTACAAATGCAGTTCCAAGCCTTGCGCAATCCGCATAAAATCCTATTGACGACCGAGAAGGATGCCACGCGCTTGTTGCACAATCCGTATATTCCGGAACAATTGAAGCCGTATTGTTTTTATCTGCCGATTCGTGTCCGGTTTCAGAAAGAGAAGGAAGAGGAGTTCGAGCATATTATAATGAAACATATCAAATCATTTCAACAGAATAATAAATTGTGGTAACAAAAATGAGCACAAGAACAGAAATTGCGACGTTGGGCGAATTTGGATTAATCCGTCATTTGACACAAAATATAGCATTGAAGAATGCAAGCTCCGTGAAGGGAGTAGGCGATGATGCCGCTGTCCTGGATTATAAAGACAAGCAGGTATTGGTAACGACCGATTTGTTGCTTGAGGGCGTGCATTTCGATTTGACTTATGTCCCGTTGAAGCATTTAGGATATAAGTCGGCGGTCGTGAACTTCTCAGACATTTATGCCATGAATGGCCAGCCGAAACAGATTACTGTATCGTTAGGCATATCGAAACGCTTCTCCATTGAGGATTTGGAAGAGTTGTATGAGGGCATCCGTTTGGCGTGCGAAGTGTATGGCGTGGATTTGGTAGGTGGCGATACTTCCGCCTCATTGACCGGATTAAGCATCAGTGTTACTTGTATCGGCGAAGGCGAAAAGGGAAGAATCGTCTATCGGAACGGAGCAAAAGAAACAGATTTGGTATGTGTCTCCGGAGATTTAGGCGCAGCCTATATGGGCTTGCAATTATTGGAACGGGAGAAACAGGTCTTTAATGGAGAAAAGGACTTTGTTCCCGACTTTTCCGGAAAAGAATATCTCTTGGAACGGCAGTTGAAACCGGAAGCTCGGAAGGATATCATTCAAATGTTGCGTGATGCGGATATTCTTCCTACTTCCATGATGGATGTATCCGACGGTCTCTCTTCTGAACTATTGCATATTACCCAACAGAGCCATGCCGGTTGCCGTATTTATGAGGAACGTATCCCGATAGATTATCAAACGGCGGTTATGGCAGAACAATTTAATATGAATCTGGTTACTGCAGCCCTGAATGGCGGCGAGGACTATGAATTGCTCTTTACTGTTCCGTTGACCGACCACGAGAAGGTAGAGCAGATAAAGGGAGTTAAGGTAATCGGACACATAACAAAACCGGAATTGGGTTGTTATTTGGTCGGACGCGACGGAGGCGAGGTCGAACTGAAGGCACAGGGTTGGAATTCGCTGCGATGACGTGAGATGCCAATTGACAGATATCTGATAATGGGCACAAAGTGTAAATTCAGGATTGGAATTTGCGATTTGTGCCCGATTTGTTATATCATATATTCTCTTTGATAATTTTCAACGCCTTGATAGCTGCCGGGAATCCGATATAAGGCAGGCATTGAATGACAGCAGCAGTAACCTCTTCTGGTGTGCAACCGGCATTCAGGCAACCATGGAAATGGGAATTCAATTGGCTCTCTGCTCCTATGGTTGTAAGGACGCAATAAGTCAGTAGCTCGCGGGTTTCCAATGTCAATCCGCTGCGTGTCTCGATTTCCCCGAAGAAATAGTCGGTCAGGAAGCGTTCGACATCGGCTCCCATGCCGCCGGGTACACCATTCATTACCTCATGGATGCCACCCGGATAAAGTTTGTTCTGGATGGATGCTCCCTTTTCATGCCGGTTTTCTTCCGTAACTGTTCCTTGCTTTTCCAAAGGCAGCGGAATGCCGCGTTCTTTAAATACTTCGTTTACCGTAGCAACGGCGTTGAGCATTTTTGGGAAACCGATAAATGGAGCAGTCAGATACATTACTTCCCGCAATTCGATCGGTGTAACGCCGACATTCAATGCGGCTCCTGCATGTGCTTTCAACTGAGGAAGCGTTTGTAGGGTCGCTAATGTGGCGCAAGTAATCATTTCGCGCTGTTTCATGCTGAGTTCTCCGGTTTGGAATACTTCACCGAAAATAAATTTCTGTAGGATATCCATCATCTCCGAGTCTGTTCCTTCTCCGGTCAGTGCCTCTCCTCCGAATAATGCACGGTAATTTTCTTTGCAAACTTCGATTCTGTTCATATTATCTCCTTTGTTTGATTGGGCAAAAGCCGGCAATAGTGTCGACATCGCCATGATGATTGTAATAAATTGCTTTTTCATTGTTCGATTATTTTTTCTTTTCACAAAAGTAATGTGTAATCGGGAGCAAAGAGGTATATAATTTACGGCAGAATGTAACCTTATTACAGAAGGTTTTCCGTCGTTGGAGGGAAATATGCGGAAAGCGGGCAGGAGTGGAGGGTGAAATCGTAAAGTATCGAAATTTTTGTTACCTTTGCGTCCGTAAAAATAAAAAGCTATGAGTTTTATATCCAAGTTATTCAAGAAAAATATGCCGGAAACTGCCGAAGAGCAGGTGAAAGGCTCGGTTGAAGAGTTTGTCTCGCTGGTGCGTGTGTATTACCAAGCGGTTATGGCTGTCAATTTAGGCATTACCAATCTGAATATGTTGGCAGATATGGCGCTGTTCAAGCGAATGTTGAAGATTCCGACCCAAAATAATAAATTGGGCATTGCAGAAAAGGCGCGTGTTCGCAAAGTGCTGATGCAAGATTACGGATTGAATGAGAATTTCTTCAAAGAAATAGATGCTTCGGTGCGGAAATGTTGTAAAACACAGATGGACATTAAGTCCTATTTCTTTATGTTCCAAGGGTTCTGTTCGGATTTGTTCTCTTTATTGGGCAATCTGATGCAGTGGAAGTTCCGGTTTGCCATCCTTTTCAAGAAATTATTGTACGGACAAACGCAAAAAACAGTTCACGAACTGATGACTCGCTCAGAATGGAAGGATGTAAGCGTCCAGAAAGCGGCTTGGAGCGTGCGTAAATATGCGGAACATTTAGGATATTCCGAACAATGGGTTACCGATTTCGTATATAATGTCGTCCTGATGGCACGCGAAGATCAAAAACGTGAGGCTAAAAAGGGGAAGAAGGCTTGATTTCCCGATAACTATCCATTTGAATTAAAAAGGTTATAAATCCTTATGAAAGATATCGGTTGTTTTCCCGGAAATAGCCGATATTTTTTGTCATATATCCCTTTATTTTTTGTTTATAGTCAGAGTTATGGTATCACAAAACGAAATAGCTGTCGAGCAACATCCTTTAGGATTTTTCTTGCCGGAGAATACACGGCTGCTGATGTTGGGCAGTTTTCCTCCGCCTCGCTCACGTTGGTCGATGAATTTCTATTATCCGAATATTCAGAATGACATGTGGCGGATTCTGGGCTTGTTATTTTTCTCAGATAAGGATTATTTCTTAGAAGCGCCGCGAAAATTCAGTGAAGCGAAATGTAAAGAGTTTTGCCGTGCGGTAGGATTGGGAATTGGCGATACAGGAATGGCGGTTGTCCGTCAAAAAGGAAATGCTTCCGATAAGTTCCTTGAGATTGTCCAACCCATTGATTTGAGTGCGGTGTTGCGAGAGATTCCGCATTGTAATGCGATTGTTGTAACCGGACAAAAGGCAATGGATACGCTATTGGCGGTTATTTCCAAGCAAGTATCCATTAGAGAGCCGGAAGTGGGAGGATTTACTTCATTTATATATGATAATCGTGAATTAAAGCTCTATCGGATGCCTTCATCGTCGAGAGCTTATCCGAAACCATTACAAGAGAAAGCTGCTGTGTATCAGCAAATGTTCGAACAATTGGGAATGCTTCCTAAAAAGGACGAGAAATAAAATGAAATTTTTTGACAAAAAAATCATTGAAACGCTTGCAGAATAAAAAATAAGTCGTACCTTTGCACCCGTAATCGAGAACGGAACACGGGAAACGGTTACAGAGAGAAAGAAAATCGGGATGTAGCACAGTTGGCTAGCGCGCCACGTTCGGGACGTGGAGGTCGGAAGTTCGAGTCTTCTCATCCCGACACAAAGGATTAGGTACTCTTTTGAGTATTTAATCCTTTTGTCGTTTATGGCCCTTGCTGAAAAGAGAGAATAGAGTGCGGGCAATCGTAGGAGGAAGGGGCGTTTGCCGCAAACTATTTCTCAAGAATAAAAACGTAATTGCGTCGCTTGTTGAAACGGCTTATCAATTCGATGTAAAGTGCGTAGAAGTGGCGGGTAAAATCCAATATGAGGAAGTTTCCACAGGGAATGGGTTGTCCTAAAAGACGAGCAGAACGATAGAAAAGCAGGCCTTTCGTCGTGAAATAAATCACCATAAAGCAGAAAGAAACGATTGAGATGAGCCAATTGCCGATTAATCCGATGCCAATCGTATAGAACGATGAAAAAAGGAATAGCCAATACAGCAATTCTTCTATCTTGAAAATACGGTAAAATTTGTTTGTACAGAGTTTCCGGTTGGCTGCGCGGGCAATACGTTCGATGGTCCATCGTTTCAGACGATAAATCTCATCCATTCGCATTAGACTATCTGCGGAGAAACAAACTGTTGTATTTTCTTTTGTGGCGACTCCGTTGACGAATAGGCTATCTTCGCCTATCTTCAGGTATAGTTGATTATAAAACCCTTTATTGGCAAAGAAAAGAGCTTTCGTATAGGAAAGGTTCTTGCCTGTCCCGTTATAAAACTGCTTTAATAGTCCGGCGGAAAGGTATTGCAATCCGCAAGTCAGGTTATCGAAAGCAATAAAACGGTTGCGCCATCCCTTGTGATGGGGATAGGAACAGAATCCGAGGACCATTTGGGTATCGGGCTGGTAAGCTGCAACCATGGCACGCAACCAATGGGAGGATACCGGCTCGCTATCCGATTCGGTGAATAGCATCTTTTCATAACGCGCTGCCTTTATTCCTAACGTCAGTGCAAGTTTCTTCTTACTGATATAACGTGCGCTATTCGGAATTTGCGTATAATAAAGGTGGGAGTATTGTTTCTTTAGCAAACTTAGTTCGCGTACGCAGGCTTCGGAAATGCCATCGCCTACCACAATTACTTCGAACTGCGGGTAATCTTGCTGAAGGAAAGCCGGAATATGACGGCGAATCCGTTCGACATCGTCCTGCGCGTAAATAATTACCGAGACAGGCGGAAATGATGCGTCGGATTGTTCTGCTTCTTTATCCTGTTGGCGGCATCGTTTCAATGGGAGACGATACAGCGCCAAACAGTAAAACAGGAGCAATAGGA
The DNA here is from genome assembly GCA_949289155.1 of uncultured Parabacteroides sp. GTDB lineage: Bacteria > Bacteroidota > Bacteroidia > Bacteroidales > Tannerellaceae > Parabacteroides. The sequence continues at coordinate 34,832 of CASEMX010000010.1, forward strand.
ACAGTATTCCGGTAATTCCAATGCACCAAAAATCCAAATTGCTGAAGGAGAACAATTCCATTGCGGATTAAAGTAGGTCGGAATAATAGGCTTTCGGCAATTTGCGGCAATTATATTGTGACGCCATTACCTCTCCGTAAGCTCCGGCTGAGCGTAACGCGATGAAATCACCGCGATGTACTTCGTTCAATTCGATATCTTTGCCGAAAACATCAGAGGATTCGCATATCGGACCTACGACATCATAGATTTCTACGGGTTCGTCGCTGGAAATATTTTCGATACGGTGATAAGCATCATACATTGCCGGACGGATTAATTCGGTAAAGCCGGCGTCCAAGATAGCGAATTTCTTCACTTCTCCCTCCTTTACATAGAGAACGCGGGAGATGAGTGTGCCGCATTGGGCAACGACCGAACGTCCCGGTTCGAAATGTACCTGTTGTCTCGGACGGAGTTGGAGCAATTTCTTGAATACGGCAAAATAATTATCGAATGCCGGAATCGGAATATGGTTCGGATGATAGTAATCAATACCCAATCCTCCGCCAAAGTTCAGGTTTTCGACAGTGAGTCCCCGGCTTTCCAATTCATCTTGGATTTCATTGATGCGGATTGCCAGATTGCGGAAGGCAGACATATCCGTGATTTGGGAACCGATGTGCGCATGGATTCCGATAAGGCGTACGGATTTCATTTGCGCCATTCGGTCTAATACTCTATTTAAAAGGCTTAGATTGATGCCGAACTTGTTCTCTTTCATGCCGGTAGTGATTTTGGCATGTGTGTGCGCATCCACTTCCGGATTAATGCGAAGGGCGACGCGGGCTACTTTCCCTTTTGCTGCAGCCAATTGATTGATGACCTCCAATTCAGCCAGTGATTCTACATTGAAGCAGAAGATATCCCGGTCTAAACCTAAATTGATTTCCCAATCGGCTTTGCCTACACCGGCAAATACGATTTTATCGGCAGGGAAACCGGCGTCTAACGCGGCTTGCACCTCGCCTCCGCTTACGCAATCGGCTCCTAATCCCTGTGCCGCGATAGTGGAAAGAATATAGGGATTCGCATTGGCTTTCACTGCGTAATGTACGTGATAACCATACTTTCCGGATTCATTTTTTATAACTTGTAACGTTTCGTGCAGGAGTTCCATGTCGTAATAATAGAATGGAGTCTCCAGATGCTTGAATTTTTCTATGGGGAATTTACCTTTTAGCATAAAATATCTATTATGTATCGTTTGAATATTGAGAATTTCTTGAAATATACCCTTGTCACAGTGACAAAAGCATTTCAAGAAGCCGCTGCCGTTGGCAGGAAGTTTTCGCAGACCTTCAAAAGGCTGCTGCCGCTGGCAGGAGGTTTTCGCAGGCCTTCAAAAAGCCGCTGCCGTTGGCAGGAAGTTTTCGCAGACCTTCAAAAGGCTGCTGCCGTCGGCAGGAGGTTTTCGCAAGCCTTCAAAAAGCCGCTGCCGCTGGCAGGAGGTTTTCGCAAGCCTTCAAAAAGCCACTGCCGTTGGCAGGAAGTTTTCGCAGACCTTCAAAAGGCTGCTGCCGACGGCAGGAGGTTTTCGCAAGCCTTCAAAAAGCCGCTGCCGTTGGCAGGAAGTTTTCGCAGACCTTCAAAAAGCCGCTGCCGCTGGCAGGAAGTCGTCGTCATCTGATTCAGATTTGACACGTCTCCTTTTGTATTATTTATTATTAAACAGATGGTCGCTCAAGGCTTGTAATGCCCGTTGCTTATCCGAAGCTTTCACCAACAGCGAGACATTGTAATTGCTTCCGCCATAGGAAATCATGCGGACCGGAACCTCTTTCATTGCATGGACGATTTTTGCTTCGAAGCCGACGTTGTCCCACTCTAAATCGCCCACTACGCACACGATGACCATGTCTTCATCGACCGATACTGTGCCATATTTCTTCAAATCGTTGACAATCTCTTCCAGATGCTTGCGATTATCGATGGTTACTGATACACCCACTTCAGAAGTCGTTATCATATCGATAGGCGTTTGGTAATTCTCGAAGATTTCAAAGACTTTGCGCAGGAATCCGGTTGCCAATAGCATTCTGCCGCTCTTGATTTTAATGGCGGTGATATTGTCTTTTGCCGCAACCGCTTTGATTTTTCCCTTTTCGGTTACGTTCGAAATCAATGTTCCGGGGGCTTCCGGTTGCATGGTATTCAATAAGCGCACCGGAATATTGTTTATTTTCGCCGGGAGGATACAGGTCGGATGTAAAATCTTCGCTCCGAAATAGGCAAGTTCAGCTGCCTCTTCGAAATGCAAGTGCCGAACCGGAGAAGTTCCCTTCACATAACGCGGGTCATTGTTATGCATACCGTCGATATCGGTCCAAATCTGGATTTCATCCGCTTTGATAGCCGCACCGATGAGCGATGCGCTGTAATCACTACCTCCGCGTTGCAGATTATCGATTTCCCCGTAAGCATTCCGGCAGATATATCCTTGTGTGATGTATAAATCGGCATTCGGATGGTTCTCCAGCAGTTTCGTTAACTTCTCCTTGATATAAACGGGGTCGGGTTCTGCATTCTTATCCGTACGCATGAAATCGAGAGCCGGCAATAAAACCGAGTTCACACCCTGTTCATTCAAGTACAGATTCATCATGCCTGTTGACATGAGCTCTCCTTGCGCCAACACGACCTTTTCTTCGAATAAGGTGAACAGGTCTTTGGTGAAAGAGCGGATATGGTCGAAATGAGCGCTGACTAATTCGCGCGCTTTTTGCTTATATTCTTCTGTATTGTAGAGTTCTTCGATGTGGGCAAAGTATTTTTGAGATAATTGGTTAATAATCTCATTTGCTCCATCTGGATTTTTCTTATACAGATAATCAGAGATTTCAACTAACGAATTGGTTGTTCCTGACATTGCTGAAAGGACGACGATATTCTTTTCGCCCACAATCAGTTTTGCCACATCTTTCATTCTCTGAGCAGACCCAACTGAGGTCCCGCCAAACTTCAATACTTTCATTTTTTCGCCTTTAATTATAAGTTCTCAATCAACAAACAAGAATGCGGTCGCAAAGTTATAAATAATTTCATTTGTCCACATCATATAAACATTCATTCTCACATTTTACAATTCGTGCAGGATAGTTGTGAACCAGCGAATAATTGTGCGTTGTCATGATTACGGCTGTTCCTTTCTTGCAAATGTCATGTAAAAGTCGGACGATTTGTCCACTGGTCTCCGGGTCGAGGTTTCCGGTGGGTTCGTCGGCAAGGATAATTGCCGGAGAATTCAATAGAGCACGTGCGATAACAATGCGCTGTTGTTCGCCGCCTGATAATTCATGTGGCATTTTATAGCCTTTGTTCTGCATCCCCACTTGGCTAAGCACCTCTTCAATCCGGTTTTGTATCTCACGTTTGTTTTTCCAACCGGTCGCTTTCAAGACAAATTCCAGGTTCTTGATGACTGAGCGGTCGGTCAGCAATTGGAAATCTTGGAACACAATGCCCAATTTGCGGCGCAGATAAGGGATATCCCGCCGTTTGATTTTCCGAAGATTATAGTTCAACAGGCGGGCTTCGCCTTTGTTGACCGGAATTTCGCAGTAAAGGGCTTTCAATAAACTGCTTTTTCCGGAACCTACTTTGCCGATGACATAAACAAACTCTCCGTTATGCAAAGTAAACGAAGTCCCTTGCAAAATGAGATTCTCATTCCGGCAGATTTCGATGTTATCCAATTGGAGCAGAACAGACTCTTCCATTTATTTATGCCGTTTCTTTAATTCTCTTGCAAGGTCTTCAATACGCAATCCTTTGCTTGTCAGCAGGACAATCAGGTGATACATCAAGTCGGATGCTTCGTAAACCAACCCTTCCTCGCTTCCGTTGGTTGCTTCGATGACGGTTTCGACGGCTTCTTCGCCTACTTTCTGTGCAATCCGGTTAATTCCTTTTTGGAAAAGCGAAGTCGTGTAAGAACCTTCTGGCATTTCCATCCGGCGACGCTCGATAAAATTCTGCAGATACTTGAAGAACATGACATCTTCTTCTATCTTTTCGCCGAAACATGTGCCTGAACCGGTATGGCAAACCGGTCCTGCCGGATTAACCTTGACTAATATCGTATCATTGTCGCAGTCTGGGGTAATAGAAACCACTTGCAATGTGTTTCCACTTGTTTCCCCTTTCATCCACAAACGGTTTTTGGTGCGACTGAAAAAGACAACTTTGTTTGTTTCTAACGTTTTCTGATATGCTTCTTCGTTCATAAAACCTAACATCAGGACTTTATTGGTCATATTATCCTGAATAACGGCGGGAAGCAAGCCGCCCATCTTTTCAAAATCCAATTTCATCTTACAATATATTCATTTTATAACCTAACATTTATACCTTCTTGCCGTAAATAGAGTTTTAAATCCTCTATTTTAATCTCTCCAAAATGAAATACACTGGCAGCTAATGCGGCATCCGCCTTTCCTTCGGTAAATGCATCTCGGAAATGTTCCCATTTACCGGCTCCGCCTGACGCAATGACCGGAATATGCAATTCATCTGCCAAACGCGCCAACGCTTCATTGGCATATCCCTCTTTCACTCCGTCGTGAGTCATACTGGTGAATAGGATTTCTCCGGCCCCTTCTTCTTCAGCTTCTTTCGCCCAACTGAAGAGACGTTTCTCGGTTGGGATTCGTCCGCCATTCAGATAGCATATCCAATCGCCGTTCTCCTGATTGGCGTCAATAGCGACGACACAAACTTGGCTTCCGAAGTGACGCGCGATTTCTCCTATCAGTTTCGGATTCCGTAATGCCGCCGAATTGACCGATACTTTATCGGCTCCAGCATTCAATAGCCGTTCGACGTCACGCAATTCGTGAATTCCTCCACCGACCGTGAACGGGATATTGATATTTTCAGCCACTTTACGGACCAGTTCGGTGAATGTCTTTCGTCCTTCGTGGGATGCGGTGATGTCTAAATAGACCAATTCATCGGCTCCGTCGCGACTGTATGCCGCCCCTAATTCGACGGGGTCTCCGGCGTTTCGGAAGTTTACGAAATTAATTCCTTTCACCGTTTTCCCATCTTTGATATCTAAACAGGGAATGATTCTTTTTGCTAACATCTTTCTATGTTGAATCGTTCTAACTCTTTTAATGGGATGCGTCCCTCATAAATTGCTTTGCCAAAGATAACCGCAGGTATCCCGGCTTCAGCCAATCGTTCGATATCTGCGATTGAACTTACCCCGCCACTGGCGATTAAATATAGACCGGGAAGGGCTTCTTGCAACTCTTTATACAGGTCGATTGCCGGACCTTGCAGCATTCCGTCGCGACTGATGTCTGTACAAATGATTTTCTGTACGCCTTTTGCCTGATAGTCTCGGACGAAAGGAATCAGTTCGAAATCGGTTCCCTCTTCCCAACCGCTTACAGCGATTTTCTTATCCTTTGCATCTGCCCCAAGGATGATTCTTCCGGCTCCATATTGTGTCAGCCAGGAAAGGAAACGCTCCGGCTGTTTCACGGCAATGCTTCCGCCGGTAATCATTTCTGCTCCGCAGTCGAAAGCAATCCGTAAATCATCGTCCGATTTGAGTCCGCCTCCGAAATCGATTACCAGTCCTGTCCGCGTAGCCAACTTCTCCAATACCTTATAATTGATAATCCGTCCGGCTTTTGCGCCATCCAAATCGACCAAGTGCAATCGCCGGATGCCATGGTCCTCGAATTGCCGGGCTACATCCAACGGGTCTTCGTTATAAACCTTTCGCGTGGCATAATCGCCCTGCGTCAGTCGGACACATTTGCCTTCTATCAAATCGATTGCAGGAATCAGTTCTATCATTCGCCTATATATTAAGGAAGTTCTTCAATATTTGTTCGCCCACGTCTCCGCTTTTTTCCGGATGAAACTGTGTAGCGTAGAAATTGTCCTTGTGCAATGCTGCACTGAATGGATGGATATATTCGGCTGTCGCTGCTGTATAGGCATTTACCGGCACATAATAGCTATGGACGAAGTAAACGAATTGGCCTTCAAGGTCTCCTTCGAATAGCGGACCGCACGTTTGTGTGAGACAGTTCCATCCCATGTGCGGAACCTTGTCTTCGTGTCTTTCTGGAACAAACCGTTTCACCTCCGTGTCGAATATTCCCAGACAATCCGTGTCTCCCTCTTCCGAATGGCGGCACATCAGCTGCATTCCCAAACATATCCCCAATACGGGCTGCTTCAGTTTGCAGATAAAGTCCGTCATCTGTTTCGCCTTCAGATATTCCATTGTCGTAAAGGCTTCGCCTACACCCGGAAAGATGACTTTGTCGGCTTTTGCCAACTGTTCTTTGTCCGCCGTAATCAAAGGCTCGACGCCTAAACGCCGCAGTGCGTAGTCAACCGAACAGATGTTTCCGGCATTATATTTGATGATTGCCACCTCCATATTTTACATTCTTCTTTAATGTCCGATTGCAAATGTAACAAATTTCAAGGGAACAGAAGCCATTCCCTTACTAAATTATTTAAATATCCCCACCCAAAGTTCCTTTTATGCCGACATAAACATGGAAAGATGCCGAAGAAAAGTTGGAGATATGCCGATAAGAATTCTATTCACCGCTGTTATGCGGAGTTTAAGTGCGGGCAAAAAGGACTTTATCTCCGAACCTTTTGAACTTTATGTCCGGAGATATTCCATTTTTTCTTGCCGGCAAATTCCTTTAATGGCGGGAGTTTGCGCCCGATTACCAGAATTTGTTTTGTTTGGGATTGTATTCGAAGCCGACGGAGCGGAGTTTTTGTTCCAAACCGGCTTTGCTGACGTGCATGTCGTCGCATAATTCATCTAACGAGGAGTAGTTGTCCCGAAGTTTCGTGTTGATGAAGCTGAACAGCATCATTGGGTCATTGGGTAATTCCATATTTTATTGCAATTTTAAAACCTAACTATCTTTTTTCGGTGCAAAAGTAATGCTTTTTCAAAAGGAACGGTTCGTATAGTCGATTAATTTTTTGAATGTTTCGTTCATCTGGAGCAAAGCTGGGTTCCCAACGATGAGCAATTGCTCACGTGCTCGCGTAAGCGCGACATTCAGTTTGCGGTCAATGGTTTCGCCCTCTTCTTTGTAGGAATTTTCGGTTAGGAACGCAAGCTGGTAATACTTTTGGATGGTGAATCCATAAATAATGACCTCTCGCTCGCTTCCTTGATAACGTTCGACGGTGTCAATGGTGATTCGGTTCAGTTCCGGAATGGCGAACCGGGCGATTTCTTTCCGGATAAGTGCGATTTGATTTCGATAGGGGACAATAATCCCTATACTCTGTTCGGTATTGAAAGGCTTATTGTTTTTCCGATAAAGGTTCCATATTGTCCGGACCAACGAGGCAATCAGCTGGGCTTCCGGCAAATTTACCTTAATAGAGTGTGATGGCGGCGGATAATCGGAAGGAAAGAACAACACGCGCCGGCTGGCAAGCAGAGGCTCCAAGCCTTCCGTGTCATGGATAGGAAAATCCAACGCGCGGCTTTGGTGAGCAAGCGGAACCGGTTTAAGGCGTGCTTGATAGAACGCAGTGTTTGGAAATTGGGACACCTCCGGATGCATTCTTCCCTGTTTCTCCATGCAAAAGACCAATTGCGGATTCTTTTTCTGAAGATTCAAGAGTCGTTCGAAAAGGGAAAACCGGCAATTGGTCAGTCCGGTTTGCTCGCGGAGCAGCGAATCTTCCACTTCCGATTCGGCTTCGGTTTGCATCACTACGGCAGGCAGTTGCTTTTGGTCACCAATGAGGATAAACTTCCGTATTGCATTCCTCCCGTCATCGGTTCGGGCAGCAAGCAATGCCATCAAATGCGGCTCTAATATCTGCGAAGCCTCATCGACAATGGCCAAATCGAAATGTTTAATCCCGAATAAATGGACATTGGCGCTTAGTGCGGTCGTCGTGCCGACGAATACACGAGTCTTGGCGATTAACTCTCGGATGACTGCGGCATTGGCGCAGTGGCTTACCCGTTTTTCCAACAGGTAGGGTTGATATATTTCGTCACAGGATACGCCGGAGCCGATACGAATAAAGTCAATGTTTTGTTTTACCAGTTTGCTGCAGATTTCGTCCACAGCACGGTTGGTATAAGAGACCAAGAGTACGGACGAATCGGCGTCGGTCAATGCCTCCTTTAGGATATTTACCAATCCGAAAGAGGTCTTTCCGGTTCCGGGCGGACCAATCAGCAAGAAATAATCCTGTGCTTGCTTTGCCCTTAGGACTAAGTCGTTGAATTCCGGTGATGCGCCTCCGCAACTGTAATCGCCATTTAACCGCAATGCCCGGTTCACTTTCGGGACACGCTGGTTAAGTAATAGCGAACGTCGGTCTGCTGTAGCCGTCAGAAAGGCATACATGGCACGATAAAGGGCAGTAAAAGAGGATTCCACGAAGTCGTGCTCAATGGCCCATGGGTAATTCTCCGGTCGGACAAATAGATGTTCATTTTTCTGTGGGGCACGGAGCTTCAGAACGATTCGTTCGGCTGTCAGAGCCTGTACGCTGCAACGGAGAACCGGCGTTTTGCGGGCATCCGGCATCTTGTCTGCCGGATAAGCATAGAGTAGGGCAATATCTCCCACCCGAAAGTTTGGAAGGAAGTATGCTTCCTGCTCCGGAATGGATAACGTGACGGTGTCGATTCCTCCTCCTTCCGGTTCACTGTTTGTTTTGGCAATGATACGGAGCCGGTCGTAAATATTGCCATTTTGTTGTTTCTCTTCTAACGTATCATTCCATGTGGCAGCGAATCCGCTTCCCTCTTTTCTGGCATTTCCTAACTTGGCTAAGATATGTTCTTTTTCGACAAAGGTGAAGAAACGATAGAAATAACGCCGTTCCAATTCTGAGGCTGAACGGATAGGCCGGAGCAATGCCCGTAATTGTGGCTCGGTATAGCGTTCCCATAACGTTCCTCCGGTATGATTTACGTTCAAATCCGCCGGAGTGAGCTGTTCGAATACTTCCGCCGCTTTCCCTTCTCCATATAGCAGTTCCTGTTTGACGATTAAGTTCCGCAATCGGAAAGCTTCGTAGAGGAGTTCAGGGGCAGTAGTCTCTTTCATCAATCCGTCTTGATATTTCGAATAAAGGAGGAAGCAGGAGATTTCATCGTTCCGGAGCCGGTAGTTATAGTGTAACAATGCCAGATATAATAGCATCTGTACGTAATGTTTCTCCACATGCTTTTCCGTTCCGAAGGCTCTTTTCCCGGATTTTTGTTCCATAAGTACCCGCATATCCTCTTGCAGCAGGTCCATTCTCCCTTGTATGCCCAGCATCTCGCAATAGAATGAAGGTTCCAGCATAATCTTTTGCATATCGATGCCGCTTACTTCAGGGAATTGTTCGCGAATCATTTTCTCTAAAACCTGTTGCTGGTGCATGGCTTCCGTATGAAAGGATGCATCCATATCCTTGCAGGTAATCAGGTTGAGGGCATTTTTTCGGAAGAAACGTCGTGCGCTTTCTTTATAGCTGGTTATTTTGTCATCGTGATGGTAAACCGTTTCGTCCAATAACTGACTGGCGAAGTTTCCTAACAGGATAGCTTTGGTATTGGCGGCAGGTTTTATCTTATTAATCAGATAGGTGAGCGGCGTGCAGCCATAGGTTTCGAAACAGGAAGCGATAGCCGAGACATCCAATAGGAAATCCGGTTCATAAATAATCAATTCCGGGATGTAAATATCCTCTTGCCGGCGCGGATGAATCAGGTTCAGCTGGGTATGCGGCGTCAGCAATTCTTTAATATAGCCCCAATCTCCGAAATAATTGGGCGCAGTATAGTGTACGCGGATAAATTCCGTTCCTGCGTCGGCTGTTTTACCATATATATATTGGTCATCCCAACTATCTACGATTAACCGGAGATAATCACCCGTCAGGTGGCGTTGCGGAAGAGGCAGGTGGTACGTTTTAGGGAGCCGCCGAGCAAGTTCTTCCGGTAATTCTATCTGATATACCCGGCTGATGAACTGAGCCAACGTTTTTAAATCGTCCCACCATGCCTGTTCGGATAGAGATGTGCTTAGCTGTCCCTGAATCTCCCTTGCCCGTGCCCGTAAAGAGTTGAGGCGTCGGTATTCCTCCTCTGTATATTGCAACTGTTTGCAGAGGTAATCCATCCGGGCAAAGGCTCCGGAGAAATCCAATTTGCTTTCCCGCGTCCTTTCCTTCAATATTTCATGAAAGATACGGTAGAGTTCCACATACCTATCCGACAGGTTCCCTTGATTCCGGCTTATTGCCAAGATATCCTCTAAATAAACACTTCCAGTCTCCATGCTGAAACCGCTCACTCATCAATCCGTTTCAAATCTTTCTCGCTGATATAATTCATGTTGTGCTTCCGGATGACTTCAAGGGCGGTTTCCCGATTGTTTGTACGGAGTATCAGGATGGATTTATCCTTGATGGAGAAGCAATACATGTACTCGATATTTAATCCTGCCTCTGTAAATGCTTGTAATGTCCGGGAAAAACCCGAGGCATCCGAATCCGTCACGATAGCCAATACATCCGTCAGGTTGGCACTCACGTTATGCTCCTTCAAGATTTGGTACGCTTGCAGCGGGTCATTTACGATGATGCGCAAGATGCCATATTCCGATGTGTCGGCAACGGTTGCCGCAATGATGCGGATGTTCGATTCCGAGAGCAGGTTCAGGATTTGCGGCATCTTCCCGCATTTGTTTTCCAAGAAAATAGAGATTTGGTGAACTGTCATAGCTTTATCTTTTTTATGGGATTAACAAGTCTTCCTTAAATCTTTTACGCGAACTGCTTTCCCGCCTTCCTGATTGGGTAATGAGCCTTTGGCTACCAATTTGATGCGCGGCGTGAGCAGCAATTCGTCCTTGAGTTGGCGCGTAACCTCTTTCGTCAGGCGTTGCAATTTGCTGTAATCGTCCGTGAAGAGGTCGCTCAGTTCCACTTCGATGGTCATTTCGTCGTTATAGCCCATCGTTTCAATCGTGATTAGGTAGTTGCTTCCCAATTCTTTGAAATTCATCAGAATCTTTTCAATCTGAATCGGGAATATGTTGACACCTTTCAAGATAATCATATCGTCGCTGCGTCCTTTGAAGCGAGCCAGCCGGCGGTGGGTTCTGCCGCACGGACAATCGCCCGGCAAGAAACAGGTCAGGTCGCGGGTCCGGTAGCGCAGCAAAGGCATAGCCTCGCGGTTGATAGTCGTCAATACCAATTCGCCCACCTCGCCTTCCGGTACAGGCTCCAGCGTTACCGGGTCGACAATCTCGGCAATTACATTGTCTTCCCAGATATGCAGTCCGTTTTGTGCCGGACATTCGAAGGCGACGCCCGGTCCGTTCATTTCCGACATACCGAAACAGTTGTAGGCTTTCACGCCCAGCAGCTCCTCGATGCGCTTCCGTTGCTCTTCCGAATGAGGCTCTGCTCCGATGCATACGGTATGCAGTTTCGTATCCCGGCGTGGGTCGATTCCCATCTCGTACATTACCTCTGCCAAACGGGTTGCATAGCTTGGAATGATATGCAGGCAGGTCGTTCCGAAATCGGTGATGAATTTGATTTGCCGTTTGGTGTTGCCGGCTGCCGCAGGGACGGTCAGTGCGCCCAGACGTTCTGCGCCATATTGGAAGCCCAATCCGCCGGTGAACATGCCGTAGCCCGAAGTGTTCTGGAAGATATCCGTATCGCGCAGGCCGACCATATACATGCAACGCGCCACTTGGTTTGCCCATTGGTCCAAGTCCCGTGCCGAGTGGAGTACGACGGTCGGGTTACCGGTCGTTCCGCTGGATGAGTGGATACGGACGCACTTCTGGAGCGGTATGGCTGCCATGCCGTAGGGATAGTGCGTGCGCAAATCCTCTTTTGTCGTGAAAGGAATCTTCCTCAAATCCTCCAGTGTCCGGATGGAGTCCGGCGTCAGTCCGTTCTTTTCGAATACCTCTTTGTAGAAGGGCGACTGGATTGCCTGTCGGATAGTTTTCTTTAGACGCTCCAGCTGGAGAGCCTCCAGCCGGCTGCGTTCCATGGTCTCTATTTCTTCTTGCCAATATTGACTATTCATTTTTATTTTGTCTTATGATTTATAATTCCAGTTGTTTTTGTTTTACAGTTTCGGCAGTTCCCACGGTGCGCGGTAATAGGCTTTCGACAGGGCGGTCGCTTCGTCGTCTCCGATGAAGAGATGCTGCGCGTCGTCCCAGCGCACTTCCCGTCCGACGCGGCAGGAGATATTCGCCAAATGGGACAACTTAGCTACGCGCGCCCCGATTTCCACGTCGGCATTCGGCCGTTTCCGCTCTTTGATGCAAGTAAGCATATTACCGACATGATTATATAAACCTTTCCCTTCCCCTTTCTTGAAAGGAACGGCCTCCATCCGCGCCTCTTTCCCGGCAACGACAGGAATCACCTCCCATCCGGCACGGTCCAACACCAATGTCCCGTTTTCGCCGTAGAATGCCAAGCCCTCTTTCCGGTCATATAAGCCGTGATTAATCCCGCAGGCATGGTCCCAGATGATATTGAAGTCCTTATAGGTATAGGTTGCCATCAGCGTATCCGGCGTTTCCATCGCATCGTCAGGGTAAGCAAATTTCCCGCCGCTTCCATAAACGCGCAACGGCAGGCCGGCGTTCATTCCTTCCAAGGCATAGTCCAGCAGGTGTACGCCCCAGTCGGACATCAGTCCGCCGGCATAGTCCCAGAAGAAACGGAAATTATAATGGAAGCGGTAGGGGTTGAACGGGCGTTTCGGGGCAGGACCCAGCCACATGTCGTAATCGACTCCCGCAGGCGGTTCGCCATCCGGCATGACGGGCAGGGTCGGTTTGCTGTCTTGGTACGCCCACACCTTGACGGTGCGGATGCGTCCGATGCCGCCCTGCTTCAGGTAGGCGGCTGCCTCGTCCCAATGCGGGTCGCTCCGCTGCCATTGTCCCACTTGCACGATGCGGTCATATTTGCGTGCCGCCTTCACCATCAGGTCGCATTCCTCGATGGTATTCGAAAGCGGTTTCTCGACATAGACATCCTTACCCGCTTGGCACGCCCATACGGTAGGCAGGCAATGCCAATGGTCCGGTGTCCCGATAATCACCACATCCACATCCTTATTATCGATGACCTTCCGCCAGTCCTTATAGAGATGAGGAACCCTCTTTCCGGTCTTCTTTTCTACGTCGGCGGCACGCTGGTTGAGCCATTTGTCGTCCACATCGCAAAGCGCCACGCATTCCACCTCCGGATATTGCAGGAAAGTACTCAAATCGGCAAATCCCATGCTGCGGCAACCGATAAGTGCCACTTTTACTTTATTGCTGGGGGCTGTCGCTCCATAAACCGAAGCATAAGAGGCTCCCATAAGCGGGCCGAGCCCTAAACCGACAGCCGAGAGAGCTGTCTTTTGTAAGAAATTTCGTCTGTTCACGGTATTTATTCGTATCTGATTTTTATTTTTGGTTGCAATGTTACGAAAAATAATCGTATCGGCTATCATTTCAGTAGGAAATTCGGTGGGAAGTATGCGCCAAAAGAGAAAAATGAACCCCAGCCTCTCCGGCGGTAGGGGAAAGGTTTGCTCGCCCAAAATCATAGCCTCTGCGGTGTGCGGGCAGGCGGACTCTGCCCTTACCTACAATCCGCGCAGCGCGGAACCTTTGAAAATAGGGAATCATAGCCGATATACAGTATATCAGTAATGAAAAATAAAAATGATTATAGATATACAGTATATTAGCAATTAAAATAAAAAGTAACTACTGATATACAGTATATCAGCAATGAAAATGAAAAGTAACTACTGATATACAGTATATCAGCAATGAAAATGAAAAATGAATGTTGATATACAGTATATCAGTAAATGAAAATGAAAAGTAGTTGCTGATATACTGTATATCAGCAATGAAAAATGAAAATGATTATTAATATACAGTATATCAGTAGTGGAAAATGAAAATAATTAGTGATATACTGTATATCAATAATGGAAAATAAAAATGATTGCTAATATACTGTATATCGGCTTGGTGGAATGAAAAACAGCCGCTCCGATGGGTGCGGAACGGCTGTCTGTGGGATTTCAGAGGATTCGCGCGAGGCTAAATGCGGACTTTGAAGCGTTCATTGCCAATACATATAATATATACGCCGCGCTGTAGGTTGTCAAACTGTCGGAGCCCCGCGAACCGCTCGTTTTTCAGGATGGCTCCGCTCGCAGAGATGACCAAAACCTGCTCCGGCTGCGGTGTCCGGACAAACAGGCTGCCGTCGCGAGTGTACACCTGTGCGCCGGCGATTTGTTCGATGCCGGTTGGCACAGTTCCCTCGGCACGGACATAGATGTCAGTGTAGATATTCTGGATGATATATTCATTCGGGTTCTCGGTCGGCGTCAATGTCAAGTCCTCCCAGTATCCAAAGAGGCTGCGCTTGAACTTCAGCGTCATCTTCGTTGCGTCAAACTCTTCATCTACCGTGATAGTTACCAGCACCGATTGTCCCTCTTTCACGACATCGCGGCTGAACTCTACCGTTACGCCTTCGCAAATCTCGTCTTCGTAGATATTGTAGTATTTGGGAGCGTCCGGAACAATGCCGCCCGGATTGTCGTCGTCGTCACCTTCACCGGGGGTAGGTTCTTCAGGTTCTTCAGTCTGCTCCACTACTTTAGCCGTAAGGGAAATATCATCTGTAATTTCAGATTCGGAAGTATATTCAGTGCCGTTTGTGTCAAACCATCCAATACGCTTCCCTTCCTCTTCTGTCGTCAACTCAGGAAGTCTTAAATATTTGCTGTTTACAAACTTCTCTTCTGTTTCTTTATCAGCATTGACATCGCCATAATTTAATGTCAATTTATAAACAGCATCATCAGGAGTGAAACATAACAAAGTAGGCGATTCGGCTGGCGTGTTGCTGTGGAGGTCTTGCCCGTAATTGCCTCCTGCTTTTCTTAGTTCGTAGGCTACTGTGCCGTCTATGAATTCTTCTTCAGTAGCTTTCTCTATTTCGCCATCTTTAGCATTATAACTTTCATTTCCTCCTACGGCATTTAAGCCATCTTGAGGCAAATAATAATTGTTGCTATATGTCGTGCCTGCTGTTCCAGAAATGCTCCCATACATTGTTATTGCTGCAGTACTACCAGTATTAGTTAATTCCGTTGTTTCTATAGTTCCTGTGTTATAGCAATAATTAATTTCACTTGTAACATCTCCAGTTATACCTCCGATGTTCATTATACAGTCATTATTGCTTCCTGATACTTTTATTTTCCCTGTATTATAACACGATGTAATGTTGCTCTTATAGCCACGTGCAATTCCACTAATACTTAATCCGTATAAAACATTTGTAGAGTGTTTAAAACCATTTACTGATACATCGATTAATCCTATATTATATGAATTTTCTATACTTAATGTTCCAGACATTCCCTTAGAAGCATTACATATACCACTAATATATAATGCAAGTGTGCCTCCAGGATTATATGCACCAAATGAAACATTATCGATGGAAGCATTTATAGCTCCGGCATTATAACAAGATTCTATTGCTTTATTTTCATACACTCCACATATTCCTCCAACATATATACCAGTTGTCTTGACCTCTTTAGCTTTAATATTTATCTTTCCATCAAAAGAACACTTTATAATTGTTCCAGAGTTCTCCACGTGCCCAGCAACGCCACCAATATAGGACTCTCCGGTATCATCTCCTATAGAGACATTAATGTTACTACTCTTTATATTCAAATTCCGTATAGTTCCTGATGTTGAACCAAAAAAGCCAAAAGTATCGGAATTATCATCTGTGCCAGATGTATTATCTATATATACACCTGAAATGATATGCCCATTCCCGTCAAAAGTTCCTCGAAAATCCTCTATCGGCGTCCATTGATTCGTTATGCTACCATCTAAATTAATATCATTAGTTAGTACAGCATTCAATGTTGTTTCTCCGTCATTTACTCGTTCTGCAAAAGCTTTAAGTCCGGCTGCATCGCCAATAGATATGGTGGTTTCCTGCCCCCAAACTGCACCGCTCAGCGTTGCCAAGAACGCAATCAATAAAGTAAAAATTCGTGTTTTCATAAACTGTAAATATTTAATTAGTTAATAAATAGTTTCCGACTGTGCATCTTACAGACAGTCCAACAGTTTATGAATCGACATAAAAGAAGCGCGGAACTGTGTTTATTATTTCACATCGAGGCATCGCCAAACGCCCGTAGAACCAATAATAAAACAACAGCCCGCGCCTTATGCTGTTAGATATACTTTCCCCTTTCAAAAAGCATACAGCATAAGCGCAAGCATTCATTGTCTATTATTCCGGTTCTACAAAAATTGGCGATTTTCGATGTGAGGAATAATATCGTAAAATGCTATCGCTTTCGTATGTCCTTCCGCCGGATTACCCTAAATCCCAGTGGAATTGCGGCAAAGGTAGGTATTTCTGAGGGAAATCCAAAAGAAAAGGGAAGAATATTTCAAGATTTTTTATCGTTAGACCGCTCCGCGGCCTTCAATTCATATCTGTTTGGATGAATTGCTCCATGCTTGATAGGTCAGAAGTGATGTTTGCAGGAAAATCGGGCAGGAAATGTATAAAAAGATAAACGGAGCTATTGCCGGCAAAGAATTAACCTCTATATTTGTGAAAAAGATTTGAGAGGGTAGATTAATTCTATTAAAAAACACTATAAACAGGATGGAAGAGAATAAAGAACAAATGAACGGGCTGCCCGACAATGCGTATCGGGAGCTGAAAGAGGGAGAAGAATACAAACCTATCATGCGGGCGGATAAAACCTATCGCGAGGTCAATCTTTGGTCGGTCTGCTGGGGATTAGTCATGGCGGTTATCTTCAGCGCGGCTGCCGCCTATTTGGGACTGCGTGTGGGGCAGGTTTTCGAGGCGGCGATACCGATTGCGATTATTGCCGTGGGGCTGTCGAGCGGTTTCAAGCGCAAAAATGCGTTGGGCGAGAATGTGATTATCCAGTCTATCGGAGCGAGCAGCGGCGTGATTGTCGCGGGGGCAATCTTCACGCTTCCGGCGTTGTATATCCTGCAGGACAAATATCCGGAGATTACGGTCAACTTCTTCGAGGTGTTTCTCAGTTCGCTGCTGGGCGGCATCTTGGGTATTCTGTTGCTGATACCGTTCCGTAAATATTTCGTTTCGGATATGCATGGCAAATACCCGTTCCCTGAAGCTACGGCGACGACTCAGGTGCTGGTGTCGGGCGAAAAGGGAGGCAACCAAGCCAAGCCGTTGATTTTTGCCGGACTGATAGGTGGTGTGTATGACTTTATTGTAGCGACGTTCGGCTGGTGGAGCGAGGCCATCAGTACGACGATTGTCGGAGCCGGCGAAGCATTGGCAGAGAAGGCGAAGCTGGTGATGAAGGTGAACACCGGTGCTGCCGTATTGGGCTTGGGCTATATTGTCGGACTGAAGTATTCCTTTATTATCTGTGCGGGTTCGTTTTTGGTTTGGTTGATAATCATCCCGTTCATGTCGCTCTTCTTCGGCGACCAAGTGCTGACGTTGGGCAATGATGCGATTACGGCGACCGTAGGCAGCATGAGTGCGGAAGACATCTTCACGACCTACGCCCGCCACATCGGTATCGGCGGCATCGCTACGGCAGGCGTCATCGGCATCATCAAGTCGTGGGGCATTATCCGCAGCGCAGTCGGATTGGCAGCGAAAGAGCTGAAAGGGAAAAGCAGCCAAGCGAACGTAGAGGTAAAGCGCACCCAGAAGGATTTATCGATGAAGATTATTGCTATCGGTGTAATCGTTACGTTGATTGTCACGCTGCTGTTCTTCCAGTTCGGATTGTTGCATAATTGGGTATATGCCGTAGTAGGATTGTTGCTTGTCGGGGTGATTGCCTTTTTATTTACGACCGTAGCTGCGAATGCGATTGCGATAGTCGGGACGAACCCGGTATCCGGCATGACTCTGATGACATTAATCTTAGCCTCTATCATATTAGTCGCAACCGGATTAAAGGGTCCGGCAGGAATGGTCTCGGCATTGATTATCGGCGGTGTGGTTTGTACGGCGCTTTCGATGGCAGGCGGATTCATTACGGACCTGAAGATTGGCTATTGGTTGGGCAGCACGCCGATAAAGCAGGAATCGTGGAAGTTCTTGGGTACGTTGGTATCGGCAGCCACTGTCGGCGGAGTGATTCTGATATTGAATGAGAGCTACGGATTCACGACCGGAAAGTTAGCCGCTCCCCAAGCCAACGCAATGGCAGCCGTCATCGAACCATTGATGAGCGGAGCCGGTGCACCGTGGATTCTGTACGGTGTGGGTGCGGTGCTGGCGATTGTCCTTAACTACATGAAGGTTCCGGCACTGGCATTCGCGTTGGGTATGTTTATTCCGATAGAATTGAACACGCCGCTGCTGGTGGGAGGCGCGATTAACTGGTTCGTAAGCAGCCGTAGCAAAGATGCCGCCCTGAATGCCGCCCGTGTAGAAAAAGGAACGTTGCTCGCGTCCGGATTCATTGCCGGAGGTGCATTGATGGGGGTGGTGAGCGCGCTGCTCCGTTTTGCAGAGATTGATTTATATAATGCGGCTTGGGCAGAATCAGCGGGTGCAGAGGTTTTGGCTATCGGGATGTATATCTTGTTAATCGCATACCTGATTTATAGTTCGATGAAGGCAAAGAAGAGCAATTAAAGAATAAATGGCAGATAGTACTCTCTTGGGGGTACTATCTGTTTTTTTGTAGCATCTGTTGTATCAAGCAAGAGAAAACGTAGACGAACAATGAACAGTACTCTCATTTTAGCGATTATCGGCATCTATTTCGGCATTTTATTGTTGATAGCCTGGATTACCGGCAGAGGAGGCAACAACAACGAAGCCTTTTTTATCGGGAACAGGCAATCGCCTTGGTATATTGTCTCCATAGGAATGATAGGAACATCGTTATCCGGCGTAACCTTCGTGTCGGTTCCGGGGATGGTACGGAGTATCGATATGACCTATATGCAGACCGTCTTCGGATTCTTTGTCGGTTATATTCTGATAGCGCATGTCCTTTTACCATTATATTATAAGCTGCGGCTGACCTCCATATATACTTACCTGAAAGACCGAATCGGCATCCGCAGCTATAAGACCGGAGCTTCATTCTTTCTTATTTCCAAGATTATCGGCGCGGCGGCGCGGCTCTATCTGGTGGTTTTAATCTTGCAGCATTATGTATTCAGCACGTGGAATATTCCCTTTGGTGTAACGGTCGTACTGAGTATCTTTTTGGTTTGGCTTTATACATTCCGCAGTGGCATCAAGACGATTATCTGGACAGATACTATCCAAGCCATTTGTTTGGTGGCGATGTTGGTGATGATTATCTGGCAAGTCAAAGAGGGTTTAGGACTCGATACGGCAGGGATGGTGCAAGCCATTGCCGAGAATCCGCATTTCCGTATTTTTGAGTTCTCCGATTGGCACAGTACCCAGCATTTCGCCAAGCAGTTCTTCAGCGGAATATTTATAACCATCGTCATGACCGGCCTCGACCAAGACATGATGCAGAAAAACCTCTCTTGCAAAAGTCTGCGTGACGCCCAAAAGAATATGTACACCTACGGATTTGCCTTTACGCCGGTCAATTTCCTTTTCCTTTCGCTGGGCGTTCTCTTACTCATCCTTGCAGAGAAAGAACAGGTCGTCCTCCCGGTATTGAGCGACGATATCCTCCCGATGTTCTGTACCTCCGGTATCTTGGGGAATAGCATTCTTATTTTCTTTACCGTCGGTATTATTGCGGCGGCATTCAGTAGTGCCGATTCCGCGCTGACGGCATTGACTACCTCCTTCTGTGTGGATATCCTGAATATTGGAGAAGAGGAAGCGAAGCGCGCCAAACAGACGCGGCTGAAGGTGCATTTCTTGATTTCGGTCCTGTTTGCTGTCATCATCATTATTATCAAAGAGCTGAACAACCGGAGCGTTATCGACGCCATTTATATGATTGCCTCTTATACATACGGTCCGTTGTTAGGATTATTCGTCTTCGGACTTTTTACCCGGAAATATCCAAAAGATAAATATGTTCCGTATATTTGCATTGCCTCGCCGCTTCTCTGTTTTGCCATTAGTTATTGGGGAGAGGCCTATGCCGGATATACTTTTGGCTATGAGATGCTGATGCTGAACGGGGCAATCACCTTTTTAGGGTTATGGTTTTTATCGAGCAATAAAATAAATAAACAGCAATATACACATGGAAATTAAAAGCGCAGAATTCGTTATCAGTAATACCGATTATCGGAAATGTCCGGAGGGAACGAAACCGGAATATGCCTTTATCGGGCGGAGCAACGTAGGGAAATCTTCTTTGATTAATATGCTTACAAACAGAAAAGGTTTGGCGATGACTTCACAGAAACCGGGAAAGACGTTGCTGATAAACCACTTCCTGATTAATAACCAATGGTTCTTGGTGGACCTGCCGGGCTACGGTTTTGCTCAACGGGGGAAAGAGCAGCGCGAACAATTGCGGCGGCTGATAGAAACCTATGTGCTGCATCGTGAGCAATTGACTTGCCTGTTCGTTTTATTGGACTGCCGCCATGAACCGCAGAAGATTGACCTCGAATTCATGGAGTGGTTAGGGGAGAACGGCGTTCCTTTCGCGATTATATTTACGAAGGCGGATAAATTAAGCCGGAGCCGTCTGATGGAAAATGTGGAGAGCTATAAGCAGCATCTGTTGGAAACGTGGGAAGAGCTTCCGCCGATTTTCCTTTCTTCTTCTGAAGCGAAAGCGGGTCGCGAAGAGATTTTGGACTATATCGATTCCATTAATAAATCACTTGGATAAAACAGAAGAAGAATCGGACAAAATCCGGAAAGAACCGGATAAAAAAAGTCCGTTGCCGAATGGTAGAAGTAGGCAACGGACCTTTTTATGATTATTACAGTGTGTATGTTACTTGACGAACGGCTTGCTCAGCAAATAATCCGCGCATTGCTTTACCCCTTCGAACTGCGTCATGCCGGTATGCATCGGCTCCAATTCAACGAAGTAATATTTGATGCCGTTCTCGTACATTTGGTTGAAAATAGCCTCGAAATTCATCATTCCGCTTTTCCCGAACAATGAACGGTCCTTAATGTGCAGCGCCTTGATACGGTCTTTATGTTTTTGCATGTACTCGACCGGGTCGTTTTGTCCCATGACCGTCCAGTACACATCCAGTTCAAAGAATACCAACGACGGGTCCGTTTCTTTCAGGAACAGGTCATAAATCTGCGTTCCCGGATGCTCCCAGAAGCTGTATTTCTTTTTCTTTTCTTCTTCCGTCATCACCCGCTGGAATTCCATGTTGTGATTGTGATAACCGAAGGGCAATCCGGCCGCTTTGATGATTTTTCCGCTCTCGTTGAAGATTTCGCAGATTATCGCAGCGTCGTCATACGATTCGCATTTGGGCATCATCGGTTGAATCAACAGTTCGCAGCCCAATTTCACATGGTCGTCAGCTGCCTTTTTCCAGAATTCCAAAATGGAAGCCTTGCTTTCTTTGGTAAACTCTCCGGTAGGCGGATTGACGTGTGAGCTGGTGATTTTCAATCCGGCATCTTCTGCCATTTTCTTGAATTCCATCATATCGACGCCCCCGATTTTTCCATCTTTGCTATAGCCAGCCAATTCCAAATCGGTGTATCCCATCTTTTTCAATTCCTGCATGCGAGCCGGCGTGTCCTTATACAATTCGCCTTGGAGCGAATAGATTTGCAGGCCGATTTTTTTCCCGGCTGCCATGGAGTTATGTACGGATGGAGCTGCGGTAGCAGCGTTAGCGAACGAACTCTTTCCTGCGAGGAGAGTTCCGGCGGTCAGTAGAGCCGCGTTCTTCAAAAAGTTTCTTCTGTTTGTCATATTCAGATAATTTTTTGATTAGCAACTGCGCAAAGATAACAAACTTTTTCATTGATTATCCTGCGAAGTCTTTTTTATCTGTTATTTTTGCAGGGAAATAAATAAAAACAGATGAAATACATGAGAATAAGAGTTGTTGAGTCATTATTATCCTTTTTCTTGTTGGCTTTCTGCTCTTGCATTCAAGACGAGCCTTTATCTCCGGAGGCGGAAATCACCGCCTTCCTTCTGCCTGAAGAGATTCTGTTCAGTGACCAGCCGGTTATCAATCAGGGACGAAATACCATCCAAGCTCTTGTGCGGCCGGGCGCCGATTTGAGCAGCGTCGCTCCGGAAGTTGCCGTCAACGACTTCTCGACCGTCTCTCCGGCATCGGGCGAAGCGGTCGATTTCTCCCAGCCGGTGATTTATACCGTGACGTCGCAGGACAGAATGCACACCCGCGATTATACCGTGCGGCTGATTTCGATGGATGATGAGGATGTCTATACTTCGTTGATGCTGAACTTCGACTTCAATTATTGGGAAGAGAATCCGACCTACCATTACGCTACGCCGGTTCCGCAGACCAGCACCGGACTGACTTATGAGGTTTTCTCCACCAGCAATCAGGGTGTGGCGCTGTACCAGCAATTCGGCTCGCCGGAGGGGTATCCTACCTTCCCGTTGGAGCGGGGCGACGGATATGCCGCCAAGTTGGTGACGCGCGAGGGACCGGGCAACATTTTAGGTATCCTGAATATCCCGATTGTGGCGGGGTCGCTCTTTACCGGGACCATGAATCTGCTGAATGCCTTGCGCGACCCGTTGACCTCGACCCAGTTCGGCCGCCCCTTCAATCAGGAGCCGCAGCGTTTTCAGGGAATGTACAACTATAAAGCCGGGACGGGCACATACATCGGTTCGGACGGGAATCCGCGGCCCGGCATGCGCGATTCGTGCGCGGTCTATGCCGTGTTCTATAAAATCGATGAAACGTTGGAGACGTTGGACGGGACCACCATCCACGACCATCCGAACATCATCTCGGTGGCAATGCTGCCGGACCGCTCTTCGACGCCGGGCGACGAGCTGATACCGTTCGATATCCCCTTTGTCCGGCAGAGTGACGAACCGGTCGATTTTTCCCGGAATGAATACAAACTGGCGATAGTCCTCTCCTCCAGCTTCTGGGGCGACCGTTACGAGGGCACGCCGGGCAGCCAGCTGATTGTAGATGACGTGAAGATTATTACCCAAAGCGAGACGCCTGAGCAGGATGCCTCCCATTAAACTGCAAACATGATGAGAAAGAACAACTATATCCTATTTATTATTGCCGCAATAACCTTCCTGACAGCGGTCGTTCCGGCTGCGCGGGCACAAGCATTCCGCCAGCATTGGGAGAAAAAGGTGTTTGCCGGGTACAATATCGGCGGAACCAGCCCGATTCCGCTTCCGGCGGAAATCCGCAAGATAAATTCGTGGCGGCCCGGCTTCGGCGGGACTCTGGCTTTCCACCTGACGCGCTGGATTACTCCCGAATGGGGACTGACCACCGGCTTGGCAATCGATTTGAAAGGGATGAAAATCGACGCTGACGTGAAATACCTGCAAACCAGTCTGGTGGTGGGCGAGGGCGACCAAGCGGGGCAGTTCACCGGCAGTTTCAACGGAAAGAACAAGACCGACATGCGCAACGACTACTTGGTGCTTCCGCTCTTGGCAGCGTGGCGTCCGGCGGAGCAATGGCGCGTCCGGCTGGGCGGATATGTGGCGTTCCAAAATAACGCGCAGTTTGAAGGGACGGCGTCGGACGGCTATATCCGCAACGGCGGACCTACGGGCGAGAAAATCAATGTCGAATCCGCTACCTACGACTTCGCCGATGAGGTGCGCAGCTTCGATGCCGGGCTGATGGCGTCGGGCGACTGGTTCTTTACCGAGAAAATGGCGGTCACGGCGCAGCTGTCGTGGGGCTTGGTCCCGATTTTCCCCTCCGATTTCGAGGGACTGAGCTACAAGATGTATAATATCTACCTCTCTTTGGGCATTGCCTATAAATTGTAACGTTCCGGCAGGGCGGAAACGTTGCTGTAGGAGTTAAAGGTGTTGGAAGAGTTACAGCTTTGCTGAGGAGTTAAAGGAGTTAGAGAAGTTAGTCCGCATTTGCGGACAGGAGTTAGAGCCGAATGCTTTTTGTATGTATTACTTTAGATATACTCTCAAAAGGTATTGGCTCTAACTCCTTTAACACCTATAACTGCTCTAACTTCTTATTGCTAATCAGCTGGGAACCTTACAACAGGAGTTAAAGGAGTTAGAGAAGTTAGCGCTTCGCGCAGGAGTTAGAGCCGAATGTCTTTTGTATGTAATGTTTAGATGTATCTTCAAAAAGGTATTGGCTTTAACTCCTTTAACTCCTATAACTGCTCTAACTTCTTATTGCTAATCAGCTGGAAACTTTACAGTAGGAGTTAAAGGAGTTAGAGGAGTTAGCGCTTCGCGCAGGAGTTAAAGCCGAATGCTTTTTGTATGTATTACTTTAGATATACTCTCAAAAGGTATTGGCTTTAACTCCTTTAACTCCTATAACTGCTCTAACTCCTTATTGCTAATCGGTCGGAAATCTTCCAGCAGGAGTTAAAGGAGTTAGAGGAGTTACTGCTTCGCGCAGGAGTTAAAGCCGAATGTTTTTTGTATGTAAGGTTTAGATGTATCTTCAAAAAGGTATTGGCTTTAACTCCTTTAACTGCTATAACTGCTCTAACTTCTTATTGCTAATCAGCTGGAAACCCTCCTGCTCACAAATGAGAGCATTTCCCAAAGCTGGAATTGCTTATTCGGAAAGAAAACGATACTTTTGCCGCGTAAAAAGTATTAAAAATAAAAGTTATGATGAAAAACATTCTACTACCGGCGTTCGCGCTCTGCTGCGCCGTAGGTGTCGAGGCGGCGGATGCCCCGCTCTGGATGCGCTATCCGAGCCTATCGCCCGACGGAAAGACCATCGCTTTCTCGTATAAGGGAGATATTTACACCGTCCCGGCTGCGGGCGGGAAAGCTACCCAGTTGACAACCCATCCGAAGCAGGACACGCACCCGATATGGTCGCCCGATGGGCAGAAAATCGCCTTCGCCTCCGACCGCGAGGGGAGTTTCGACATTTATATCATGGACAGGACGGGCGGCGCTCCGACCCGGTTGACGACCAACTCGGCGTCCGAGATGCCGGAAACGTTCCGCGACGCGACGCATATCCTCTACTCATCGACGCTGATGCCGGATGTGCAGGACGCACAATTCCCTTCGTCGCAATTCCCGCAGATTTATGAAGTAAGCACCACCGGCGGACGGCCGAAGCTCTACTCGTCGTTAGCGATGCAGCATCTGTCGCTCAGCCCGAAAGGTGACCGGCTGCTTTATCAGGACCAAAAGGGATACGAGGACCCGTGGCGGAAGCATCATACCTCGTCCATCACGAAAGATATCTGGCTGTGTAATTTGGACGGCGAGCGGACGTTCAAGAAGTTGACTGACTTTAAAGGCGAAGACCGCAATCCGGTCTGGGCTGCCGACGGGCAATCTTACTACTATCTGAGCGAAGAGGATGGTTCCTTCAATGTGTATAAACGGAATTTGGACGGCGAGGGCAAGACGCAGCTGACGCACCACAAGACGCACCCGGTGCGCTCGCTTTCGGCTTCGGCGGACGGGACGCTGTGCTATACCTATAACGGGGAAATCTATACATTGAAGGGGAACGGGCAGCCGGCGAAGGTCAACGTGCAGATTATCTCCGACCAAATCGAGAACGAGACAGTACATAAGCTGCTGACTTCCGGCGCGACGGATATCGCCGTATCGCCCGACGGAAAGGAAGTGGCATTTATCGTACACGGCGATGTATATGCGACCTCGGTCGAATACAAGACCACGAAGCAAATCACCAATACGCCGGAGCAAGAGCGCAACCTGAGCTTCAGTCCCGACGGACGCTCGCTGGTTTATTCGTCGGAGCGCAACGGCGTATGGGGCGTCTATATGAGTTCGTTGGTGCGCAAGGAGGACAAGCTCTTCACCTATGCGCCGGAACTGAAAGAGGAGCCGCTGGTGGTTTCGTCGGTTCCCTCCTTCCAGCCAATGTTCTCGCCCGACGGAAAAGAGGTGGCTTTCTTGGAAAACCGTACGACGCTGCGGGTTATCAACCTTGCCACGAAGAAAATCCGCACCGTACTGGACGGGAAATATAACTATTCCTACGCCGATGGCGACCAATCGTACCAATGGTCTCCGGACAGCAAATGGTTCCTGATGAACTACATCGGAATCGGTGGCTGGGATAGTCCGGACATCGTACTGGTCAAGGCGGACGGAAGCGGAGAAAAGACCGACCTGACCGAGAGCGGTTATTCGGACGGAAATCCGAAGTGGGTATTGGACGGAAAGGCGATGATTTGGACCTCCGACCGTGCCGGTTATCGGAGTCATGGCGGACATGGCGCCGAATATGACATCTACATCATGTTCTTCGATGGCGAGGCGTACGACAAGTTCAACCTCTCGAAAGAGGAATATGCCCTGTTAGAGGAAAATGAGGAGGAGAAGGACGACGAGAAGAAAGAGGACAAGGACGAAAAAGCCGACAAAGAGGATAAGAAAGAGGTCGCTCCGCTGAAGTTCGACCTCGCCAACCGCAAAGACCGCATCAAACGATTGACCATCAATTCCTCCCGTTTGGGCGATGCGGTGCTGACTCCGAAGGGCGACAAGCTCTATTATTGCGCGGCGTTCGAGGGCGGATATGACCTGTGGGAGCATGATTTCCGCGAGGGCACGACCAAGCTGCTGATTAAAGGCGTGGGC
This sequence comes from uncultured Parabacteroides sp., assembly GCA_949289155.1. Classification (GTDB taxonomy): domain Bacteria; phylum Bacteroidota; class Bacteroidia; order Bacteroidales; family Tannerellaceae; genus Parabacteroides. The sequence goes on from CASEMX010000010.1 coordinate 61,668, forward strand.
GGAAATACGCTTTACACCGACAAGAAAGGCGAGAACCTCTTCCTCGTCTCGGGCGGAAAACTGAAGAAGGTGAATATCAAGGATAGCAAGACTGAACCGATTGAGTTCGCGGCCGATTTCAATTACCGTCCTGCCGACGAGCGCGAATACATCTTCCACCATGCATGGCGTCAGGTAAAGGATAAGTTCTACGACCCGACCATCCGCGGCATCGATTGGGAAGGCTACAAAGAGGCGTATGCCCGTTTCTTGCCCCATATCAACAACAATTACGACTTCCAAGAGATGCTCTCCGAACTGCTGGGCGAACTAAACGGCTCGCATACCGGAGCGCGTTACCGTCCGTCCCTTTCAATTCCGGCGACGGCTACGTTGGGCGTATTCTTCGATAATCAATATACGGGCAAAGGCTTGAAGATTGCCGAGATTCTCCCGCAAGGGCCGTTGACGAAAGCGGATAGCAAGATAACCGCAGGCTGCATTATCGAAAAGATTGACGGACAAACCCTCGACGCAAATACCGATTATTACCCGATGCTGGCCGGGAAAGCAGGCAAGAAGGTGATGCTGGCGGTGTATAATCCGCAGAACGGACAACGCTTTGAGGAGAAAATCGAACCGATATCGGCAGGCGAACAATCGAACCTGCTGTATAAGCGTTGGGTAGAGCGTTGCCGCAAGTTGGTAGACAAACTCTCGAACGGACGCATCGGTTATGTGCACGTCAAAGGCATGGACCCGCAGA
>CASEMX010000011.1 GCA_949289155.1 uncultured Parabacteroides sp.
CTTGTCGATGGTGTTTTTCTTAATTACCAGTGGTTTGACCGCGCTCGACAAGGCAGTGCAGGCGGCGGCTAAGTTGCTGAACATTTTGGTTGCGAAGTACAAAGGCATTCAGGGCCGCTCGGATGACGAGGAGACCGGGTTGATTCGCGGCTTCTTGCAGGACCTCCGAAAGGAGGAGTATCAGGCAGCGGTCGCGACGCTGAAGTTGGAAGACCTCATGACGCAGTTAGAGGCAGCCAACGAAGCCTTTGCAACGAAGAAGGCGGCACGCCGGCAGGCTCGCCAGACACGTTACATGCAGTTATCTACCGAAGATTTGCGCAAGTTGGCAGACGAGACATTGGGTGAAATTCAAGACCTTATCCGCGCCAGCGGCATCATCGCCTCGGTGACAGAAGGGCAGCAAGACACGGTGACCTTCGCCGAGCAACTCATCAACGAGATGAACGGTGTAATCCGTGGATTCAAGCAGACGCTGAACCAGAGTGAGGCGCAAAAGAAGGCGCATAAGGAGGAGGGCGGCGATGAGCCGGAACCGACTCCGGAGGAGGCTGTTGAATAAAACAACTAACTCCGAACTCCCTCCCCCCTTCGGGGTACTCCCTCTATAAACAGAGGGAGAGTTCCGAGTTGAGAGCTCCTCCTCTGTTCATAGAGGAGGTGGGCCGGAGGAGTTCAAAAACAACTAAAGAAACAATTTAGAAAAAGAAATAATTAACTGATTTATTAACTCGAAGCCCTGAAAAGAGGAGAAGGGAAGCGTTCTTTGACAAGGTGGGAAAGGTGTTGGAATAAGCCGGTGGAACCGGCTCACGATGCGTAACCGGCTGGTGAGCGTAGCGAACCTGCGGGGAAGGATGCCTCAAGGGAACGGCCTTGATAGAGGTCGAATGCGACTCATTCCCGCAGGCTCGCTATCGCTCGCGCAGTCGGTTAAGCATAGTTGGACAGCTCCGCTGCCCGCAAAATATGGAATGGCAGTTGGAGATACGGAAAGTATCGCTATCTTTGTAGTCGAATAAATGATTGTTTCACTAAAACATTAAAACTATGAAATTTCCATGGAAAGAGACCCCGATGCGTCGGGCGAATGCAGAAGCGTTGGAAAAAGAGTATCAAAACGCATGTAAACGAATACAAATCTTAATTTGACGCTATGAAACTGATTCAACTGACCTCTGACTATGAAATGAAACCATTCGACTGCGGGGACCCCGCGTTGAATGGCTTCTTGCAAGATGATGCCAAATTGTTTTTGGAAGCCCGTTTAGCAAAAACTTATTTGTTATGTGACGAAGACAAGATTGTCGGTTATTATTGTTTGTTGAATGACAAGCTTTCAAAACAAGAAATGCCGAACAATGAATGGCGAAAAATCAAGAAATTGTTTCCACATTCGAAGCATTTTGGCAGCTATCCGGCTGTAAAATTAGGACGTTTTGCCGTATCTGTCCATTATCGGAATCAAGGATGGGGCAGAGAAATGCTGTCTATCATTAAACGGCGTTTGAAGCAAGACATTGGTGATTCCCAATTCCGTTTCCTGACGGTCGATGCCTATCTGACTGCTGTCCCGTTCTATGAGCGGAACGGTTTCAAGCGATTGGCTCCGACACAGGAGCAGGGCAATACGCAGGCGATGTATTTCGACATAAAGTCGATATTGGAACCGTAGTTTCCGAGTTATGAGCTATGGCAAGCCGGTGGAACCGGATATAAAGATTTGCTTTAAAGCTATTTAAAAAAGCTCCCCTGTCTTAGGGGAGCTCCCCGGAGGGGTGAGGGGTTATTTCTTTTTTAGAGGCATTTGTCCCTCAGTCACGGACCCCTCAGTCACGCTGCGCGTGCCAGCTCCCCTAAAACAGGGGAGCTTTTCAGATAGCCTTCAGTTCGAAATTCATAATTCGTAATTCTCTTATTCTTCCCGTCATTCTGAGCGCAGCTCGGAGAGCGGAGTCGAAGAATCTCCATTAATAGATAGGAGATCCTTCGGCTGCGTTCCTGCGGAACTCCACTCAGGATGACGTGATAGAGGAGAGGTTTGGAGGGACTTCTATTAAACTTAGAAGATAGATGAGGAAGATTTTTACGTTTCTACTCTTTGCTTTATGGTTGCCCGCCACGGCGTTGGCGGCGGAAAATGTTCCTGCTACACTGATTGTAGGCGGAACGGACGTAAAAAGCGGTGGCTACTGGACGACGGACACGGACGGCAAGTTGACCAGCGGCTCCGAAAGCTCCTGGAACGTCCACTATGACGCAAGCGCCAACACCCTGACCTTGAACAATGCGACGATTGCAGGTGCAAGCTCGGAGAGTACCCTGCATAATACCGTCGGCATCTATGCGTCCAGCAGTTCTAGGGATGTGTCGTTGACCATCAGCTTGCAGGGCGAGAACACGATCACCAGCAACGGCAGCGGAATTTATGTATATTCATCAACTACCGGCGACGCCAGCCTGACCATCACGGGTAGCGGCAGTCTGGATGCCAGTGGTAGTCAGACTGGCATTGGGGTTGTGAGCAACGGCGGCGATGCCGCACTGATAATCAACAGTGCCGAAGTAAAGGCCGTGGGCGGTACCTATACGAGTTATAGCGGCGTTTGGGTGCAAGCTCAGAATGGCTCGGACGTATCGCTGACCGTTGACGGCGGCAGTCTGACCGCCAGCGGCGATACTGGTATCTGCTTTCAGTTTGGCACCAGCGAATCCGGCTCCGGCACGCCCAGCCTGAACGTCAGCGGCAACGCCGTGGTGAAAGCCAGCGGCGGCGGGATCGTTGACAATTCCAGCACTGACATTCAGATCGGCGCGGACAGCAGCGGAAACACCGGCGGCATCGTTTTTGACGGCGGCGAGGGCACCGTGTACGGCGATCTGACTCTGCCCGAAGGCGTAACGTTCCCGGAAAATATAACCTTAAATATTCCCAAAGATGCAACCCTTAATTTGCCGGACGATTTTGCCTGGCCGGAGGGTATTAAAGTGACGGGGGAAGGAACAATCACACCGGATACTGAGAAAGTGCCGGCAACGATTACTCTCAATGACGACCTAATATTTGCGACAGGGAATCCAATAAACTTGAATTATACCTATAACGGTAATGGACAGGTGACTATTACATGGTATGAAGATGAGGATAAAACACAGAAACTCCAGGGAGCACCCAAAGGCGGACGTTCTTATTGGATAGAGCTATCCGCAGAAGCTACCAATTTATATCAGGCAGTTTTGAAAACAGAAGAAGTCGAAGTTAAAAAAGGAGGAAAAGCGGCTGAGATTCCAACTGTTAGTCAGACTAAGGCTGGCAGCATTACCGTCAATACAGTTTCGGGGCAGAAGTATATCTGTACAACCAGTAGTGAGCCTCCAAGTATGGATGATAGTGGCTGGATTGAAGGGACGGGAGAAACATATACATTCGAAAATCTCCAACCTGCTACACAGTATTACATACATACCTACTTTACGGGGAACGATTATTTGGATACATCTTCTATCGTATGTAAAGATGTGGAAACATTGGCGGAATATACCATAACTTTTGACTCCCAAGGTGGCAGCGAAGTAGCGGAGCAAACCGTAGAGGAGGGAGGAAAAATAACAAAGCCGGAAAACCCGACTCGCCTTAACCATGTCTTTAATGGATGGTATAGTGATGAGGCCTGCACTACTGTATGGAATTTTGACGACGAGGTTTCAGGGTCCATGACACTTTATGCAAAATGGACAAAACAGCTTATCAAAGCAGAAGGCGAAACGGAAATCTCTTTGGATTTGGAAACCGGAAGTACGACTTTGACTGCCATTATAGAAAGCGAAGTTGATTTATCCGCTGGAGGTGAATGGCACTGGGAAAGTAACGATGAATCAGTCGCAATAGTAACTCCTAATGAGGGAGAACCTGTTTTTAAGGGGAGTGCGACTGTAACGGCAAAAGGTGCAGGAACAGCAGAGATTACAGCGACTTATGCATCTGACAACTATACCGGCTCTGTATCCTATACGCTGACTGTAACAAAAGCAGAAGACCCCGACACCCCAGTCATCCCCGACATGCCGAAATACTATAATATAATGGTAGAGGAATGCGAGGGCGTAACGGTAGAGACCAGTAGCACGGTAGTACGGGAAGGGCAAAGCATGACCTTCACCGTTGATGTAGCCGAAGGATATTCAGCCGAGGACATGACGGTAAAAGTAAAGCGCAGCCTGTTCGGAACAACCGACATCATCGAACCCAACAACGAAGGCATCTATGAAATCAAGAATATCTACACCGATATCTACATCACAGTGGACGGAGTAGAGGAGGAAGAAGAAGAAACCCCGACCGGAATGGAAGACATCGAAGGCGTGGAGGTATATTCCAAAGACGGCAGCATCTATGTGCAGACCCCGAAGCAGGAGCGAGTGCAGATAATCTCGATAAGCGGCGCAGTCGTGAAGAACGAAACGCAAGTGGGATTGCAACGCTATGACCTGCCGAGAGGTATCTATATAATATGTATCGGAGAAGAGCGGATTAAGGTGCGGAATTAGCATCCACCTCTCCTCTCAAATCAGAAAAACAGTCGTTCCAATTCATTTCGGAGCGACTGTTTTCGTATAAGAGAATTATCCCATATCGTCGCCCGTCTTCACCACATCCACTTTGACCGTCTTATGGAACGGAATAAAGCGCGAAATAATGGCAATGATGAGCGTGGCAATCAGCAAATAGCCCAATAGCGTCTTGAGGGCAAGCAAAAGACTCTGCTGCTGCACGAGGGAATAGAGCGTGTTCGTTGCCAACTGCTGCGCCTCTGCCATGCCATGCCCTGCAGCCAACGAAGACTGAAGCGAATCGGCATACTTATTCGCAGCCAGCGGGTCGGCAAGCGTCACCTGTTCCGACAAACGATGCAGCGCCTGCTGTTGCAATCCATACAAGGCATTATTATAAAAAGAAACACCCATGACGGGACCCAACGCCGAACGCACGCCAATCACGAAGAAGGCATTGGTCAGCATCAGCTTCGGTTCAATCTCCTCTACCACGAATACACCGAAGGCGATGACCAATATCATCATCCCCAGACCGCGCAAGAACATCGGGAAATAGAGCATCTCATAGGTACTCGAAGGCGAGATACCGAAATAGAGCATGCCGAAATAGAGTGCATAGCATGCCATTCCCCCCGCAATCAGGAAACGGAAACGCCATCGCTGCCAGCGGAACCACCAGAAGCAAATAAATCCCCCCACTGCAAAACCGGGAATCAGGAAAAGGCTCAGCGTATTGGTATGCACGCTATCCACTCCGAGAACAGAATTCAGATAGGTCGTGGTCAAGGTGCTGGAGGCACTGAAAAACATCGTCAGGAACATATAGAAGTAGCCCAACACCGACTTCGGGCGATGCAAGATTCGGAGAAAGACATGCGGCTTTTCTGCCGTGCGTTGCTGCCAAACGAAAAGAAGGATGAGCAATGGGGCAAGGAAAACATAGAGACTTATCTTGGGCGACGCGAACCAATCGAGCACTTTGCCATAAGAGAAGACATAGAGCAGCATCAGCAATGCCGTCGAGATAATCAGCATCCCTCGGAAGTCGATATCCCGCCACGGGAAACGAGCCGTCACCTTGGCATAGCGGAAGCACACAAGGATGGAAATAATCGCCACAAGGATACCCAGCATCATGAAGTAATACATATACTTCCAATCATAATAGTAAGCCAGTTGGGCGGTTACCGCCATCGAGACCTGTCCCATCGCAAAGACCAGCGGGAAGAAATAGGAATAAAACTCGCTTCGGACATTATCCGGCGTGAAAAGCGGCTGGATATGGATAATGCACCAGAGCATCACGAACGATTTCAGGATGCCGATAAAGAAACTGCATACAATAATGATATCGATATTCCCCGAACAGGAACAGAAATAGCTGAGCAATGCCTGAAGAGGAAGGTCGCCCAGCAACAACGATTTAGGAGGTACGGAATCGAGCACCTTGCGGACTATGGGATAAGCCACCGCCATACCGACCGACGTGGCATAATATCCCATCGATATATCCTCGCTAAAGACACCGAGCGAATTGGACAATTCCAGCATGCTCCCCGTATAGGCTCCGTTGAGCATCGAAGTGGGCAAGAATATCAAAAAGATGACCAGCGCCCCCAACCATTGCGGGACCCACGGGCGAAGCGGCAAATCGAGTTTCACCATAGCCCTACCCTACTTCTTTAATGCTTCGGTAATCACCATCATGCCGGCACGGAACTGCGCCATCTCCTCTTCGCTCACACCTATCAAATCGATACGGACCGGAATGCGTTGCTGCACCTTGACGAAATTGCCCGCCGAATTATCCGTCGGGACCAGCGAATATTTTGAGCCGGTAGCTTCGGAGATAGCCGTCACCCTTCCTGTAAACGTTTTTCCGGAAATAGCATCCACCCGGATACGCACCTCCTGACCGATATAGATATTGGAAATCTGCGTCTCCCGATAGTTTGCCGTAATCCATTTGTCTTTGCTTCGGACAAGATAAGAGATGGTCTGCCCTGCCGAGACATATTGTCCCGGTTCCAAGGTGCGCCGTCCCATGTATCCGTCATAAGGAGCCGTAACCACCGTATAAGAGAGATTCAACTTGGCAAGGTCCAAATCCGCTTCCCTGCGCAGGATATTGGCTTCGGCTCCGGTCTGCCGTTTCGAGGTCTCGGCATATTGGGAAACCACCGCCTCTTTTTGCTGCACCAACGCTTGATAACGGGCTTGGGCCGCTTCATACGTCGCTTTAACCTGCTCGAATTGCTGCTCTGCCACCGATTCATCTTTCAGGAGCCGCGCATAGCGGTGATAATCCTGTTCGCTCTGCCACAGGCGGGCTTTGGCTTCGGCAATATTCGCATCCTGCACGGCAATATTGGCTTGCGATGCTTGAATGCCGGAATGCAGCACCTCTTTCGAACCTTGCGCGTCCAGCAAAGCCGCTTCCGCCTCCTTAACATGGATTTTGTATTCCCGATTATCCAGAATCAGGAGCGTATCCCCTTTGTGTACATACTGATGCTCGCGGAAACGCACCTCTTGAATGTATCCTGCCACGCGAATATTCAGCGGAGCAATATATTGGTCCACGTACGCATCATTTGTAATCTCATAATTCACGTACCGCCAGAAATAATGTACCGTCCAACCGATACCGGAGAGGGCGAGTAATATACAAACCGTGTTTAATATCGTATTGCGGAGCTTCAATCTCCAAGACAAATTCTGTTTATCGTTAAGTGCCGTCATATTTACGCCTATATTTAAGATGAAAATAAACCATAATCCAAATAAACTATCCCTATAAACGTCCGCATGCATGCTGCAGTTCATAATAGGTATAGACCACCTGCGTACGGGCAGTCGTCAGTTGCAGTTCCGCATCGAGCAATACGCTATTCGCATCCAAGAGGTCGGTCAAGATAGCCAACTGGCTTAAATAGCGGTTCTGGACGATGCGGTAATTCTCTTGCGCTTGCCGCACGGAAAGTTTCAATGCTTCGACTCGCTCGACCGCCTCTTTATGCCGAAGATAAGCCGTACGGATTGTCAACCGCGCCTGTTGCTTGAGCTGTTCCTCCTCATTCTCCCGAAGATAAACGTTCAGGCGGGCAGCATTCAACCGATGTTTGTTTTTATAAAGGGAAGAGAGCGGATAAGAAACCGACAGACCGATATTCCACGTGTTGTTATACATGTCTGCCATCGTTCGTTGTACCGGACGCGCCAATGTATTCCCGGCATAAAGCGATATGGTCGGACGATTATCCGCCTTTGTCAATTCTACCTCGTTGCGGGCAAGCAAAGTTTGTTGACGGGCAAGCAACATGGAAGGGTCATTTTCGTAGGCTTCATCCACATACTGGAAATAATGTCCGGTCGGTGTCGATTGGTTCAAGAGCGAAGTATCAGGAATAATGTATAAATGTTCATCCAGTCCCAACAAAATATCCAATTGCTGCGAAAGAAGGATGAGCGTATTCTCTGTTTCCTGAAGAGCGAGGCGGTCTGTCGTCAGTTGTAATTCGCTTCGGAGGACATCATTATTCGTTATTACACCCTCCTCTTTCAGCCGTTTGATATCTTTCAACCGTCGCTCGGACTCTTCGATATTCCTCGCCAACACTTCATATTGCTTATAATAACTGAAGAGATTCATGTATTGCTGCAGGAGCCCTAACTTAATATCCGCTTGGTCCGTTCGCGTTTGGAGAAAAGCGATTTGCCGTTCAATATCTGCCCGACGGATATTTTGTTTTATCTTCCCTCCTTGATAAAGCGGTTGGGTAAGGTTAAGCGCATAGTTCTGCGACCAATCCGGTGTTTCGGGACGTGTCGGATGACTTAATCCGCGTTCAAACAGAATAGGTTGCCCCACATATCCACCGTTCAATCCTATTTCTATATCGGGGAGTTGCGCTTTGCGGGCAGTTTGACTTTGTTCGCCCGCCTGTTGTTCCCGCAACTTATCGGCTTGGATATGCAAACTGTTTTCAATGCCTAAATCAAAGAGTTGTCTGACTGTAAGAAAAAGAGAATCCGTCTGAGCGGACAAAGGACTGCAAATGAAGAATGCACCTGCGCATATATTTAAACAACAATTAAATAACCTTCTATACATCATGTGATAACCTTTCAAATCTTATCCGTATGCCCATCGCTCTGTCCGCATACGACCTGACTTATTTTCCTTTCGCCTCCGCAAAGGTACAGATTCTGCACGAAATGGTCAAGTATTTCCCATTGCGCAAAGGATAGATGCCCCCTCTCCTCCATGCTATTTGCAGAAAGTTGACTATTTTTGCGGCATGGAACAGGTGCGAAAAATCATACATATCGACATGGATGCTTTTTATGCTTCGATAGAACAACGGGACAATCCGGATTTGCGTGGAAAACCTGTGGCAGTAGGTCACGCAGAAGAGCGGGGCGTAGTAGCAGCCGCCAGTTATGAAGCACGAAAATTCGGTGTCCGTTCGGCAATGGCTTCGCTAAGAGCCAAACGAATATGCCCCCAATTGATTTTTGTTCCGGGGCGGATGGAGGTTTATAAGGCGGTCTCTGCCCAAATTCACGAGGTGTTTCATGAATACACCGACCTTGTCGAACCGATTTCTTTGGACGAAGCATTTTTAGATGTGACCGAAAACAAACCGCATATCGAACTGGCGGTCGATATTGCCAAGGAAATCAAAGCAAAGATTCGGGAACGTTGCCAATTGATAGCCTCTGCCGGCATTTCTTATAACAAATTCTTGGCAAAGATAGCGTCTGACTACCGCAAGCCGGACGGTTTGTGTACGATTCACCCATCGCAGGCATTGGACTTCATCGCCCGTCTGCCCATCGAATCCTTTTGGGGAGTAGGACCTGTTACCGCTCGGAAAATGCACCGATTGGGCATACACAATGGTGCGCAACTCCGCGAATGTTCGTTGGATATGTTGACAAGGCAATTCGGTAAAGCTGGCACGATTTATTATCATTTCGCTCGAGGAGAGGACAATCGCCCAGTAGAAGCCGTGCGGATTCGGAAATCCATCGGCTGCGAACGGACATTAGAGCATGATATTACAAAGCAATCCAATATTATTATCGAACTATACAACGTAGCTCTTGAATTGGTCGAACGTATCCGGAAGAAAGCCTTTAAAGGAAATACGCTGACGCTGAAAATCAAATTCGGCGACTTCGAACAAATCACTCGGAGCATTAGTGTAAAACAGACATTAGAGAGCATGGAAGAGATTCTCCCTTTGGCAAAGAAACTGATGCAGCAGGTCGATTATGCCCATCATCCCGTGCGCCTAATTGGACTTTATGTCTCGAATCCGACCGACGAACATTCCCATCCCACTGAATGGACCCAGCTGGAAATCGAATTCGATTATGGGAAGAACGGATATTCTGCGGGAAATATCCGTTCTTCCCTCTGAAATATCCGTTCTTTCTCCCGCGAGGTCGGGGCTACCATACATTATGGTGGATTCTATCCTCCACGCGTATGACTTTTTGCTTGCAGATATGTGCATTCGGTGCAGGATAACCGATGGCTAAGAAACAGGTAAACTCATAATCTTCGGGCGCTCCTATAATTTGTTTTACATATTCCGGTTCATTATGGATAGGTATGCGGAATGCGCAAGCCAATCCTTCAGCAGTAGCCGCAAGCAAGATATTTTCCAATGCTGCCCAAGCCGATGCGAAATAATTGAGAGAGCTTTGCTCGGCGGGTCGGCACAACGGATAGTCCTTCTGCCGGAAAAAGGGCAACACAAGGCAGTTGCTCTGCATCAACATCCGTTGTTGTTTCGGAAGCGCATCGACAAACATCGCATGTTCATCTTTATCCATACTCTCCGCTCCCATTTGGAGAGCTTTCTGCTGGATATTTTCCGTATTCTCAGCTACAGGCGAGATGAGTCGGGCGATGTTCTCCTGTCCCCTCACGACAACAAATTCGAATTGACGCAAATGGTCGTTCGTAGGCGCTTTGAATGCCGCAGCCAAAACCTTGTTTAATACTTCATCTGTTACTTCCTTGTCGGAGAAATCGCGGATAGTCCGTCTCTTCTCCAATACTTCATAGAAATCCATGTCCAATAGCTTTTTAAAGGTAATTATTCATTTGTCAGTGATGCAAAGGTAAACCGTTCTTCTGTCCTCTATTTGCTTTATTTTCTCAAATATTTGTCTCATATTTGCAATCACTAAGAATAGGTACTATGGACGAAACAAGTATTCCTTATGAATTGCCGGAGACAGAGAATCATTCCTTCTTCTTCATTGACCAGCATATCGACTATCGGCTGGAGGCTAAATTGCATAGCCATGAGGCATGGGAATTGTATTATGTAGTAAAAGGGCGCGGGACGCGAATGGCTGGCGACACGTTATTACCCTTTTCGGAAGGCGACGTAGCATTACTCCCTCCCTCCATGCATCATTATTGGAAATATTCCCCCGATTCGGCCGATGATGACGGGTGTATCCGCTATTTGATGGTGGCATTTAGTCCTGATTTGGTGCAACGGTGCATCGATACCTTCCCTGAACTGCGCAACCGATTGGCGGGGATATCATTCCCGGCCGATGCGTTGACCTTCGGAACGGAGAGTTCGCGCATTATCCGACGCTCGCTATCGGCAATGAACCGCATGGATGAATTAGGGCGTCTCAGTGAGATGCTCCGTTTATTACCCTTCCTCTTCACTACGACCGATTATACTTTTGCCGGAAAGGCTATGCGGATAGAACGGAACGTACGCCGTATGCAACAAATCAGTACGTATGTAATGGCACATTATGCTCATCCTATATCTTTAACTGATATTGCTACCGAAGTAGGGATGAACCGCTCTGCCTTTTGCACCTACTTCAAACGGAACAAGGGGATGACCTTCTCGCGGTTCGTCATGCAATACCGGCTGAATACGGCATGTGAACTGTTGAAACGGTCGCACAAGTCTGTCTCCGAGATTTGTTATCTGGTAGGATTCAATGACCTCCCCTACTTCGTACGGCTCTTTACGGCTGAAATGGGCATGTCACCTACCAAATATCGGAAAGCTCATTCAATGGGGAAGGATGAATAGGCTCCTCCCCGGCGGTTATTTCAGGGATTTATTGTAAGTTTGCGTCCCAATTAAACAGTTCGACGGTGGAATTCGTAATAGATACAGACAATCGGGTGTTCCAAGAGGCATTGCAACTGATAAGCTTCACGCGGCAATCCGTATTCTTGACAGGGAAGGCAGGGACCGGTAAGTCCACCTTCCTTAAATATATATGTGCCCATACGAAAAAGAAGTTTGTCGTGTTGGCTCCGACAGGTATTGCTGCAATCAACGCCGGGGGCGTCACACTGCACTCCTTCTTCAAGCTGCCCTTCCGTCCGATGCTGCCGGACGACCCCGACCTGAGCCTGCATAACGGGCGTATCTTCGAGTTCTTCAAATATACCAAGCAGCACCGGAAGATATTAGCTGACGTCGAACTGATTATCATTGACGAGATATCGATGGTGCGGGCGGATATCATCGACTGTGTGGACCGTATCCTGCGTGTCTATTCGGGGAATATGCGTCTGCCCTTCGGAGGGAAACAGCTGTTGTTCGTGGGGGATGTGTTCCAGTTGGAGCCGGTCGTGCCTTCCGACCAGCGCAACATCTTGAGCCGCTTCTATCCGAATGCCTTCTTCTTCTCGGCGCGGGTCTTTCAGGAGATTCATCTCGTGCCGCTCGAACTGCAGAAGGTCTATCGCCAGAGCGACCCGGTCTTTATCCGTCTCTTGGATAAGATTCGGGGGAATACTGCGGGGCAAGCGGACCTGACAGTCCTGAACCAACGTTGCTTCCCGCACTTCGAGCCGAAGGATGATGATATGTATGTCACGCTTGCCACCCGCCGCGACCAAGTGGACTATATCAACGAGAAGAAGCTGGCGGAGCTCCCCGGTGACCTGTTCGTCTCCAAAGGGAAGATAACCGGCGAGTTCCCGGAGTCCTCCCTCCCTACTCAACTCAATCTTTCCATCAAGGAGCAGGCACAGGTCATCTTCATCGAGAACGACAGGGAGCGGCGCTGGGTGAACGGGACTATCGGTGTCATCTCCGGCATCGACCCCGAAGGGCACGTATTTGTCCTACTGGAGAATGGGAGCGAGTACTTGGTCGAGCCCTCCTCGTGGCGCAATTACCGGTATAAATATAATGAAGAGCAGAAGAAGATTGAGGAGGAGGTCATCGGCACGTTCGAGCAGCTCCCGCTCCGGCTGGCATGGGCGATTACCATCCATAAGAGTCAGGGGCTGACCTTCAGTCGCGTAGTGGTGGACCTGACCGGTGGTGTCTTTGCCGGAGGGCAGACCTATGTCGCCCTGAGCCGCTGCACCTCGCTGGAGGGGCTGGTACTGCGGGCTCCGGTCACGCTGGGCAATATCTTCGTCCGCCGCGAGATACTCGCTTTCAGCCGTCAGTTCAATAACCGGGAGCTGGTCAGTCAGCTGCTCCAAGAGAGCGAGGCGGAGATGCTCTATGTGCAGGCTGCCCGTAGCTTCGACCGGATGGAGATGCCCCAAGCCGTGCAGAGCTTTGCTGCCGCTGTGAAGAAGAACAACGCACTGGACCGCCCCGAAGTGCAACGCCTTATCCGCATGAAGCTGCAACGGTTCCAGCGCCAGCGGGAGACTATCAAGGCATTGCAGGAGGAGCTGCAGTCGGTGCGCGAGGGACTGAAGGAGTTCGCCCACGAGTACTACCTGATGGGCAACGAGTGCGTCACGAAGGCACACGACCTGCAGGCCGCATTGCGCTGCTTCGACAAGGCGTTGAAGATGGACCCTACCTATGTCGATGCATGGGTGCGCAAGGGCGTAACGCTCTTCGACATGAATGAGCACTATGAGGCGCTGGCCTGCTTCAACAAGGCAGTCGGGTTGGCCCCGCAGTCCTTCAAGGCGCGCTACAATCGGGCGAAGGCCTTCTATGCCATGGGCCATAGCGACGAGGCGTTGTCCGACTTCATCAAAGCCTCTCATCTGAAGGAGGAGCACATCCCGACGCATGAGTACCTTTCCGAACTGTTCCTCCTCTTGGGCGACAGGGATATGGCGGAGCGACATGCCCGCAAAGCCGAGCAACTCCGCCGTAAGAAGCGGCGGTAATCCTCCCTAATCTCCCTTTCCGATGCATTATAGAGGAAAATAGTGCTTCACTATGGACTAAAATACCTGTTCATTAAGGAGATAACTATCCGTTCATTAGTATATCTTCTATAATTCACGTCGTGGTTTATACAATTCACGTCGTGAATTATAGATTAGACAATAGTCTCCGGATAGTTTAGTCCTTAGTGAGGGAGGGTTTTCCTCCTTAGTGACCCACTGTTTTCTTCCGTAATGGTCCATTACCTTTCCCTATGGTGGACTGAAGGCATACCTACATATAGGGAGCAGGCAGGGAATATGGGAGAGGCAAAATACCGAATAGAGGCGATTGACCTGCCCCCCTATTCCCTCTACCTTTGCAGCGCAAATCTAAACAATGCATATACATTAAAACGAAGATAACGAATGGACAACAGACACGCACTGACGCTCGCAGGACTCTTCCTGCTGACCTCTCTGCCGCCTGCATTGGGGCAAGGGTATGAGGCACTCGCCCACCAGCACGCTACCGAACAGAAAGCCCTGCTGAAGGGACGCATCCTGTCGCACGATAAGGAGCAGATTGACTTCGCTACGGTCTATCTGAAGGATACGCAATATGGGGCTATCACCGACGGAGAGGGGCATTTCCGGCTGGAGGCTCCGGCGGGGGAGTATATATTAGTGGTATCTGCGATGGGATTCGAGACGGTCGAACGCCCCGTGAAGCTCTCGCCCCGCCAGCCGGTCTCGGTGGAGTTGCGCATGAAGTCGCAAGCCATGGAGCTGGAGGCGGTCGAGGTGGTGTCCAGTGGCGTGAGCCGTGTGAAGCGGTCGGCATTCAATGCGGTGGCGCTCGACACGAGAGAGTTCGAGAACTCGACCAAGAGCCTCAGTGATGCCTTGGCAAAGACACCGGGCATGAAGCTCCGCGAGTCGGGCGGCGTAGGCTCGGACATGCAGCTGATGATGGATGGTTTCAGCGGGAAGCATATCAAGGTCTTTATCGATGGCGTGCCGCAGGAGGGCGTAGGCAGCTCCTTCGGTCTGAATAACATACCGGTCAACTTCGCCGAGCGTATCGAGGTCTATAAGGGCGTAGTGCCGGTGGGCTTCGGGACGGATGCTATCGGCGGGGTGGTCAATATCATTACGAAGAAGAAGCGCGAGCGGTGGTTTGCGGATGCCTCCTATTCGTATGGCTCGTTCAATACGCATAAGTCCTACATTAACTTTGGGCAGACCTTCAAGTCAGGACTTACCTACGAGGTGAATGCCTTCCAGAACTACTCGGACAACGACTACCATGTGGATGCCAACGTCGAGGTATTCAAGTTCAACCCCGACGGCTCGGTCTCTACCTATATCGATAACAGGAACAAGGTGCGGGTGAAGCGGTTCAATGACACCTACCACAACGAAGCGGTCATGGCGAAAGTCGGTGTGGTGGACAAGCCTTGGGCAGACCGGCTGATGCTGGGCTTTACCTATTCGCACATGTATCAGGAGGTACAGACCGGCGTCCGTCAGATAACGGTCTATGGCGACAAACATCGGCGGGGACACTCGCTCATGCCCTCGGTCGAGTACCGCAAGCGGGACCTGTTGACTCCGGGACTGGATGTAGTATTCACTGCCAACTACAACCGCAATGTGACTACCAATATCGATACCTCCTATTACCACTATAACTGGTACGGTGAACGCTACCGCATGAATACGCCGGGCGAGCAGAGCCGGCAGCATTCGAGGGCGGACAATGATAACTGGAACGGAACGTTGACCCTCAATTACCGTATCGGCAGGATGCATACCTTCACCTTCAACCATGTGCTCAATGCCTTCCACCGCCGCAATACTTCACTCTTGGCAGAGGAGGAGGCAGAAGATGCCATCCCGAAGGAGACCCGGAAGAACATCTCCGGCCTCTCCTACCGCCTCATGCCTACGGATAAATGGAACCTCTCCCTCTTCGGGAAGTATTACCATCAATACGTGGCAGGGCCGATGGCGGAAGATGAGACACAGAGCAACTACATCCGTAAGGACCGGAAGGTGAGTTCGATGGGATATGGTGCGGCAGGTACTTACTTCGTCCTGCCGGAGCTACAGGCGAAGCTCTCGTATGAGAAGGCATATCGCCTCCCGACTATCGAAGAGATGTTCGGCGACGAGGACCTTGAGATGGGCGACCTCTCCATACGGCCGGAGAACAGCAACAATATCAATCTCAATGTGAGCTATAACAAGACCTTCGGGCGGCATTCGCTCTATGTCGAGGGCGGATTGGTCTATCGTCATACGAAGGACTACATCCAGCGCAACATCACTGACCTGAGCGGAGGAAAAGAGGGCGCGACCTATATCAACTATGGCAAGGTGGAGACGAAGGGCTACAACCTCTCCCTGCGGTATGGGTTCGGCAACTGGCTCAGTGTGGGCGGCAACTTCACCCGTATGGATGTGCGCGACCGGCAGAAGGTGCAGCTGGGCACGACCACGGCGAACCTCGCCTACGGAGCACGGATGCCCAACATCCCTTACCAGTTTGCCGACATGGACATCTCCCTCTTCTGGCACGACCTTTTCCGCAAGGGAAACACGCTGACGCTTACCTATGACAACCAGTACCTGCATGGCTTCTCCTACTACTCCGAAGTGATAGGAAGCAGCAATGCCGACTATCTTGTACCCGACCAGTTTGCCCATAATCTATCCCTCTCCTACAGCTTGGGGAAGGGGCGGTATAACATCTCGGTCGAGTGCCGCAACTTTACGGATGAAGACCTCTATGACAACTTCAGTCTGCAGAAGGCAGGGCGTGCGTTCTATGGCAAGGTGAGGGTCTATTTCGGGAATTAACCCCGCAGGTATGAGGGGGAAACCTTCACCACTGTCAAGGTGAAAACCTCACCATGGTGAGGTCGGGGAGTTCACCATGGTCAGGTAGGGGGGGTTCACCATGGTCAGGTAGGCAACCTCGCCTTGGTGAGGTTCCGGCCTTCGTCGAGGAGGCATTTCCCGACAGGGAGAGATGAATGATAATAATTTAATAAATAGTATATTAACGATAAACAAAGACAAACAAGATGAAGAAGAACTATCTCTTGGCAGCATTGCCCCTTGTGGCACTTAGCTTTTTAGCATCCTGCAGCGATGACAACGACCCCGTACTGAACGGCGGAGGAACAACCCCGGTGGCGGAGCCCTTCTCCCGTTACATCGTGTCCACCTCTACTACCGCATCGAGCAATACGGCACATACCCTGCTGACGGCTCAGGCGTTGAACAACGGGCAGGTATCAGCAGCCGGCAACGGACTGCTCAACGATGGCGCCTCCTACTGGATATACTACGGCGACAAGTACCTCTACGGGTTGCAGTATAACGACGGCAACGGCGGGACCACCGCCTCCTATGTACTGAATGCCGACAGCACAGTGGAGAAGCGGAGCATCGAATATACCATCCGCCGATTCACCACCTACGGTATCTATGACCGCTATATCATGACCTCTTCGACCGGCGACGGTCCTACCGAATGGGCAGACGAGAACGGGTACGTCCCGCAGTCCTTCCTGATATCCTATCTCGACGTAGAGGCGGAGGAATATACCACCAACGACACCCAGCAGGAGGCCTACCTCTCCGAGAACTTCCTCGGCAATGGAGAATATGTTACCCTCTCCGGTCTCCTCGAACATGAGGGCAAGATTTACTCTGCCGCCGTACCGATGGGACTGAGCCAGTACGGTTGTATGCAAAAGGATGAAGCCGGGAACTACCTATGGGTGCTGCCGGGCAATGAGGACCTCATCAAGACCGAGAGCGGAGGACAGGGAAGCGGCGCGTATGACAAAGATGAACTGCAATGGACGCAATATCCCAACGAGTGCTGGGTAGCGATATTCGACGACGAGACCCTCACCACCAAGAAGCTCATCAAGACCGATAAGATAAGCTATGCCGCAGGCCGGCGGAAGTCGCAGTACTACCAGATGATATGGGAGGCAGGCAATGGGGACGTCTATGTCTTCTCGCCCTCTTATGCCAAGACCATGGCCGATGTGCGCCAGCAGACCACACTGCCGGCAGGCGTAGTGCGCATCCCCGCCGGAACCGAGGCGTTCGACGACTACTACTGCAACATCGAAGCGCAGAGCAATGGCAAGAGCTTCCTCCGTGTATGGCCTATCGCCGACGATTACTTCCTGATGCTGATGTACGACCGACCGTTGACCGAAGAGGGCTTTGCCGCTACCGAGCTGGCTGTATTCAAGGCGGAAGACCAACAACTGACTTATGTGACCGGTCTGCCTCAGTCGATAAGCGGCTTCGGCGATACTCCCTACGTGGAGAACGGAATAGCCTATATCGCGGTGACAACTACGGACGGCAACCCGGCTGTCTATGCTATCGACCCAGCGACGGCACAGGCATCAAGGGGACTGGAAGTAGATGCCACACAGATAACCGGCATAGGCAAGCTCACCTATAATCCAGCAGAGTAAGATGCGCCGGTTCATCCATCACCTCCACCTGTGGATATCCCTGCCGTTGGGCATACTCTTCAGCGTAATCTGCCTGACGGGGGCTATCCTCGTGTTCGAAGATGAAACACTCCAGCTGCTCAATCCCCATGTGGATATCTCCTCGATGAAGAAGCATGACCCGGCAAAGCGGGAACTGGCAGGCTACGGCTTTTTCCGTAATACCCTCCGCCTCCACCGCTGGCTATTGGACAGCCCTGCCAAGAAGGGAGAACGGACCCTCGGCAAAGAGGTCGTAGGCTATGGGACCTTAGCGATGGGCGTGGTACTGACAAGCGGAGTTATCCTCTGGTGGCCCCGCAATCGGAAGGTACTGAAGAATAGGCTCACGGTGAGCTATACAAAGGGATGGCGCAGGTTCTGGTATGACAGCCACGTGTCGGTTGGGTTCTATGCCACGCTCCTGCTTCTGGTGATGTGTATCACGGGATTGGTATGGTCCTTCCCTTGGTGGCGCGAAGCCTTCTGGGCAGTGTTCGACTTCGTTCCCCCGGAAGAGCGGAAGCGGTTCCTCTACACGCTGCATACCGGATTATGGGGAGGGACTGTCACGCAAGTCCTCTACTTCCTCGCCGCACTGATAGGAGCAGCTCTACCCTTGACCGGGTATTACCTTTGGTGGAAGAAGCAGAGAAGACACTAAAGGATGAAGAACGAGGAATGAAGAATGAGGAATCATCGGCATCATCTCTTTGATTCTTCATTCTTCATTTTTACCTCTTCATTCCCTACTTACTTATGCCCTACCGGATGATTCAAGAGCAATACCTGCGTACTCTTCAGCTTCAACTTCTGAGCCAGCTGCTCCTTATCCATCGAGGCACGTGGTACGGTAGCCAACCCTAAACCGGCACAAGCAATCGAGATATTCTCCGATACGATACCGGCATCCATCGCACCGATAAGGCGGTTCGCCTCGGTATCCCCTCCGCGCATCTTCGATAAATCACTCACCAATACCAATACGACCGGCGCCTGCTTCACGAACGCTTGGGCGCCGCCGACGATACCCCGCAAGTCCTCCTGTACGACCGGAACAAGCTGCTGCCTCTTAGCGTCATACAGATAAGCCCCCGATGCCATGCAGACATAGATATCCACGTCCTGATAATTCAGTGCGCTCGGTGCTGTACGCATCCCCTTCTCCGGACGATTGATGCCATTCGCCGCCCATAAGAGGTCGGACAGCTCCTGCGTGCTCAGTTCCTTGTCCGAATAGGTGCGGATAGATTGACGTTGGGCAAAAGCCTCCATCACGGTCAGTCCTCCCTTTTGCGTAGGCGCATTCAAGGGAATAGGACTCAACTCCTGTGCAGCCACGCCACAACTCAAGGCGCAAGCTGCCAAAAACATAGTGATAACCTTTCTCATTGTCTTATGTATATATATATCCGCACGAAGATACATATTCTTCGGATAATAACTTGCAAAGGCAATAACAAAAAAGGAGAGCCCCTTTCGGAGTTCTCCTTTTATTGTGGCTTGATGCACGATTATTCTGCGCTTTCAGCCGGTGCTTCTTCAGTTGCAGCAGCCTCTTCTGCCTGCTTAGCAGCTTCGGCAGCAGCCTTTTCAGCTTTCTTCTGAGCTACAGCCTCTGCTTTAGCCTTGTTCACTTCCTTCTCAGCTTCCAAGCGAGCTGCCTTAGCAGCCTTCAAAGCCTCAACGTCTTTGTTCTTGATAGCGTCGAGGATAGCGACTTTCTTTTCTTTCCAAGCATTGAACTTAGCTTGAGCAGTAGCCTCGTCGAACGCACCCTTCTTTACACCGCCCAAGAGATGCTTCATCAAGCATACACCTTCGCGAGAAAGGATGTTACGTACAGTGTCAGAAGGCTGAGCACCTACTTGTAACCAATACAAAGCTCTCTCAAATTTCAAATCTACTGTAGCAGGATTAGTGTTCGGATTATAAGAACCTATCCTTTCAATAAACTTTCCATCACGTGGAGCCCTGCTGTCTGCGACTACGATCTGATAGAAGGCATAACCTTTGCGACCGTGTCTTTGCAATCTAATTCTTGTTGCCATTTTGAAATAATAATTTTATTAAGCTGTTTGTATTAGTAATTTTCGGGCGCAAAGGTAAGAAGTTTCTCTATATGTGCCAAATGTTTCCCCTTATTTCTTTAGCAAGAAACTGTCGATTTGCTTCACGAACTCCTCTTTAGGCAGTGCGCCCTGCGCCAACATGGGTTTCCCCTCCTTCGGAACAAACAGGATAGTCGGGATGCTCCGCACGCCGAACACGCCAGCCAGTTCCTTTTCCTTATCTACATTTATCTTATAGATGATGATTTCTCCCTTGTATTGCTTCGCCAGCTCCTCCAATATCAGAGAGACAGCCCGGCAGGGTCCGCACCAGTCGGCATAGAAATCGACAATGCAAGGCTTGTCCCCCTCATAAATCCACTGCGTAGGGTTCTTCTCGTAGTTGAATATCTTTGTCAGGAAGTCTGCCTTCGTGATATGCACCACTGTGCCATCGGTTGCCGTACGTTCAGTCGCCTCTGCCCCCCTACTCTCTTCCGGCATGTCGTTGTTTGCCGACAGCGGACAGCTCAACAAGGCACATGCGACACTCAAAAGGGTGATGTTCTTAATCTTGCGCATACTCTTTATCGTTATTATTATATGGTTCCGGCTGCAAAGCTATGAAAAAAGGAGTAGATAGGCATCAATCCGGAAGAAAAAATCTCCGTGCCCTTGTGCTTTTATCCTCTTCGCAGGAGACTCTCCCAACTCCCCTTCGGACAGTTACGTAACTGTCTTACAGATTTAATGGAAAAAATAATTGGGATTTTATTTGGCACTTCAAATATTTGTCCCTTTCTTTGCATATAGACACCCTCTAAACTCTCTTCTGGACACTTACGTATGTGTCCAGTCGACACTTACGTATGTGTCCCCCGGAGAGTTACGTATGTGTCCACTCGACACTTACGTATGTGTCCGACCGACAGTTACGTAACTGTCCGGAGGGGAGTTTAGACAGAGATAAACCATTTCATTACTAACTTATAAATCAAATAGATATGGGAATACCGTACAAAATGCAGCGGAAGAAGAATCCGCAGAAGCGTACCGAGCCGGGAAAATGGTACGCTGTGCCTAAAACAGGGACGCCGGTAGAAGACAAAGTGATGTCGCGCATGGCTACGGCAGACACTACCGTAGCTGACTTCGAGTTAGAAGGCTCGGCAAAGCTTATCTCTAAATGGCTTTATACACAGTTTATGAATGGGAAACGTGCCAGAGTGCCGGGCTTGGGTACGTTCCGTATTACCTTTGGCAGCGAGGGCGTAGATGATATCCGCGATTTCCACACAGGCTTGATTCGGAATGTCAAAATTGCCTTTATCCCAGATTCCGACTTGCGCGACAAAGTGCTGCAAGACATCACTTTCGAGAACGCAGGTGTAGAGGAAGATGGCGTTTACTATGGCTCATTAGAGAATTATAAGCAGGTGAAAGGCCTGACCGATTCTCCGGCTGAACCCGATGATGAGGAAGGGGAACAGGGTATCCCGAACCCTTAATAAACGGGAAGTTGAGAATTGAAGATTGAGACCTCTCCCCCTTGGGCATGAAAGCGCCGAAGGGGGAGAATTCTTTTTCCCTCCTTACCGTATCGTCTGGGCAGGGACACCCTCGAAGGTGATTTTTACCGGGTTGATATGGCCGTTCTCGTCGAAGGTCATTCGGTCGATGCAGGTCACACGGTGGTTCCCGTCCTTATCGTTCAGCGGATGCCGGTGGTAAACAATGTAATAATCCTCCGTGTTCGGGACATGGATGACAGAGTGATGCCCTGCGCCGGTTCCGACCTGCGGGTCTTGCTGGAGGATTTTCCCGATGCGCTTGAACGGACCGAAAGGCGAATCGGCTATTGCATAAGCCACACAATAATCCGGGCCGGTCCATCCTCCTTCGCTCCACATGAAGTAATATTTCCCGTCCTTCTTGAACATAAACGGACCCTCTACATAATTCTCCGGAGTGACCTCTTTATAGATTTCTCCATCCTCAAACGGAACCAGACCGGTGAAGTCGTCGTTCAACTTGACCATATTGCAATGACCCCAGCCGCCATAATACATATAATAGGTCCCGTTGTCATTATAGACGAACTGGTCGATAGGCTGTGCCCCATTGATGATGTCATTAATCAGCGGCTTGCCCAGCAGGTCACGGTAAGGGCCTTCCGGCTTATCGGCTACTGCGACACCGATACCGCCTATCTCTCCCTCATGCACATCGTTTGCCCCGAAGAAGAAGTAATACTTCCCATCTTTCGAGATAACCGACGGAGCCCACATCGCCCGCTTTGCCCACTTCACGGCAGCCGAATCGAGAATGTTCTCATGTTTGGTCCATGTCACCAAATCCTTGGACGAAAAGGCATCGAAATGGACCTGCTCATCGTAAGGATGACTGTAAGTCGGATAAATCCAATAAGTATCGCCATAGACAATGGCTTCCGGGTCGGCATACCATCCTTCGAACACCGGATTACCACTCGTAGGCGCAGCGGCTTCCGAGTCCTTTTGTTGCTTCGTCTGTCCGCAAGCCGTCAATAACAGTGCAGCCATCATGCACCATGCTGCATTTTTCAGTTTCACGTTTGTCATATTAAGATAGATTTGATAAATAAAAACTCCCACTATTCGTAACCTCCTGCCGGTTCAATTTGCCCGATAAAGGGCTATTTGCTTGAACCCATTCAGGAAATCGTGTATCGGCATCCGCTTCTTCCCTGCCAACTGCACAGACAACAGGCGGATATATCCGTCGGCCGTGGCAACATCCACATACGATTTGCCATCCGAATGAATCGAACCCACCGGGAACGTATGCGTGGCCAACCGCTTCTCAGTCTGATAGACCTTCAGTACCATACATTTGCCATCCGGAGCGACCAATTCCGTCCATGCCGCAGGATAGGGAGAAAGCCCCCGAATGAAGTCATAGACCGCCTTCGTCGATTGCTGCCAATCGATGCGGCACGTCTCTTTGAATATCTTCGGCGCCGGACGGAGCTCTTCCCCTTCCCGGTAGAACTGCTCCTGCGGGACCGCCTCCGCTTTGTCCTCCAGAATCAAATCGACCGTCTCGACTACCAAGTCCGCGCCCATCGCCATCAGCTTGTCATGAACGATTCCAACATCATCAGTATCGGCTATTGGCAATCGTTTCTGGCGGATAATCTTCCCCGTATCAATCTCATGAGTCAGGAAGAAAGTCGTTACACCGGTCTCCGTATCACCATGAATAATCGACCAATTGATAGGCGCAGCCCCACGATACTGAGGCAACAACGAAGCATGGAGGTTGAACGTCCCCAGACGCGGCATATTCCAAACCACCTCCGGAAGCATCCGGAAAGCAACGACAATCTGCAGGTCAGCGTTCCATGCCCGCAACTGCTGCAGGAACTCCTCGTTCTTCAACTTCTCCGGCTGCAGGACAGGCAACCCTACCGACTCGGCATATTGCTTTACCGCACTGGACTGCAACACGCTCCCGTGCCGTCCCATCGGCTTGTCCGGCATCGTAATCACCCCGACGACATTATACCCGCCTTCCACTAACGCCTTCAGGCTCGCCACCGCAAATTCCGGCGTGCCCATATATACGATTCTTAAATCTTCCTTCTTCATTCTTCCTAATTTATAATTAATGATTTCATATCCGCTGTAAAAGCCATCAAAGTTAACTGTCGGACCTGACTCGGTTAAGTGTCTGACTTAACTTCGGTACAAATAATTTCTGATAATACAGCATCTTACACAACATCCCCAAAAGGCATGAATTTACCGGCAAAGCCATTGATACAACATTGTCAATGCCGCCTCCGAAGCCGCTTCTATATTCCCTGCTCTATCGGCAGAAAAATGGAAACACCGGGAAGTGACCTCGTCTTTATAGGCAGCCGCAATCCATACCGTGCCGACCGGCTTGCCGGGTACAGCGCCCGACGGACCGGCAATCCCCGAAGTAGCCACAGCACAATCACAACCGAGCACCCTGACTGCACCTAAAGCCATCTGCTCGACCACCGGCTGGCTGACCGCTCCGTAATCGAGCAAATCCTTTGCCGAAACCCCCAGCACCTGCTGCTTTACTTCATTGCAATAAGACACGACACTCCCCTTGAAATAGGCAGAGCTTCCGGCTTTGGAGGTAATCAGATGGGCAATCATTCCCCCTGTGCAACTCTCAGCCGTACCCATCATCAGCCGTTTCTCCAACAGAAGGGCCGCAAGATTGTCAACTATATTCATATCTGTACTCTTGAAAAGGGAGCCGCGCTCATCGGGCAGAACTCCTTATCCATATATTTATAATAACCCGTAATCGCCACCATCGCAGCATTGTCGGTAGTAAATGAGAACTTCGGAATATGCACCTTCCAGCCATACTTATCCGCATGGTCGAGGAACGCCTGCCGCAATCCGGAATTGGCCGATACGCCACCAGCCACAGCTACCTCCTTAATATGCAAATCCTTTGCTGCCTTCCGGAGCTTGTCCATCAAAATATTGATAACCGTCGCCTGCAGCGAAGCACATAAGTCCTGTTTGTTTTTCTCAATAAAGTCAGGGTCCTTCAGCAATTCGTCACGCAGCGTATAAAGGAAAGAGGTCTTCAGTCCACTAAAGCTGTAATCATATCCTGCAATATGCGGCTTACTGAACGCAAAAGCCTTCGGATTGCCCTCGTTTGCCAACTTATTAACGACAGGCCCGCCGGGATACCCCAAGCCCATCACCTTCGCGCATTTATCGAAAGCCTCCCCTGCAGCATCATCTATCGTCTGCCCGATTACTTCCATATCATTATAGGCATTCACCTTGATAATCTGGGAATTTCCACCTGAGACCAATAAACATAAGAACGGGAAAGAAGGAGCATGGTTATCCTCCGGTGTCTCCTTGATAAAATGAGCCAATACATGCGCTTGCAAATGGTTTACCTCAATCATCGGAATGTGTAAAGAGGCTGCAAGACCTTTTGCGAAAGAGGTTCCCACCAACAACGAACCCATCAGTCCGGGTCCCCGTGTAAAGGCTATGGCATCTATTTCCGCTTTATCGATTCCGGCACGCTTTATAGCTTCTGAAACCACAGGAATGATATTTTGCTGATGTGCCCGTGAAGCCAATTCTGGAACGACACCGCCGTAGGCTTCATGCACTGCTTGACTGGCTATTACGTTCGATAGCATCACTCCATCCCTGATTACAGAAGAAGAGGTATCATCACAAGAAGATTCAATTCCTAAAATAGTTATACTCATATATCCGTCGTATTTTTTCTGCAAAATAACGAAAATTCTCACGATATTGTTTTATTTTTGTCCTCACAATTTAAACAGAAAAACATTAGAGGCTTAAAATACATAGTCATAGTCCTGCTCTCATTGGCATGGATTCTGTATATATTACCCAGCTTATTGGTGAATATTCCGTTTGTGCAGTCTAAGATAGCAGGGACTGTTACTGCGGAGCTTTCCAAAAAGTTGGGTGTCCCGGTAAAGATTGAGCAGGTGGATATCGAATGGTTCAACCGTTTGGTACTGGAAGGATTGTATCTCGAAGACCAGAACGGGATACAGCTATTCAAGGCGAACCATATAGCTGCCGGGTTTGATATCTTGCCTTTACTGGAAGGCAGGTTGGTATTCAACACCGTCCGCCTGTTCGGACCAGAGGTTTATTTGTATAAGAAAAGCGAGACCGACCCGCTAAATCTGCAATTTGTAATCGACGCATTTGCCAGCAAAGATACAACTTCCAAGCCAAAGCCAAAGATTGACCTACGTTTCAATACAGTCCTTATTCGTCAAGGGCATTTCCGTTATGATATTGAAAATGTCCCGGCTACGCCAGGTAAGTTTAATGCCAAGCATATCGATATCCATAATCTAAGTGCAAAAATCTCCTTGAAAGTCTTGCGTAATGATAGCATTAATGCACAAATAAAGAAGCTGAACTTGGATGAAGCCTCCGGATTCTCGTTGGAGAAGCTATCTTTATCAGTGGTCGGAAACCCCGATAGCATCCATGTCCAAAACTTCTCTATAGGTTTGCCCCGAACGAATCTACGCATAGCCGAGGCAAAAGTGGATTTGACGGAGATAGATACATTCAAGACAGACATACTGGATAAAGCAGCGCTGACGCTGAAGATATCCCCTTCCCATATCTGTTTAAAAGATATTTCTCCTTTCGTGTCGGCATTCAAGAACTTTGCAGATACTATCGGACTCTCCGCCAAAGCAAACGGTTTCATCAACCAAATCAACCTTGAGAACCTGACCTTGAAGTACAGTGATAAGATGTTGTTGGTAGGGCGGATGAACCTTAAAGGAATAACCCATCCTGCCGATGCGTTTGTCAATGGGCAGGTTAATAAGATGTACATTACTTCCAGCGGTTGGCAGAATCTGCTGAACAACTTCAGCAAAGACAAGGTAAAACTGCCGCCTCAATTGGTGGAATTAGGCACAATCAACTTTACGGGGGAAATCTCCGGCTTCTTTGACCATCTGATAGCCTATGGAAAACTATCAACCGCCATTGGGACAGTACAGACCGACCTCTTCTTCGGGAAGAACAAGAAGGAGAATGTAGCTGCATTCCTGAAGGGGCGTATCCACACCGACGAACTGAACTTAAACCGCTTCTTGGGAGGCAACAATGACTTCGGGAAGGTGCAATGCGCCATAGAGATAGATGCTCAGCGACCGACCAATGGGCACTTCGCAGGGAATATCCAAGCCCATATCGACCGATTCGACTTTAAGAATTATACCTACAACGACATTCATCTGGCAGGCAACTTCCGGAGGAATGCGTTCGACGGGACGATACAGGTAAATGATCCGAATGGCTCCCTATCTGCCAATGGTATATTCGAACATTTAGGGGCGCACTCCGTATTCAACTTTACAGCCCATATCGACCATTTCCGTCCGGATAGGTTGAACCTCTCACAGAAGTATGAGGAACCTGATATATCCTTAGGCATGAAAGCCGACTTCACAGGGAACAACATCGACAACTTGGAGGGGAGCATCCAAATAGACAGCCTGCACTTCCAGACTAAGCCCAGCGACTTCTTCCTCAAACAAATATTGGTCAAGGCTTCGGGACACAGCGAGGACAGGAGGCTCTCTATCGCTTCGGACATCATCAATGGTGAAGTGAACGGTGCCTACTCCTTTGCTACGATAGTGCCCAGCTTCATGAATACCTTCAAGGCATACGTCCCTGCCTTGATCAATGCAGCACAGAGAGAGCAGAAAGTGGAGGGCAATAACTTCTCTATGTTGTTGACCATAGAGAATACAGAGGCGCTATCCACTACGCTGAAGCTCCCCTTTACCGTGAAGCAGCCTGTCCGTATTACGGGGTCTTATAATAACAGCTACAACAAGTACCGGTTTGAGGCGTACCTTCCCTTGTTTAATATCGGCAAGTCCTCGTTCGAGAATGGGTACTTGGCATGTAGCAATCCGGAGGATAAGATGGACCTGACGGTAAGGGCGACCCAGTTCAATGCGAAAGGGATGCGCAACTACCTTGATATGCACGCTACGGCAAAGGACAACTGTATCGAGACCCTTATCCAGTGGGCAAACAACAAGGAGCATACGTTCCGTGCCGACCTCTCCGCTTCAACGTGTTTCATGGAGGATACTTGCGAGGCTGAGGAGGGGCATACTCCTTCGTTGAGGACGGAGATTACCCTGCATGAGACCCCGTTGGTGATTAACGATACGATGTGGCATATACAGCCCTCTAAGGTGGTTATCCACGGGGGCAAGGTGGATGTCCACCGCTTCCGCGTGGCAAGGGAGGAGGAGTACCTGACTCTGGACGGCAGGGTATCCGAAGTGCCTACCGACACCCTGAACCTGCGGCTGAACAACATAGAGCTGGGCTATATATTCGATATCCTTAATATAGAGAATGTCCG
This sequence comes from uncultured Parabacteroides sp., assembly GCA_949289155.1. GTDB lineage: Bacteria > Bacteroidota > Bacteroidia > Bacteroidales > Tannerellaceae > Parabacteroides. The sequence continues at coordinate 28,227 of CASEMX010000011.1, forward strand.
CTTTGCGGGGAAGGCTACGGGGACGTTCAACATCTGCGACCTGAAGGGCAGCCGGCGTATCGATACGGACCTCGACGTGCGTCATTTCTCATTCAACAGTGTGCCCTTGGGGAATCTCGCGCTATTCAGTGCGTGGGATGACGGGCAGGAGGGTATATTCATGAAGGGGGATATCCTGAACGGGGATACCTCGCGTACGGGGGTCGAGGGATACATCTACCCCGTCCGGCGGCCTGACCGTGAGCCGGGTCTCTCGTTAAGGTTCGATGCGCAGGATATTAATGTCGCCTTCCTTCAGCCTTTCATGGAGAAGATAGCCACCGGCTTCCGGGGGCACGGGTACGGGAATATCCATCTGTATGGGGCATTCAAGGCGCTGAACGTGGAGGGGGATGCCTTCGTACGCGACGGGGGGCTTGGCATTGACTTCCTCGACACCTATTATACCTTCTCCGACTCCGTACATCTGGACAAACACAGCATCCGGTTGCGGGACGTAACGCTATACGACAAATTCCGCAACCGCGGGAAGGTAGACCTGACCGTCAACCATACCCACTTCAAGAACTTCGACTACCACGTACATGTACAAGCCGACAATATGCTGATGTATGACGTACCGGAGAAGCACAACCCGATGGTCTACGGGACGGTGTATGGCTCGGGAACGGCAGGCATCAATGGCAACAGCCAGGTCATCAACATTGACGTCAACATGCAGAGCCGCCCTAAGACGCACGTCTATCTGGACTTTATGCGCAACTCCACTGCCGCGGAATATGACTTCATCACCTTCGTGGACCGAAAGAAACTGGCTGACGAGATGGCTAAGGAGGACAACCACGCGGTACGCGACTCCATCGCCAACGAGATATTGAGCACGGGGGACGACGGGGCTGAGATGAGGATGAACTTCCTGTTAGACATTACCCCTGATGCGGACATTGAGCTGGTCATGGACCCCAACGCCGGAGACAGAATCAAGGGGCATGGTGCAGGCAGCCTCCAGATACAGTATGGCAACAGGTCCGACCTGCGTATGTATGGCAACTTCACCATACAGGACGGTAGTTATAACTTCAGCCTCCAGCAGCTGATACGCAAGGAGTTCCAGATAAGGGAGGGCAGTATGATATCCTTCAATGGGGACCCCTTCAACGCGGTAATGGATATCAATGCCATATACAACGTGACGGCTAACCTCAGCGACCTCGATCAGAGCCTCGCACTCGAGAGCCCGCGTACCAGCGTACCCGTCAACTGTGTGCTGATGCTGAACGGTATGCTGCGGCAACCCAGCATCAGCTTCGACCTCGAGCTGCCGGGTTCGAACGAGGAGCTGGAGCAACAGATGAAGAGTCTGATAGATACGGATGACATGATGACGCGCCAAATCATCTACCTGCTGGTGCTGAACAAGTTCTATACGCCGGAGTACTATGCCGGTACGACCAGTGCGTCGGGCGAGTTTACTGCCGTAGCCTCCTCCACCCTTTCGGCGCAACTCTCCAGCCTCCTCAACTCCATCACCGATAAGGTACAAATAGGCACGAACATACGCGCGGGTCAGGATTGGGCGCTGGAGGGTACGGAGGTGGAGATGCTCCTGTCGAGCCAGCTACTCAACAACCGCCTGTTGCTGAATGGGAACTTCGGGTATAAGAACAATGCCACGCAGAAGCAGGTGTTCATAGGGGAATTCGACCTTGAGTATAAGCTCACCCGTAGCGGGGACATCCGTCTCAAGGCCTACAATCACGCCAATGACATGTACCAGTACCTGAAGCAATCCCTCACCACGCAGGGCGTAGGTATCATGTTCAAGAAGGACTTTACAAGGTTCGGTGACCTGTTCCGTAGGCGCCCGCGCCTTACTCCGCTGGTGAGCGCCCCTGACACTACCCGTACGGAGATGCCCAAGTAGACGCCGCCTCCCTCTCCCGCCCCTTTTTTCCGGGAAACATGTTGCACAACATATAAAAAGTACTTGACAAGACTGCCCTCGGAGTAGTATATTTGTACCGAACGGGAGATATTCCCGCCCTGCGATAGTGGAGAGGGGGCTCCCATAGGTGCATGGGAGGGGTCTCCCATAGGTAATGGGGAGGGTCAGCCCATATAGGCATGGGAGGGTGCTCCCATAGGTAATGGGGAGGGGTCTCCCATGGATTAGGATGGTTGCTGCTGGCACGTGACGGTGGCATACCGGTGATACAATTTATACAGTAATAACCAATTAAATGCAATGTTATGGCAAATACTGAGATTAAACACCAGTTAAATGTACAGAGCATGGACAATCCCTTAGCTAAGGAAAAGGGGGAGAAAAGGTTTGTATTGATACCTAATGGTATAGCTGACTTCAACCGCGTCATAGCTGAAATGATGGCAGTCAACCCGGGTTTCGAACGGGAGATTGTAGAGGCTGTGGTTAAGTTGGAGCACCGCACCATACAGCGTCTCACGCTGAGCGGTATGCGGGTATCTAATGGGCTGTTTACAGCTGTTGCATCGCCTAAGGGTCGCGCAGGTGCGTCATGGGACCCTTCGGTCAATCAGTTGAATATTACTATTTCACAAGGCGCCAGCTGGCGTGAGGCTATACGGAATACGACGGTGAACGTGGTTGGGGATAAGTCGGAGGTAATGTATATCAGCAATGTGATAGACGTATCTACCCAGTCGACCGACCGTACGGCTACCGTGGGCTATCCTTTCTTTGTGGAGGGGAATTACCTGAAGATTGCGGGTGAGGACCCAAGTGTGGGCATATTCCTTATCAACGGGGAGGACGAGGAGACGCGTATAGATGCGAGCATGATTGTGATAAACGAACCGAAGAAGCTGGCGTTCATCCTACCGAGTACGCTGGCGGTGGGCGCATATACGCTGCGTATCGTGTCACAATACAGCAGTCATGGCAAGCTCGTCAAGACGCCTCATGCGGTAGAGACCCAGATTAATGTGGTTGCCCCCGCTACTTCACCGGAGGAGGAGGAGGGTGAAGAGGAAGGTGTACCGCACCCATAACAGGGGATGATAGAACCGGTAATTACTAAGGTAGGTGATATAGAATAATGCCTATCCTCTGAAAGGCTCCCCTATTTTAGGGGAGCTCCCTGAAGGGATGAGGGGTGAATGACACATTAAGTGTGGATTAACCCCTCAGTCTCGCTTATGGTGAGCCGGCTCCCCTAAAACAGGGGAGCTATTCAGGATGTAAATGATAATAGTATATAGGTAAAATGGCATAATAGTATATAGGTAAATAGATAAACGATAGAATGCATGGCAGACGATAAGAAGATTATATTTTCGATGGTGGGGGTGAGCAAGGTATTTCCCCCGCAGAAGCAAGTACTGAAGAATATCTACCTATCCTTCTTCTATGGGGCGAAGATAGGTATCATCGGATTGAATGGTTCGGGTAAATCCACGTTGCTGAAGATTATTGCCGGACTGGACAAGGACTATCAGGGGGAAGTAGTGTTCTCGCCGGGCTACTCCGTAGGCTATCTGGAACAGGACCCTAAGCTGGAAAGCGGCAAGACGGTCAAGGAGATAGTGCAGGAAGGGGTGCAGGAGATAGTGGATATCCTGAAAGAGTATGAGGAGGTGAACGAGAGATTCGGCGACCCGGAGGTATTAGAAGACCCGGACAAGATGGATGCCCTTATCACCAGACAGGCAGAGCTGCAAGACAAGATAGATGCTACGGACGCATGGAACTTGGACACTAAGCTGGAACGGGCGATGGATGCCCTACGGTGTCCGCCGGAGGACCAAGTGGTGGATACGCTGTCGGGAGGGGAGCGGCGCCGTGTGGCATTGTGCCGCCTGCTGCTTCAGCAACCGGATGTACTGTTGCTGGATGAACCTACGAACCACCTTGATGCGGAGTCTATCGACTGGCTGGAGCAACATCTGCAGCAGTATGCAGGCACGGTAATATGCATCACTCATGACAGGTACTTCCTTGACCATGTAGCCGGGTGGATACTGGAGCTGGACCGTGGGGAGGGTATTCCTTGGAAGGGTAACTACTCATCATGGTTGGACCAGAAGACCAAGCGTATGGCGCAGGAGGAGAAGCAGGCAAGTAAGCGGCGAAAGACGTTGGAGCGTGAGCTGGAATGGATTAATATGGCTCCTAAGGCAAGGCAGGCCAAGGGGAAGGCTCGTCTCAACTCCTACGAGAAGCTGCTGAACGAGGACCAGAAGGAGCGGGAGGCGAAGCTCGAAATCTTTATCCCGAATGGTCCCCGCTTAGGCAATAAGGTGATAGAGGCACAACACGTCGCGAAAGCCTACGGGGATAAGCTGTTATTCGATGACCTGTGTTTCACCTTACCCCCTAACGGGATTGTAGGCGTAATCGGTCCGAATGGTGCGGGTAAGACGACCCTCTTCAAGATGATTATGGGGATGGAGAGCATTGACAAAGGGACGTTCGAAGTCGGGGAAACGGTGCGCATAGGCTACGCAGACCAGACGCATAAGGACATAGACCCGAACAAGTCGGTGTACCAAGTCATATCGGGAGGCAACGAGTTTATCCGCGTGGGCGGCAAGGAGGTCAACGCAAGGGCATACCTGTCGAAGTTCAATTTCTCGGGTGCAGACCAAGAGAAACTCTGTGGTGTGCTGTCGGGAGGAGAGCGCAACCGCCTGCATTTGGCACTTACGCTCAAGTCGGAAGCCAATGTGCTGCTACTGGATGAGCCTACGAATGACATCGACGTAAATACGCTGCGTGCCCTTGAGGAGGGCTTGGAGAGTTTTGCCGGCTGTGCGGTCGTTGTGTCGCATGACCGTTGGTTCCTCGACCGTATCTGTACCCATATCCTCTCCTTCGAAGGGGACTCGAACGTGGTGTTCTATGAGGGAAGCTACTCGGAGTATGAGGACTACAAGCGCAAACAGTTGGGCTACGAAGAGCCTAAACGCGTACGCTATCGTAAATTAATCGCTGATTAAAGTATAATAATATGAGAAAGAAAGTCTTTGCTTATATGGCCGCAGCAGCGGCATTGCTTGGAGCTGCATCAGCACAAGCACAGAAACAGGTGAAGCTCTTCAATGGGAAGGACCTGTCCAACTGGAACTTTGTAGTGGATAAGGGGGCTGTCCCGGCAGAGCAGGTGTTCTCCGTAAAGGAGGGCGTGATACACATCACCGGCGAACCCTTTGGGTACATGTACACCAAGGAGCGGTATGACAACTATAAATTACACGTGGAATGGAGATGGCCGGAGGGCAAGGCATCGAACAGTGGCATCTTCCTGATGATAGCTGACCCGAAATCGCCCTTCCCCAATGGTATAGAGTGCCAGTTGCACGCCGGTGACGCGGGAGACTTCGTCCTGTTGGGCGGGTCGGACCTCGTAGAATACTTCCAACGCCGGGGCGAGGTACGTCCGCAATTCCCCGTGGTAGAAAAGTACAAGGGCTCAAGCGAGAAGCCTGCAGGGGAATGGAACGAGGCGAATATATACGTGAGAGATGGAGTGGCTACTGTGTATATAAATGGTGTACTACAAAATATAGGGACTAATCAGGTAAAAGAGGGCTATATCGGCCTGCAGAGTGAAGGGGGACCGGTGGAGTTCCGGAACGTCACCCTGACCCGTTAGTCTCACCCGACATACAATCCTATAACAGAACAGGCACGGACTCATTGGAATCCGTGCCTGTTTCTTTATATCCGTGGGTGGGGTATGCCTCCCCTGCCCCCCTTTAGGAGCGGCTTATCTGCAACCCCTTGCCGGAGAGACCCATCTCCACCAAACGTGCGTTCGCATTGAAGGACAACCCCGCGAGTACCGTACGGATATGGGAGGCGGCATCCGGGTCCTTTGCCACGACATACAGGTAGCCTCCCCCACCCGCACCAGGCAGCTTATACCCTAAGGCGTAATCCTCTATCCGGTGGATAATCTCCTCTATGGCGGGAGGATTGGTCCCTGCATCTAGCGCCTTGTTCTGTTCCCATGTTCTCCGTACCAGCTCCCCATAGCGTGGAAAGTCCCCCAGTTGTATGGCTTCGTACATATCGAGTGCATGCTGTTTCATGCCCTCAAGCAGGGAAAGGTGGGTATGGCTGTTCAGGAACATACCCTGCACTATCTCTGCTAATATATGCTTGGCGGTCCTTGTAATGCCGGTATAATAGAGGATATGGCACGAACGGTACTCCGGTTGCGTAAAGAGGTACTCCGGCAACCAGCGTACTTGGGGGCTCTGGCGGAAGCCTTCGCCCGTCTGCAGCAGTTTAAGGCCGTGGAGTATTCCGCCGAACTGGTCTTGCCAGCCCCCGCCTGTAGTCAGTAACTGTTCCAATACTAAGGTGCGGTTGCCTATCTCGTTCTTGTCCCATCCGAGTCCGCAGAAGTCGGAAAGGGAACCTAACACCGTAGCGGCCAAGATAGAGCTTGTCCCTAATCCTGACCCTGCGGGGATGGCTGCCAAAAGGGTAATCTCCATCCCACACCCGAACGCGCGGAGCTGTTCCTCTAATGACGTGTATGCCTCGGTCGAGAAGCGGGGCAGGAACCCGCTCAGTGCCAGTGCTGCCTTCGGTATCGAGAAGGGGGAACCTACGCGGTTGAAGTCGGACAGCTCCTCCCATGTGCTGATGACCTCCATCGCTCCCAAATCGATAGAACGCAGGATAATCCTGTATTGTTGGGAGGGTTTGATATAGACCTGCAACGGGGGTTGCCCGTTCAACTCAATCGCCACATTGACCACGTTCCCACCTGAGAAGAGGCAGTAGGGAGGGGTGTCGGTCCAGCCCCCCGCAAGGTCGATACGTACCGGGCTCCTGCCCCACACTATCTGGTCGGGATAGACATTCATGCGGGGCGGTTTCGATTCAGACACCATCCCCGTTAAGCCATCACGCAGCAGGGTGAAGGCAGCTTGTTGCTCGGGTAGGTACTCCCTACCTGTCAGCTGGAATACCTTCGAGCGGAGGATATGGTTGTGGATGCGTTTCATCAGGGGTTCGCCCTCCGGCAGTACCTCTGGAGCCTCTACGCCTAACCGGGCGAATGCATGGGCAGTATCCAACAGGTCCAGCTGGTAGAAGATGCTCTTGCTATGGTTCTTGGCTAACATCGGCAGGTTTTCCTTGCAGAACATCTCCCGTTGCCGGTAGAGGCGCGGAAGGTTGGCATGGTCCGAGAGTTGGTTGGCTGAGAGTCTCTCCTGATGTAGCCATAGCTCCCTGCCGGCAGCCAGCTGGGGCTCGGACACCATCCACCGTATCACCACCTCCAATTCATCCACGGAGTCACATACCGGGAATAACCCTGCCTCCTGTATATCGGCAAAGTCCGGCAGCCGGACATCCCGCTCCTCTGCCCACTGGGTAATGGCTCTCCCCATCCAGAGGGTCGAAGCATCATTGCCTCCCTTGAACAAATCATAGAAGCCATAGGGTCGCGGGACATACTGGGTATCGCCCAACGGGACAACGTCTAAACAGGTATAGGCAGGGAGTTGCAGTGCCCACTCGTTCTGGGGTATGCCTGTAATAATATGGTGGTGGTGGAGTACCCACTGCTTGCCGATGCAGCTGTTCTCTACCCACAAATCGGAGTTAGCGGATGTCAAAGGCTGGTGGATAATGGCATTCTGCACAAACATAGCCGGGTGAGGCTTTACCTTCCGCTGCATGATTGCCCGCTGGTCGCGTACCAAGTTCTGCACTGCCAGCGTAGAGGAGATGAGCTCCTGACTGGTCCCATAGTGATAAAACTCCCCGCCCGGCAAGGGAAGGATAGCCACGGACAGCTGGTTCAGTATGGAGTGCTGGGTACGGGGATGTGCTCCCAGTGCTAACCCGAAATCGGCATACAGGTCATAGTAGTTCCATGTAGAGGCATCCTCTGACTTGGAATAGGACTGCAAGAGCCGTACTGCCTTGTCACTCAATAGCCATATACCGATATCCATCAGGAAGAGATGCGATTCAGACAGGCCGGCGAGTTCCTCTAACGAGGGCTTCTGAAGCATGAAGTCGAGTACGTCAGGCGTCTTACGGTTGGAGACAAACACCCCATGGTGCGTGGCAAGGTTAGGGTCTACCCAAAGACCGTAGCAGACTACATCAGCATCCGGTATGGCCTGTAACGGTTCAGTGCTCCGTACGTAGATATCCCCGCTGGCGATGAGCGTATGGAGGTTATCTGGGGCCTTCTCCATAATCCGGCGATAGAGGGGGAGCTGTAATGATAGGAGGTTCTGGGATAACCGCTGCCCGCGTGCCCAACGGAATACGGGAATCGGGGTCAGCACCTTTCCCGAAGGAGCATAAGCAGGGAGCCGCCGGCTCTGCCCACCGGCATGCAACAGGATACGTTTATCCTTCGCTAACCAATCTGCAAAGGGCGTATCGGGGCACTCTGCCTGCCAACAGGACTCCAATAACCAGGTAGTCCCTCCACCCGAACCTAACCGTGCCCCCACGGGGTCGGAGGTACAGAACCACTCCTTGCAATCTGCATGCTCTATCTCGTAAAAACTGCCTACCACGTTTGGAGGCAAGGACAATAGTGTCTTCATATCTTAACTGGTGTTATACTTATTATCTTAACTGTTTCATAAGGCAAATATAGTATAAACACAGGGATAACGGAGCAGGTACATACCAAAAATATCGGCCATCCCCGTGGGAATGACCGATATTTACATGCCTGCCACCTATGCAGGAAACCTCTTATTCCATTCCTAATAGATACGCACCGGACCCTCCAGTCCCAGCTCACGCATAGAGTGAGCATAGCGCTTGGCAGTAGGGTTATCCATTAGCGAGTTGGCATAATTCCCCAGCGGAGTAATGACCCGAATCGTAAGGGTATTGCTACCCTCCTTCAGCTTACCCGCGATATGGAACCTATGCTCACCGTACCAGTTCAGTCCTACCCGTTCACCGTTAACATACAATTCAGTAACCCCCCGTGCCTTCCCGGCATTCAACACGCTATACCGTTCCGGAGCATCTACATTCCACTCTATCGTATAAGAAACCATCCCCGCGAAGCTCCGAAACCATGGGAACGGTAAGGAATTAAAGTCCTGCAACCGCTCCATTTCAAACTCCTTCACCGAACCATCGTAGTGTGAAGCCTTGACTTTCCATATACCGGCTATCGTGGTTGTACTATCCGGCTCACCCTCCCATGCAGAATAAGGCTCACCTCCTTTGTCCGTATCGAATACGATGAACTTTGCCTCTGCCGGGCTGAAAGAGAGCTCCAATCCGTTCCCCTTCTTAGGGAGCAAATAGCGTTCGCCCGTCTCCGGAATCCATACCCATGCCTGTTTCTTCATCAGTTCGGCAGGGAATTCCAAGCAAACCGTTCTGCCCTCCAACCGACTGAAGTTCGTAACGAAGAATATATCCCGCTTGCCGGATTTATAATAGTTATAGAACATCCACTTTGTCGGCTTGTCGATTTTCACATAAGGCGTCAGTTGCAAATCCTGCTGCACCTGCTGATACCATGCCGTCTGATTTCCTGCGATAGGTGCATCTATCCGTATGAACCGCTCCGGATAATCCGCTTGGATACGGGAGATGATTTGCTTTACTTCAGCTGATTTCTCTTTATAATCCACGTAGCCCGCGCTTTGATAGGGAACCTTCCCGATACAAACGATGCGCCCGCCTGCAGCGACGAACTTCTCCAGCATCTCTGCCGTCTGCGGGTCCAGACTCTCCACCTCCATCAGCAGCAGTGTCTTATAGGAACGGGGACCAAAGCGGAGTTCGCCTCCTTTCACTGTTGCCTGCTGGATGATATGCTCACTGACATAATCGCATCCGTTGCCATTCTGGTGCAGATTCTGCCACAGGTCATGCGCATAGGCTGGATATACATTGGCAGGGAACGGGTCGCGCTGCTGGCCGAGTACCGACCACATATCCTCCAGCGGCGGGAGAATCGCGATATCCGCTTGAGGAATACTATTCTGAAGCACGGCAGAGACGCGCGCCTTATAGTCCATCCAATATTTATAGTAGGGCCACATCGTATTCTTCTCGCTGAAATACTCGCCGAACTTAATCCATCCGGGGAAGGGAGCCTCTTTCGGACTATAATTGAAGCCATGCAGGATGGAATGGTTCACGCCGGAGATATTGCTCATGTCGCCCGCTATCTTGATTTCCTCCAATGTCGATTGGAATATCTCGCCCGTATTGGTAATTTCCTCGCAGCTCACCCGCCCGTTCCCGGCAAGCAATGAGCCGGACGCGACAAATTTGTTGCTCATCGAGAAGGAATGCCCGCGGAAGATGTCATTATCCGGGAAGTCGGTCCCCAATCCGTCGCGGAACCACGTCTCGCACTCCGGAATGTCGATATACATCGCCGATTCCAACGGATGAAGCGCCCTTCCGTAGGCTTGGACACGCGACTTCACGCCATTCTCCTGACACCATTTATTATAAGTATCGATGAAATTCTCTTGGAAGAGCCGTATCTGAAAACGTTCGAAGTCGTTGCGAACCCGCTGGACCACCTCCTTCGTGACCGACTCGGAAAATTCGCAACCGTAATCCTCCGGCAAGGGGTCGCCCATGTGCCCCACTTTTCGGATGACATACGGCAGATAGGGCAGCAGCGAATAGCCATAGTATGCCTCCCACTCCGCCAGCAGCTCGTCGCTCCAGTTGGCTCCCTCCAGTTCGAAGCTATCCACGAACGTGGCACGGATTTTCCCCTTCATCTGCGGACTGTTGAACTGCAGCTTGTCCGACAGCCGGTCGATATACGCCTGCACCGCCGCCTTGTCAAAATGGTTCAGCACCGGTCCGCAGGCTCCGGGTGCGCCCTCGATGACATTCATATATCCCGTCATCTTCACAAAGAAATAGGCAACATACTGCCCGGCAGGCACGTCGAAGGAAATCTGCTCCTCCCCTACCAAATTATCATAGTTCACGCCCTCCGTAAACTGCTCCACCTTCGCCGGCATCAGGCGGATATAGACCAACTCCTTCAGCGGATGGTCATTTTTCGACATAATCGGCGGATTCACCCGGTCCAACAGCTCCTGTTTATCGATTGAAAAATGTTTCCCCGCCGAGCCTCCGTCAATCTTGACCGTCTCGACCGTCAGCATCTGCAGCTGCTGTTCGCGCGGCAGGAACTCCCCGCCAAAGGGCCAGCCCGAGCCGGCTATCATGTCGCACACCATCCCCCGCTCCCGGCAGCCCTCCGCCGCCAAGCGGACCATCTCCGCCCATTCGTCCGAAAGGTAGGGCTTTATCCGATACCCCAGACTGTCCGCCTCGCCGGGAAAACCGATGGAATTAATCTCCACGCCCCCGATTCCGATACTCTTCATCAGGTCCAGTTCGCGCAGAATCTCTTTCCCATCCACCCGCAGGCCATTCCACCACCAGCGCACAAACGGGCGATACTCCGCTCCCGGATTCCGGAACGTCTCATACAAATTATCCGATTCGATGGCAATCTTCGACCGCGTCGGCAGTTTTTCGGCGTTTCCTAACGTCCCGAAAACCGACACCGCCAGTGCCGTCAGCATTACTCTATTCCATTTCATGACATACTTATTTTAATACGTGTTTCTATTTTGTCGGTAAATAAATCGATTTTCCAGCAAAGATAACCTTTTCTTTTTGACAAAAGATATATGCTTTTTGATAGTTCCGAGTCACTCAGAAGCTATGTTCGCCAAAAATTACCCCTTCTGAGTCACTCAGAAGCTATGCCACCCCAAAAACACTCCTTCTGAGTCACTCAGAAGCTATGTCCGGCAAAAATTACTCCTTCCGAGCCACTCAGAAGCTATGTATTTTAAAAACTACCCCCTTCTGAGTGACTCAAAAGGCATGATTTTTAAAAGGTACTCTTTCTGAGTCACTCAGAAAGAGAAAAATTTAAAAACTACTCGTTTCGAGTGACTCAGAAGTGTCGAATTTTAAAAACCACCCTTTCCGAGTGACTCGGAGACACAAAATTTTAAAAACCATAGCTTCTGAGTGACTCAGAAGCATTTCCTTTTGAAAACCCTGCCTTCTGAGTGACTCGGAAGCATTTCCTTTTGAAAACCCTGCCTTCTGAGTGACTCAGAAGCACCCCTTTTCAAAAACCATCCCTTCTGAGTGACTCGGAAGGCCAATTATTCTGCCGGCGGCAAAAAAAAATGCGAGCTGACAGATTCACATCTCCCAACTCGCCACGCTTAAATCTAACTAAAAACAAATATATTATTTCTTCTCGTTCGAGAATGAATAAGGCGCATCGTCCGGCTGCGTGCCGCGCTGCTTGTTCGGTGTGTTACCCATCTCGATATCCAACACGCCACCCTTCATCATCTCGTTATGGTCCAAATAGTTTTTCGTATATTCCTCGCCGTTGACCTTCATCGATTCGATATAAATATTCTCATCGCTGTTGGCAGGCGCATTTATTACCAAGCTCTTGCCGTTCTCGAAATGAAGGATAGCCTTCTTGAACAACGGAGCGCCCAATACATACTGCGTCGAACCCGGGCAAACGGGATAGAATCCCAAAGCAGAGAATACATACCAAGCCGAAGTCTGGCCGTTATCCTCATCACCGCAATAACCGTCCGGCGTCGGCGTGTACATACGGTCCATCACCTGACGCAACCAATATTGCGCCTTCCACGGCTCACCGGCATAATTATAAAGGTAAATCATGTGCTGGATAGGCTGGTTGCCGTGCGCATAGTTACCCATATTCATCACCGTCATCTCGCGGATTTCGTGGATGACCTGTCCGTAGTAACTGTCATCGAAAATCGGCGGAACTGCGAAGACAGAATCCAGCATCTGGACAAACTCAGCCTTGCCGCCCATCAGATTAATCAATCCCTGCGGGTCGTGGAAGACAGACCAAGAGTAATGCCAGCTATTGCCTTCGGTAAAGGCATCGCCCCACTTCAACGGCGAGAACGGAGACTGGAACTTGCCGTCTTTGTTCTTTCCGCGCATCAGCTTGCTCTCCGGGTCATAAAGGTTCTTATAGTTCATCGCCCGTTTAGCAAAGAGGTCGATTTCACTCTTCGGACGTTTCAATTCCTTAGCCAACTGATACAAGCACCAGTCGTCGTACGCATATTCCAACGTGCGGGCAGCGTTCTCATTAATCTTTACGTCATAAGGGACATATCCCAATTCATTATAATACTGGTAACCCAAACGACCGGAAGAAGAGACCGTAGGATGAACGCCATTCACGGAAGCCATCAAACCTTTCCACAAGGTCTCGGTGTCGTCCACTTTCACGCCTTTCAGATAAGCATCAGCCAAAACCGAAGCGGTATTGTTTCCGACCATGCAACCACGATGGCCCGGACTTGACCATTCCGGATAGAAGCCACTCTCCCGATAAGCGTTCAAGAAACTCTCCTGCATCTCCTTGTTGATAGAAGGATACATCATATTCAAGAAGGGGAACAGACAACGGAAGGTATCCCATACGCCCGTACCGGTATAATAATACCCCGGCAGCACTTCGCCTGTGGTCGGGCTGTAATGCATTACCTTGCCATCCTTGTCGATTTCATAAAACTTATGCGGGAATAACAACGAACGGTACATGCAAGAATAGAACACACGGTACTGGTCCAAGTTGCCGCCGTCCACTTCGATGCGTCCCAGCAAATCGTTCCATGCCTTCTTGCCGTCAGCCTTTACCTTATCGAAGCTGTCGTTGCCTAACTCCTTCATGTTCAATTCAGCCTGCTCGAAGCTGATAAACGAAGAAGCCACCTTAGCATGAACCAATTCGCCCTTCTTGGTCTTGAAGCCGATGATAGCACCGGCATGGTCAGCCTCCTGCTCCAGTTTGCCTTCCGTCACTGTGCCATCAGCTACTGTAGCCTGATAAGTAAAGGGCTTATCGAACTCAACAACAAAATAGTTCTTGAATCCTTCGGGTACGCCGCCGCTATTCTTCGTCGTATAACCGATAATCTTGTTCTCTTCCGGAACGACCTTTACGTACGAACCCTTGTCGAATGGGTCCACTACGACATACGAATGCTCATTCTCCGGGAAAGTAAAGCGGAACATCGCAGCGCGCTCTGTCGGAGTCAGCTCCGTTACGATATCATACTCTGCCAAATATACCTTATAATAATAAGGCTTCGATATTTCCCCTTTGTGAGAGAACCAGCTGGCACGCTTCTGCATATCGAACTCCGGTTTGCCGACCATCGGCATAATCGCAAACTGCCCGAAGTCATTAATCCACGGACTTGGCTGATGCGTCTGCTTGAATCCGTTAATCTTTGTCGCAGTATATTGATACTGCCATCCATCCCCCAACTTACCCGTCTGCGGAGTCCAGAAATTCATACCCCACGGACGTGCTGTCGCCGGATAAGTGTTTCCCGTTGATAACTCAAAGGTAGATTCAGAACCCATCAAAGGATTCACATACTCTACCGGGTCAAAAGTTTCTGTTGCCTGTACAATCGAAGGCTGCCCCATCCACATCAGGGAAGCGGCCAACGCCACAGTCCATACATTCTTCTTTTTCATGATACGTTTTTAACTATTGAAATTAATACTCTAAAAATTCTCTTCGTTAGCCATATTCCACATATTCAGGAACGAGGCTTTTGTGATATCGACGACCTTTTCCCAATTAATCTTGTCGGCATGGTCGCCCGGCTGATGATAATCGGGATGCGCGTCAGTATGATACCAAATAATCGGAATATTCAATTTAGCGAATGTGCCATTGTCACTGCCGCCTATAGGTTTATCCCACGCACGATAGTTGGGTTTCAACTTCAGACCGTACTCTTTGATATCCTCCTTCAGCCATTGTTCGAAAACAGGATGCGCTTCGGTATAGAAATAAACGACATGCTGCGGATTCGACTCGTCATTATTCCGGCCAATCATATCAAAATTCAGATAGCCTTTTACCTTATCGATATCTGCAAAGGTTTGCGCAAAAGCTCTCGAACCGAGCAGCCCCTTCTCTTCGCCATCCCAGAAAGCAAATATTACAGTACGTTCCGGTTGCTGGCCGGTTGCCAAAAATGCACGGGCGATTTGAAGAACGGCTGAGACACCGGAGGCATTATCATCCGCCCCATTATAGATTTGGTCACCATCCAACATAGGGTCATAGCCTATATGGTCATAATGTGCGCCGACAATTACATATTCATCCGTTCTTTTCCCCGGAATAACCGCTAAAATATTATTTAAATCCAATTTTTGGTGGACTTTATCCTTTAATTTCGCAATCGAATCAGGTTCGACCTGCCAACGCTGGTTCTTGATTTGACGTTCGGCATGATAAACTTCAAAAGGATGGTAATAGGATGCTCCAAGCGGCTGAATCCCTAATGATTTCAACACCGATACAATATAATGCCCCGCAATCCGTCCGCCGGGGAATCCGGCTTCACGACCCATCAGTTCATCACTTGCTAAAAATTCGATATGAGCTTCGGCGGTTTGTCTGTTGATTGACTCCACTCCTTTCTTCTCTGGAGAAGAGGCCAATAAGGAAGAGGCAGTCAAAAGAGATAGTGTACATAAAATAGCTTTTCGATTCATATTATTTGTATTTATTGTTAATCCCGTTACAAAGCTATAAAAAATAACCGGATTTCATTCATTTGCATAAAAAAAGGTCCTTTCTTTCTGCAAATTCTTTTCTGCATCAGAAAGTCCCACCGCTTTATATCCCTTACCAACCCAAGGGTGGCAAGAGATTTCATCCAACATCTTTTTGCTTCAATAAAGGCATTACGCCTCACAAATCATTAATTAGCTGCTACCGTCATATTCAAAGAATGTTCCAAACGGCGAATTTCAGCATTCAACATTTGGCATTTCAACCCATTCTTCATCGACTGATAACGTGCTACCTGATAGCGTAACAATGCTATCGCTTTCATTACTTTGTCATCTTTTTCTATCATAACATTTTGGTTTTATGCCTCTCGCTTGAGGCTGGTTAATACTATTATATGATTTAATACAATCTTTCTGCCTTAATCACGCTGCAAAGATACCACTTTTTCTCAAATATATGCTCTACAACATATAAAATAATTTCCTTTTTAGTTTTTTTCAATTATAGATAATTCTTATTTAGTAAAAAAGCACATATCGAAAAGTGCGAATCTCCCGATTTCCGACATGTGCTTTCTTGTTTTTATTCCAATGTGCCATTCTGTGCATCCTGAATCATTTGCTCATTCGGCAAAATCAGAATTTCCACACGGCGATTTAAGGCGCGGCCTTCCTCTGTCGTGTTATCAGCAATCGGTTCATGCACCCCTTTGCCCTCATACGACATACGTTTGCTACTTACGCCTTGGTCCACCATCAAATAATCGAATACACTTTTAGCCCGTTTCTCCGAAAGAGTTTGATTATAATCTACACTTCCTGTATTATCCGTATGACCGATAATTTTAATATCCGTATCCGGATTCTGATTCAAACTCTCCGCTAACCCACGTAATGCACTTTTCGACGCATCGCTCAACGTACTTGAATTGGTTGCGAACAAAATACCGGAATCAAATGTTACTTTTAGCGCTTCCCCGTTATTGATTGTCTCGACAGTCGTCTCCTCCGGCAATGTAGCCTCCAATTCTTTCTTCTGTTTATCCATCTTTTTCCCGATTAATGCACCTGCCGTACCGCCTACTGCAGCGCCAATCACCGTACCTAATGCCGTATTACCTGCCAGAGCTCCAACGCCGGCTCCTACAGCTGCACCGCCGCCTACACCAATAGCAGCACCTTTCTGTGTATTATTCCACGTGCCACAGCTTGAAAAAATCAATGTAGCTGACAACAGCACCGCCGGAATTGCTTTTGTATTCTTCATTTCAACCTCCTTTTTATATTAGTCAAACATGTGAATAGAATCACAATATTCCATTTCTCCTTGAACGATGAAAGTGACTTCTTCTGCCGTGAATTTTCCAACGCCATCCCTTTTTGCGTTCTTTATCACGAAATCTACTAATTCATCTTCGTCGATATCTACTTCAGCATCTTCATTCGAATCCTCTTTTAAAAAACCTTTGCTTTCATAGAACTCGTAAATCAAATCGACAATATAATTGATATCGTCATTGCTGAATTTCCCTTTCATTTCCTGAGGCAAATAATTCTGTATAAACGCTACAGATTCGTCCTCGTCATAGATGAAATTTCCTTTTTCGTCCATAGCTTTATCGATTTTTGAATTTCTAACACAAAGATAACATTTAATTCGCCTGCATTGTTTTGCCTTTTCACGATTTTCTATTGCCTAAAAGAAAAATCGTCTGATTATTACGAAATAATACCGGACAAAAAAATATAATCCGGAAGCTTTTTGCATCACTTCCGGATTATTTTTCTCACTCGCCTGAATTTATCAATTCTGGAAACTCAACCCATCTCCGGCTTTATCGATAACGATAGGACGGCTGCGGTCAACCTTTCCGCTCAAGATTTCCTTCGACAGCTCGTTCAATACGTACCGCTGGATAACTCGCTTGACAGGACGCGCACCGAATTGTGGGTCGTATCCCTCATGACTGATAAAGTCAAGAGCCGCATCGGTAAATTTCAACTCAATGCCATTCTGTGCCACCATCTTCTTGACGGTATTCAATTGCAAACCGACAATCTGGCGAATCTCGTTCTCCGTCAACGGCGTGAACATGATGATTTCATCAATACGGTTCAAGAACTCCGGACGAATTGTCTTTTTCAGCAATTCCAGCACCTCGCCTTTTGTCTGTTCAATGACTTGCGTACGATTAGCATCCGTTATTTTCTCAAAATTCTCCCGAATCAGCGACGAACCCATATTACTGGTCATAATAATAATGGTATTCTTGAAATTAACGGTCCTACCTTTGTTATCCGTAAGTCGTCCGTCATCCAAGACCTGCAACAAAATATTGAACACGTCCGGATGGGCTTTTTCTATTTCATCGAACAACACAACCGAATAAGGCTTCCGACGAATAGCCTCCGTCAATTGACCGCCTTCATCATATCCGACATATCCCGGAGGCGCTCCGATAAGTCGGGTAGCACTGAACTTCTCTTGATATTCGCTCATATCGATTCGCGTCATCATATTCTCATCATCGAACAGATAATCGGCCAACGCCTTAGCCAACTCAGTCTTACCTACACCCGTTGTCCCTAAGAAAATGAACGAACCGATAGGACGCTTCGGGTCTTGAAGCCCGGCACGGCTACGACGGACGGCATCTGCAATCGCATGGATAGCTTCATCCTGACCGATAACCCGCTTATGCAATTCCTCTTCCAAATGCAACAGCTTATCTCGTTCGCTCTGCAACATCTTCGTTACTGGAATACCTGTCCAACGGGATACTACCTCCGCAATATCATCGCTATCGACCTCCTCTTTAATCATTGCCGAAGCACCTTGCATCGTATGCAATTTCTCTTGTACTTCTTTAATGTCGTTCTCTTTTTCCTTTATTTTTCCATAACGTATCTCAGCTACTACGCCATAGTTGCCTTCACGTTCGGCTTTTTCGGCTTCAAACTTCAAGTTCTCGATGTCTATCTTATCCTGTTGGATTTTATTGATTAAAGACTTCTCGCTTTCCCATTGCGCCTTTTGTTTGGTCTCTTCATCCTTCAGGTCGGCAATCTCTTTATTCAACTGTTCCAACTTTTGCTTGTCGTCTTCCCGCTTAATTGCCTCCCGTTCTATCTCCAACTGTTTGATACGGCGGGAAACCTCATCCAATGCTTCCGGCACGGAATCCATCTGCATCCGCAAACGGGCTGCGGCTTCATCCATCAAGTCGATTGCCTTATCCGGCAGGAAACGGTCCGTGATATATCTTGTCGATAATTGGACAGCGGCAATGATGGCATCATCCTTAATACGTACCTTGTGGTGGTTCTCATACTTCTCTTTCAAGCCACGCAAGATAGATATCGCATCCAATTCATCCGGCTCATCTACCATGACTATCTGAAAGCGGCGTTCCAATGCCTTATCCTTCTCAAAATACTTCTGGTACTCGTCCAAGGTCGTCGCACCGATGGCACGCAACTCGCCACGCGCCAACGCAGGCTTCAAGATATTGGCGGCATCCATTGCGCCTTCTCCCTTGCCGGCTCCGACCAATGTATGGATTTCATCGATAAACAGAATGATTTCGCCATCCGACTTTATCACTTCATTGACTACCGCCTTCAGCCGTTCCTCAAATTCGCCCTTATACTTCGCTCCGGCTATCAGAGCACCCATATCCAACGAGTAAATCTGTTTCGACTTCAGGTTCTCCGGCACGTCACCCCGGATAATACGGTGCGCCAATCCCTCCGCAATGGCGGTTTTACCGACACCCGGCTCACCTATTAATATAGGGTTATTCTTTGTACGGCGGCTCAATATCTGCAGCACACGCCGGATTTCTTCGTCTCGCCCAATCACCGGGTCCAACTTTCCGCTCCGCGCACGCTCGTTCAGATTAATGGCATACTTGCTTAATGCCTCATACGTATCCTCCGCCGATTGAGACGTCACCTTATTCCCCTTGCGTAATTCTTCGATAGCCTTACGCAATTCGGCTTCGGTCACACCCGCATCCTTCAGAATCTGCGAAGCCGTACTCTTCTCAGTAAACAACGCCAAGAATATCGGCTCCAGCGAGACATATTGGTCGCCCAACTTCGAAGAATAATCGATAGCCTTCTGCAATACCGTATTTGTTTCACCGGAAAGGTAAGGCTCCCCGCCCGACACTTTCGGCAACGATGCTATCTGGGCATCCAATGCCCGCACTACATTTTGCGAACTCACCCCTAACTTCTGGAACAAGAAATTAGTGATGCTTTCGCCCGTCATAATGACAGCCTTCAGCAAATGCACCGGCTCGATAGCCTGCTGGTTATTCTGCGTAACCAACTGCACCGCCTGCTGCACTGCCTCTTGCGCTTTAATTGTAAAGTTATTAAAATTCATATCGCTAAGTTCCTTTCTTTTTTTCTGTGATTAATAAATTCACTATCCCTATGCACAAACGCAATGCCAAAGGGAGCATCATGCCATTTTGTCATCGGCGCCCTACTTTCTCCCACCCGAAGCCTGCCTTTCTGTCCCTTCCCTTCCTCCATTTTGTCTCCTTCATAGGGAGAGTCCGTTCCTTCCCCCTCGAAGAAAAGTTTAAATCCTGCCGAAGAAAAGTTGAAAAGTACGGCAGGAAAAGTTATCTTCTCCGGGGAGAAATCTTAAAACGCCTGTGGCGTTTATAAAAACGACACAGGCAATTGTAAAAACGCCACAGGCGTTTATAGAAACGACAGTGGCGTTTTGACTTTTCTACGGCAGGAAAGCAACTTTTCCTCCCGGTGTATTCAACTTTACGCCGGGAGGAATCCAACTTTTCTTCGGCGAGGAAGAAACGTTTCTCCGAGGGGGAAACTGAAACAGATACGGGATTGCATTAAGTTTTATTTTGAATATAACAGCAGAGTTACTACCTTTACCGCAAAATAAAGGGTATATGGGACAGTTTGTACAAGAGTTCAAGAAGTTCGCCATGCGCGGCAACGTAATCGACATGGCGGTCGGTATCATTATCGGAGGAGCGTTCGGCAAAATCGTATCCTCGGTGGTAAATGACCTCGTCATGCCCGGAATCGGGCTGATTATAGGCGGGGTTAACTTTAAAGAGTTGAAAATCGTCCTGAAAGAGGCGGTAATGGATGGCGAGACGGTCGTTTCTCCGGCGGTCTCTATTAATTATGGTAACTTCTTGCAAACGACGTTCGACTTCCTGATTATCGCCTTCGCCGTGTTTATGCTGGTAAAGGCGGTCAATAAGCTGAGCAAGAAGAAGGAGGTGGAAGCCAAACCTGCCGCTCCTCCCGCCGATGTGCAGCTTCTGACGGAAATCAGGGATTTATTAAAGGAAAAGTATTCTAAAAAATAAGGAGGTTATTATGAAAAGATGCATAGCGTCTATCTGTTTGCTGGCACTCTTGGCAGGGTGCAGCAGCGTTCCGTTGACCGGCAGGAAACAGTTGCTGCTGGTGAGCGACCAAGAGGTATTGTCTGCCAGCCTGACGCAGTATTCCGACTATATGAAGACGGCTAAGAAGAGCTCGTCGGGGAAGGATGCTGCGATGGTCACGCGTGTCGGCAAAAAGATTGCTGCCGCGACCGAGCAATATCTCCGCCAAAGCGGAATGCAGGATGAAATAAAGAACTTCTCGTGGGAATTCAATCTGGTAAAGGATGACCAAGTAAACGCGTTCTGTATGCCGGGCGGGAAAATCGTCGTGTATGAGGGACTGATGAATCTGGTAGAGTCGGACGACGAATTGGCAGTCGTATTGGGGCACGAAGTGGCGCACGCCGTTGCCAAACATAGCAACGAGCGAATGAGCCAGCAGCTGGTTGCACAGTACGGAGCCCAGATTCTGGGCGCGGCGGTTGCCAATAAGAGCCAAGCGGTCCAGACGGTGGCAAGTTCGGTCTATGGAATCGGCGCGCAATATGGCGTAATGCTGCCTTTTTCGCGCAAACATGAGAGCGAAGCGGATTACATGGGATTGATTCTGATGACAATGGCAGGGTATAATCCGGACGTTGCCGTCCATTTCTGGGAAAAGATGTCGGCAGGCTCCGGCGGAAAGGTTCCGGAGTTCATGAGCACGCACCCCAGCGATGCGCGACGCATTGCAGATATCGAGAAAGAGCTGCCTGCCATCAAAAAGAGCTTAGGGAAATAAAAAGCCCGAATGAGAGGCATATATATAAATGTAAAGATATCCGGCATAAGATTGGAAATGCCGGATATTTTTATGTTTACTTCGGATATTCGGAGAGATAATAATAGGTCTCGCGCGACGGGAGGCTCTCGATATGATAGCGCGTCGAGGCAGTTACGACAAACAGATAGCCCTGTTCGCGCTCGGCGACCGGCAGATAAAGTTCCGTTCCCCGTATGTTCGTTGCCAAAATATGCTGGGCAGAATCGAGGTTTATCGTATCTCTCAGGGAATAATAGACGGTATAAGTCAAATCCTGCGTTTCTCCTTCCGGCTTTTTCCAAGAAAGCTTCAACTCGCCCGGCAAGCGTTCTACATGCAGGGCAGCAGGGGCAGCAGGGACAGAGTCGTTCAACCACGTGAGCGGAGGCAATTGCGCAGGATAACGGTAATAGATATCGCGCAATTCGTCATATATGCCCTTTTCGTTGGACAATATATTCCCGCAACGGAAGAAAGAGCAGCCCGCCGCGCCGAAATAGCGGCTATAATCGATTTGGTCGGTCAAATCGTTCACCGTCCAGTCCGCCTCTTCCTTCGCCAGCCGGTAAGCTCCCAGCCCCGGCACAATCAACCGACCATTGGCATTCTCTACCCAATTATCTACGAAAGGGAAAAAGTTATCGTGCAAATAATACATCATCGGGACCAACATATCCTGCTTTCCTGCAGCCATCCACTGCTTCGCATCCTGATAAACGCTTTCGAAAGCGGTCCATCCTGCGTTCGGAACGCGCGGAATCCGGCTATATTTCCCCAACGGAGAGCTACTGACCTGCACCCAAGGCTTTATTTGCTTCACGCAATCATATATCCTGCCGACCAGCCGGTTGATATTCTCGCGCCGCCAATCCGCCAGGCTCTTCTTCTTGCCATACTTCCGATGCGCCGACTTATCCGGGAAACTTTTCGCCGCCTCCGGATAACGGATATAGTCGAAGTGGATACCGTCGATATCATAACCGCTCACAATCTCGCGCACCAATCCCAACAAATAATCGGTTGTTCCCGGAACGCCCGGGTCCAAAAACCATTCACCCTTGTGTCGTTTACAAAGCTCCGGATGCCGCTTTACCACCGAAAGCCTTCCCTGTGCTCTGACAGTACGGTCCGAGCCGACGGGGAACGTAACAAACCATGCATGGCATTCCATCCCGCGCCGATGGCATTCCTTCACCATAAATTCCAATGGGTCATATCCCGGAAGCTTACCGCATTTCCCGGAAAAGATAGCGGCAGCCGGTTCGATGTCCGACCGGTAAGCCACATCCCCGCGCAAACGGACTTGGAAAAACACCGTATTGAAATTCGCCTCCTGCAAGCGGTCTAACAATTCGATGGCGGCTTTTTGCTGGGCGATGCGCGACGCCTCCGACATTGCCTTGTTTCGTGGCCAATCCAACCCATAAATTGTCGTCAGCCATACCGCCCTTATCTCTTTCTTTGGATATTGAATCGCTCCCGCAAGCTGACAACACAGCCAGCCCACCAAAGCCAATAAGAAGATTCGCTTCATCGTTTACCAACCATTCAATCTTTTCTCTCCCTCGTCTTCTTCAAATCCGGATAACTGATGCGCGTATGGTACATTATCTTCAATTTCTCGATAAAGACCTGCTTGACCGATTCCACATCCCGGAAGGTTAGCGGAGCATTGCGCAGTAATCCGTCGGCAATCTGCCCATCGATAATCTTATTGACCAATTGTTTTATTCCCTCTTCAGTATGCTCTTTCAAACTACGCGAAGCCGCTTCGACTGAATCCGCCATCATCACAATAGCCGTCTCCTTCGAGAAGGGATTCGGTCCCGGATAGGTAAACAATTCCTCGTCAACCGGTTTGTCCGGATATTGGTTCTTATAGGAATTATAGAAATACTTCGCTTTGCCGCGCCCATGATGCGTCCGGATAAAGTCGATAATCTCTTTCGGCAAACCGGCTTTTTCAGCAATCTTTACTCCTTCCGTCACATGGCTAATCACTCGCTGGGCACTCTCGATATAGGAAAGGCTGTTATGCGGATTGACATTCGTATTCTGATTCTCGGTAAAATAGAGCGGATTACTCATCTTTCCGATATCATGATACAGTGCTCCGGTACGAACCAACTGAGCATTGGCTCCAATCTTGGTCGCCGCCTCTGACGCAATAATAGAAACTTGTAAGGAATGCTGGAATGTTCCCGGACAGGTCTCGCTCAACTTCTTCAAGACGCCATTATTGATGTTCGACAATTCGACCAATGTAATCGTAGATAAGTAACCGAACGTCTTTTCCAGCATATATACCAAGACATACGTAAACATCAGCAGGATAAAGTTGATACCGAAATAAAGCATCATGACCCAATGTATCTTATTATAGTCGGCATCCTGATAAAGCACCAAACTAATATAAGATAAGGTATAGGAAAGGAAGACAAACAACGCACAATGCATCAGCTGCGACCGTTGGGAAAGTTCCTTCAAACTGAATGTAACCACCATTCCGGCAATAATCTGAAGAATCAAGAACTCATGCGGGAAAGGAGTCATCACCGATGAAATCAATACCGTAATCAAATGGGTGAAAAGAGCCGTACGGGAATCGAAGAAGGTACGGACCACAATCGGTATAATTGCATAAGGGATGATATATACACTGAATAAATTATAGGTAACGCATATCTCTGTAATCAAAACTGCCGAGAAGATACAGGACAAAAGAAAGAATGTGTTCCTACGATTGTGCAATATCTTCGGACGGAACGACCACAAGTAGAGCCAATAACAGAACAACAGACCGAACACAAGGATAATCTGTCCCGCCAACATGAAATTGTGCCGCTGCGCACCACCGGATTTGGATTCATACACTGTCTTTAATGAACGAAGGACATTATAAGTATGCGAATCGACTATCTCTCCCCTATCGACAATCCGTTCGCCGGCCTGGACTACTCCGGAAGATATCGGAACACTCTGCAATAATTCATTTCTTACTTTGTCCGACATGTCTTGGTCGTAAGAGACATTCTCCGAGAGATAATTGTTGATATCGCAAGACTGGAGCAATGCCTTATTCAACGAGGCAGGACAATTATTGATAATAAACTCATAAGCGCTCTTTACCGTAAACAAATCGGAGACATGGTGCTTGGATGAAATCGTATTCCGGAGCAGATTAATATAGGTATAATTGGCAGCCCGCAGACTCTCGAAATCCTGCGAAGAGACAATTCCGTTCGTATAGAGTTGCTGGAGCATCTTCTCGATATACTGCATATATGCCGGAGTAACCTTTACCGAAAGATGGCTTTGGTAATCCGTCCTCAATTTATCAATTTGATTCGTCTCTATCATCGGATTCACCCGGTAATAGGGCTGGAATTTCTTCAGCGCACTGTCTTGCTCTGCTTTTACCTGTGCATCGCTTTTATAAATCGGGAAATTGCTTGGGGCAGTCAGCAGTCCGTAACGCCAAGGTTTCCCTTCGTAGAATTGATACTTGAATTTTCCTTCCCTCGGAAAGAAATAAGAAAGCAATAACGCCGCTACAATGAAGTAGATGGCCGGATGTACATTATAATTCTTAATACTCATATTCTTCAATTTGGGGCGAAATGTACGAAAAAAAGTTTAGGAAGAGAAAAAAAAGGCGTAATTTTGCCGCGTTAATTATTAAGCATAGTTTAAAAACAGAATAAAATTATGACTCAAAGGAAAGTTAGAGTTCGTTTCGCGCCCAGTCCAACAGGTGCGCTGCACATCGGTGGTGTTCGTACAGCTTTATACAATTATTTATTTGCAAAACAGCATGGCGGAGATTTGATTCTTCGCATCGAAGATACCGATTCCCAACGTTTCGTTCCGGGAGCGGAAGCCTATATTATTGAAGCCCTGACATGGTTAGGAATTCATTTCGACGAAGGCGTTGGATTCGGAGGAAATTACGGACCTTATCGCCAAAGCGAACGCCGGGATATTTACAAGAAATATGTGGACCAGTTGTTGGCATCCGGACATGCGTACATCGCATTCGATACGCCGGCTGAGTTGGAGGAGAAAAGAAAAGCGATACAGAACTTCCAATATGACGCTTCTACACGTATGCAGATGCGCAACTCTTTGACGCTTTCCGAAGATGAGACTAAAGCTTTGATAGAATCGGGCCATCAATATGTTGTCCGTGTAAAGATAGAACCGAACGAAGATATCCATGTCAATGATTTGATTCGTGGCGAGGTGGTTATTAATTCATCTATCTTGGATGACAAGGTGCTTTACAAATCAGCCGACCAACTGCCTACTTATCACTTGGCAAATATCGTAGATGACCATTTGATGGAGGTCAGCCATGTAATCCGTGGTGAAGAGTGGTTGCCCAGTGCGCCGTTGCACGTACTTCTGTACCGTTATTTCGGTTGGGAAGAGACTATGCCGCAGTTCGCGCATCTCTCTTTGCTCTTGAAACCGGAAGGAAACGGCAAGTTGAGCAAACGGGATGGCGACAGATTGGGATTCCCGGTATTCCCGTTGGAGTGGCATGACCCGAAAACAGGCGATGTATCCTCAGGGTATCGTGAGAGCGGTTATCTCCCGGAAGCGGTGGTGAACTTCTTGGCACTGCTGGGATGGAATCCGGGCAACGACCAAGAGGTCATGAGCATGGACGAGCTTATCAAAGCCTTCGATTTGCGCCATTGCAGCAAGAGCGGAGCTAAATTCGATTACGAGAAAGGCAAATGGTTCAACCATCAATATATCCAGAAGAAGGATAACAAAGAGATTGCCGCTCTTTTTATGCCAATCTTGAAGGCGCATGGCGTAGATGCAGAACCGGCTTACGTCGAAAAGGTAGTCGGAATGATGAAAGACCGCGTCAGCTTCATCAAAGATTTGTGGGATGTGGCTTCGTTCTTCTTCGTGGCTCCGACAGAATATGACGAAAAGACCCGGAAGAAACGCTGGAAAGAGGATAGCGCGGCGCAACTGACCGAGTTCATCGAGGTATTGCGCGAGCATGAGCCGTTCGATATCGAAAGCACGGAGAATGCTGCCAAAGCATGGATTGAAAGCAAAGGGTATCATTTGGGCAACATCATGAACGCTGCCCGTTTGGCTTTGGTGGGCGAAGGAAAAGGTCCGCATATCTTCGACATAACAGAAGCACTGGGTAAAGAGGAATCCATCCGACGTATCCAACGGGCGATTGAGGTATTGAAATAATTTTTTTGATAGTCAGGAGTTGGTAATTGGCAGTTTGTCATTACCAACTCCCATTTTCACCCCCACACAAACAACATGTACAGCATACTCATTCATTTTTATGCCTTCGTTGTCTCACTGATTGCTCCGTTCCATCGGAAAGCACGGATGATGCGGGCGGGACAACGCAAAACGTACCGGACTTTACGGGAAAATATCAAGAGTGGAGAAAAATACATCTGGTTTCATGCCGCCTCTTTGGGGGAATTCGAGCAGGGACGCCCGATGATGGAAAAAATCAAAGCTGAGTATCCTGAATATAAGATTCTGCTGACCTTCTTCTCGCCTTCGGGCTATGAGGTGCGCAAGAATTATCCCGGCGCAGACGTGATTTGCTATCTCCCCTTCGATACGCCGTGCCGCGTAAACAAATTCTTGGATTTGGCGCGTCCTGTCGCTGCTGTCTTCATCAAGTATGAGTTCTGGGGAAATTACCTTTCGGCATTAAAAAAGAAGGGGATTCCTACGTTTATCATCTCGACCATCTTCCGCAGGGAGCAGCTGTTCTTCCAGTGGTTCGGTGCGCCCTACCGCAAGATGCTCCACTGCTTCACGCATCTTTTCGTACAGGATGAATACTCCAAAAAACTGTTGGCGGAGTATGGGATAACGAACGTCACCATTGCGGGAGATACACGCTTCGACCGCGTGCAGGACATCCGCAATGCGGCAAAAGAGCTGCCGCTTATCGACAGCTTTGTACATGATGGGGAGGGCAACGAGCGGTTCACTTTGGTGGCAGGCAGTTCGTGGCCGCAAGACGAAGCCTTCCTTCTCCCCTATTTCAACCGGCACGAGGAAATGAAACTGATTATCGCGCCGCACGAAATCCATGCGGAGCATCTGGCGGCCATCGAGTCGCAGCTCCGCCGTCCTTCTATCCGTCTGTCGCAAGTCCGCTCGGCGGCCGATTTGCAGGGGAAGGATTGCCTGATTATCGATTGCTTCGGCCTGCTCTCTTCGCTCTATCGCTACGGGCAGGTCGCTTATATCGGCGGAGGTTTCGGCGCAGGAATCCACAACACGTTGGAGGCCGCTGTTTATGGGATTCCGGTACTGTTCGGTCCGAAATACCATAAATTCAAAGAGGCGAAAGACCTGATTGCCGCCGGAGGTGGTTTTGCCTTGCAGAATGGCTCGGAATTCGATGCGCGGATGGATGAGCTGATGGCATCGGAGCCCAAACGCAAGCAGGCGGGCAGGGCTGCAGGCGATTTCGTACATTCCCGCACCGGCGCTACGGCCTTAATTCTTCCGCAAATTATCAAGGCGTGTAAATAATGAACTTCAAAAATCGTTTTAAAGCTCTTCCGAGTGGTCGGGAGGGCTTTAAAACTTTTTTATCCCTCAAATAAAACCTCAAAAATGTCTCCCCACTCGTGGGATTCCATTCCCGTTAACATTTTTATATTTCCCCACTCTGGGGTTTTATTTCCATTAACACGGAAATGATTTCCCACTTGTGGGATTCCATTTCTGTTAACATTTTTATATTTCCCCACTTTGGGTTTTTATTTCTGTTAACACGGAAATGATTTTCCACTCGTGGGGAGCTATTTCCAAGACCTTTTTAGTCTTTCCCCACGATTTAGATATGATTTCCAATATCCAAAAAATAGCCCTGAAATAGTTCAATCTTATTTCCGAACCTTCGGAAACATTTCTGCACTTGTACAATTTCATTTCTGAACCCTCGGAAATGTTTTCGTACTTGTGCAATCTTATTTCCGAACCCTCGGAAACGTTTCCGCACTTGTACAATTTGATTTCCGAACCCTCGGAAATGTCTCTGAACTATTTCAGTCCTATTTCCGGCAATAAAAAAAGGCCTCCGGAATAGTCCGAAAGCCTTCGCCTCTGTCTTCTGAAGCGTTTTCAGTTTTGCGCCTGCTCTGCCAACAGCCTTTTCTTGCTGCTGATAATCTGATGGCGGTAAACCAAGCAGGCGGTGATGAAATAGACACCGGTCTGAACCCATAAAACACGATAGAAATGTTCGACCTCATTCAGCGTCGCCCCCATCGAATTGATTCCCACGAATCCCTGAATCCCGGCGGTCGATGGGAAGAGGTAACCCAGCGCTTTCCAAAAGGGCGGGACGGCTGACATGGGCCACGAGATGCCGGAAATAAAGACCAGAATGACCGAAGTGAAGACGAACAGCAACATCGGCGCCTCGCGGTCCCGCACGAAACCGCTGAGCGTAATGGAAAAGAAAATGCACGCCAGCAAATAGGGCAGCAGGAACAGGAGCAAATCCATGGGACGGCCTATCTGCGGCAGCGAAAAGAGATGCGGCACGATGACCAGCACCCAAAGGCAGACCACGACATAAATCAGCAGGTAAGCGAAACTCTTTCCGAGGACAATGCGCAACGTTCCGTTGAAATGCTCGGTTATCGGAACCAACAGATGGAAGCTGTTTTTCTCTCGCGCCGTGCCTCCCGCCATGCCGATACCCAGTATCAAGGTCTGCTGGATAACCAAAATCAAAATGGCAGGGACCAAGAAACTGGCAAAACCGTTCTGCGGATTAAAGAGCACCACCGATTCGGAAGGGATAGGCTGCACCGCAATCTCCTGCAACTGTCCGCTCGACTGCGGATGGTTCCGCGCGGTCCATTCCGCCCCCATATCCAGCGATACCTCCGTCGCCGTCAGCAAAAATGCCTTGTAATAAAGCAACGCGCTCATATCGCAATAGAGCGAAACAGTCGCCTGACGCCCGGCGTGCATATCCTTGCTGAAATCTGAAGGAATCAGCAAGATACCGAATGCCTCCTTCGCATCGACGCAATGCTTTGCAGCCGACATATCCTCTACACGCTGCACGACCTGAACCTCCGAAGAGGCATCGATACGCCGCGCAAACTCGCGGCTCAACGGCGAATCGCATTGGTCCACCACGACCATCTTCGCTTCATGCACCACTTCATTATTATATATAAAGGAATAAAGCACCGGATAAGCCAACGGAACCAAGAAGAAGAAAATCATGACCCCTTCGTCTTTAAAGATATGCTGCAATTCTCTTTTCCAGATATAAAACATATCCTCGATGCCCTCTCGGATGATATGGCTCAATTTGTATTCATCTTTCATGTCTCCTCCTTTCTCATGGAATATAGTTCAAATGAAGCAATGCCCGTTTCAGATTCTTCCCGACCAAGAACGGAAGGATTAAGAAACCCAGCAGCCATACATACTCGCTCCATGTATAGAACAAATCACGGCCATTCAATGCTTGGTCCACATAAATCAGGAAATAATGCCTCAGCGGAAACAATCGCCCCAAGGCTTGCAACGTCGGGTCCATTGCCGGCAACGGATACGAGAATCCGACTATCGAAAAAGAAATCATCCCGAACAGGCAGGCGAAACTCAGACCCAACCGCAAGGTCGGCAACACACTAATCATGAACACCCCGACCGCCTGCGACGCTACAATCAGTAAAAACACAGCCGCCAGCATCGGCAACCATCCGCTCTGCAACGGAAAAGCATTAAAACTATACAACGTCACACACATCAGCACCCCAATCAACGTGAAGATGACCGTCTGCGGAAGCAATTTCCCTATCAAACTGACCAGCAGCGAATCTTTTCCCATGCCTAACCATTTGCGGGCAGTCCCGTACTTTATCTCCGTCCCGATGCTGAATACCGTAATCATAAAGACGACCAACTGCAACACTCCGGGAAGCAGCGTATTGTTCAAGTAAATAGAATAAT
This sequence comes from uncultured Parabacteroides sp., assembly GCA_949289155.1. Lineage (GTDB taxonomy): Bacteria > Bacteroidota > Bacteroidia > Bacteroidales > Tannerellaceae > Parabacteroides. The sequence goes on from CASEMX010000011.1 coordinate 59,014, forward strand.
TCAGCCACGGATTCCCAATCGCGTGCGTATCGATGACTATCGGCTGCAACTGCCCCATGATAGCCGACTCGGTCATGCCTTTTGCCGTACCGGTCTGTAGTCCGACCGATGCATTTGCCAATACCGAAATCGTTTTCATATCCCGGAACAACAAAGAGGCAGCAATCAGATAGGAACCGTTCGTATAATAAGAGAGTTTCGGTTGTTTCCCGGAAGTGGCTTCCTGTTCGAAATGCTCCGGGATATAGAATATTCCATAGATATTCCCTTTCTGCATCTCCTGCCGTGCCTCCGAGAAAGTATTCGTTTGCAACACGACTTGCGTTTGCTCGAAGGCATCGAGTTGGCGGACCAGCGTCCGTGACGTCGCGGAATTATCCAAATCGACAACAGCTATCGGCAGATTGGTCGGCAACCCCTCGTGCATTAACGACAGGAAGAAAACCATCGAGATAACCGGCGCGACAATCATCCCGAAGAGATAAATAGGCCGCGACATAATCCGAAGGGTTTCCCGCCGTGCAATTTGCCCAATACAATATATGGATTCACGTATTGTCATATCATCCTTTACTTTTTGACAGGCTTCCAAATCACAGACATGCCCGGACGCAATCCCTCGACAGCCTGAACAGGACGGGCACGTACCTCGAATGTCTTCGCATCATATTGTCCGGTTGACTTCGTTGCCTTCCAAGCGGCATACGTTCCCATATCCTTCATATAATATACTTTCAAGGCTATTTCCTGATTTCCCAATGCCGGAACGAAAGCATGGATTTCATTCCCTATCCGTATCCCCGCCAACAAATCTTCGCGGATACTGAACGTCACCCACATATCCTCCATATTCGCAATATTCATAATCGGAGCGCCGCTGCCCACCAACTCGCCAACCTCAGGGAAACGCTCTACTATCTCACCGTCAATCGGAGAAAGCAGCGCCTCTTCCTCTATATAGGATTCTACTTCCGCCACAGCTCCGCTCGCTTGATGAACCAATGCTTCCGCAGCGGCTTTATCCTCTTGGCGCGCTCCTTCCTTTGCCATTTCATACTGCGAACGAGCCGCCTTTTCCGTAGCCACCATCGCGTTATAGTTCGCTTCCGCTTCATCCTTCTTCTGAGCAGACATTACGCCTTTTTCATATAAGTTACGCACCCGATTATAGGATTTTTCGGCAATCTCCAGTCCGGCTTTGGCCTTCTGCCACAATTCATACGCCGCCGTAACCTCTTGCTCTCTTGCACCCTTCATCGCCTTTGCATGTTGGGCTTCGGCAGCCGCCTTAGCCGCTTCCGCCTGCATCAGTTTGGCTTTTACCTCCGGTGTGTTCAGAAAGACCAACGTATCGCCGGCTTTTACTTTGTCTCCTTCTTGGAAACGATAGGCCTCTATTCTACCCGGAACCTTTCCGGACACACGTACCGTCGTGGCTTCAGCCTGTCCCATCACAATCTCTTCGGCAGGTGTCAACAGGAAGAAGCCTGCCGCTGCAACCAATAACACAACCACCAATGTAGCTGCAAAAGCCAGCATCATATTGTTCAATGCATATTTCTTATTCTCTGACATAGTATTTTGAGTTTTTGAGTTCTTTAGTTTGTTAGTTCTTTTAGCTTGTTTACTCCTTTAACGTTCCCAATGCCTTATTCAAATAAACGCGGGTCAACTTCATTTCTATCTGTGCATCGATTAAAGTAGAACGTGCCGATACCCATGCCGTCTGCGCTTCCATCAGATTCAAAGCCGGAATGACACCCTCTTCGAATCCGAAGTTCGCCCGGCGCAGGTTCTCTTCGGCATTCTCCATGTTCCGGTTCGAAGCAATCAGCTTCTTATTCGCTTCGTTCACCTTATAGACCGACTGGTTTACCTGCAGCTCTATCTTCTCCCGTGCATCTTCCCATTCCAATTGCTTGATGCGCGTTTCCGCCCGAGCCGCATTCCGTTTATAAGTACCTTCCCACCAGCCTGTAATCGGTATTCTTACAATAAATCCTAAATTGAACATCCCCCCGAAGTCATTCTTGAAGCCATTGAAAAGGTTCGGATTCGTCACCAAGTAGTTCGCCGAAAAAGCCACCGACGGCAACATATCCGCCAAGACTATCCGTTCCTTCTTCTTATAGATTTTCGAAGCCAAATCCAGACTACGCAATTCGCTCCGGTTCATAAACGCCTCGTTCACATCTGCCGCTACCGCTTCCGTACGGACAGGCAGGCTGTCCAAATCTTCATCTGCCAAACGCAACGGCTCATCCAGCGGCAAACCGCAAATCTGCGCCAATAACATACGCGACAGCGCCAGCCCGTTATCGACTTTCGTCTGCGTCATCTCGGCTTCGTTCAACTTAACCTTCACCGACAAGCCATCCGCTTCCGTCGCTACGCCCTCCGCAATCATCGCCGTAACATCTTCATCCATCTTCCGAAGCAATCCGACATAAGCATCCGCCAGCTTCTTCTTATTCACCAACGACACGACCTGCCAATAGGTCTCGTCCGTCTTATAAAGCAAATCCTGCAACTGCTGGTCGTTCATCGAGATGGCCAACTCTTTCGCATATTCCGCTATTTGATTATAGGTAACAATCTTTCCGCCCATAAAGACCGGCTGCACCAAAGCAATATTCCCCAGCCAAATGTTCTGCACATCCAGATGCTGCACCTCACCCACGGCTCCGACCGCCTGCTGAATAACGGGCAACTCTGCCAGCCCACCCAACGATGAAGCCAACGAACTGCTCAGTTGCCCCATGTCCAACAGATTCAAATCCTTTTGGTTCCACATATATGCGCCATTTGCCGACAACTGAGGGAAATATTTCGTCAACGCCGCTTTCTTTTCATAGCCTGCCACCTTTATCTTCTCGCCCGACACCTGCAGCTCCTTATTGTTCCGGACGGCCAAATCCCGGCATTCCTGCAAGCTCAACGATTGCTGCCCATAGGCGACCTGCCCGAAGAACAAACAGACCCAACAGCTTATTACTATCCTCTTCATTACTTCTTTCTCTAAATTTATATACTCATAACAAACGAACCACAAAAGTTGTTTTCGGCACAAAGAAAAAATCACTCTCCCGGCACTTGCCATCTTCCCTACGGACAGATGGAAATTTGCTCCCGGACAAGCCGGAAAGTCCCTATCGTAGCGTTCGACAAGTCTATATCGTAGCGAGTGTTGCCTCTATATCGTAGCGACGAACCTCTCTATATCGTAGCGTCATCGGTCGCTACGATATAGACTTGTCAGCCGCTACGATAGGCAATTGTCAGGTCCTACGATATAGACTTGCCGGGTTCTACGATAGGCAATTTTCAGATTGCTCGATAGGGAAGATATCCTACGGCAATACCTATTTATTTATATGTATAGCTTCCTGCTTTAGCTTTAGAGGGCATTTATAAAGAAAATCCAATTACCACACGAGGAAATCCATAAAATCCCGATAAGATACTCACGAATTCTTGCACGAGAAAATAAAAAGGACTATCTTTGTGCAGTCTTATATGAATACATTATAAGTTTTCATTGTTAGTTAGAAACAAAAATATTAGCGATTATGGTTTATTCACATGAAGTACAACAAATGTGTGTTGTAAAAAAGGGCGCTAACCATCCTTGCGCTCCGATTCCAGAAGAAGGAAAATGGGTGAGAGCTACTCAAATCACTGACATTTCAGGTTTG